>JAAYCK010000136.1 GCA_012729835.1 Syntrophomonadaceae bacterium
AATGACACGTTGGGATTGCTTCGCATATTATTAATGCCATTGTACATATAATCTGTGTCCATCTGTGTTCATCTGTGGCTAATTAAAAAAATCCTTGCTGCACATCATATGTCAACTGTGAAAGCTGAGTTATATCGTCTTAATGACCACTGTGCGATTGCGAGGACCATCGAACTCGGCAAAATAAATCCCCTGCCAGGTACCCAGTGCCAACCTCCCGTTTTCCACCGGCACCATGAGCGATGAGCCCAACAAGCTGGCTTTAATGTGAGCATCCGAATTCCCTTCCGCGTGGCGGAATCCCTGTTCCATTGGCACCAGTCGCCTGAGTCCGGCAATTATATCGGTCCTTACATCGGGGTCGGCATTTTCGTTGATGGTAACACCCGCTGTGGTGTGGGGTACAAATACTAATACCGCTGAGATGTCCATCCTGGAAGACTCCAGTAAGGCCTCCTGAATTATCTTCGTAATATCCAGCATATCCTCCCGGCTGTGGGTCTTGATCTGACGTTTGATCATTATTTATCCTCCTGTCTTAAGTCTTCCTTTCCGGCGACAGTACCGAAGTAGGCACCTGGTTGGGAACACTTCCTTCGTCGGGGGACTTCCCTCCATCCGACTGTGATCTTAGCCATCTTATCTCCGGCAAGAGGATTAGCAGAGTAATAACGGTAGCCAGCCCGTCAGCAATGGGCGCCGAGATCCAGATCCCGTTGAGCTGCCAGAAGCGGGGCAGGATCATGAGTGCCGGGATCAGTATCACAACCTGCCGCAGCAAGGCCAGTAATAGAGCCAGCCTGCCCTTGCCAATGGCCTGGAACAGGTTGCCGCCGACAATCTGAAAACCCACCACTGGAAACATAAGAATCAAAAGGCGCATACCGTGGGTTCCAATTTCTATTATGCTAGTATCGTTGGTGAAAACCGCCAGCATCTGATGGGGAAACAGTTCTAACAGGGCAAACCCAGCAGTTGTAATAATCGTTGCAGCTATGATAGCATCCTTGAGAGTTTCTACGACCCGGTCATAGCGCCGGGCACCGTAGTTGAATCCGATAATAGGTTGTGCTCCCATATTGACCCCGATCACCGGCAGGATCAAGAAATTTGCAATAGCTCCGATGACTCCGAATGCTCCGATAGCCGGATCGCCGCCATAATGGGCCAGATTCTGATTAAATAAGCTATTGACTACGCTGGCGGCCAGTTGCATGGCAAAGGGAGCCATACCGATAGATACTATTCCCCATATCAGATCTGTACGCAGCCGCATATTGGCAAATTTCAACTTCAGAGTACTGCGGGGACTCCGAAAATGCATCAGAACGATAACTGCCGAAACGCCCTGTGAAATAACCGTGGCAATTGCGGCTCCCCGAACCCCCCAACCGAAAAGAAGAATAAAAAAGACATCTAGAACAATGTTGGTACCCGCATTGATCAATACCACATACATGGCCTTTTTGGGGTTACCTTCAGCCCGTATTACGTTAGATAACCCGAAACCAGTATACTGAAAGAATGAAGCAAATAGGATTATACCAATGAAATCACGAGCATAAGGAATGATAGCCGGGCTGGCCCCAAACAAGATAAGCAGAGGATCAAGAAAGTAAAGGAGTAGCCCGCTTACTATCACTGATATGATCAGCACCAACGAAAAAGCCTGCCCCAGTATATGCTCCGCTTCTTCCTTTTTACCCTGACCCAGCCGAATTGAAACCAGAGCGCCGGTGCCTACTCCCACTAATAATCCAAAGGCCAGTATGATAAATGATATGGGCATAGTAATAGACATCCCGGCCAGGGCATCTGCTCCTACCACTTGCCCGACAAAGATGCGGTCGATGATTATGTAGACCGAACTGGCCAGAGTGCCGATTATTGAAGGCAGAGAAAACTGCCATAATAGTCTGGATACCTTTTCTTCGCCCAGGCGGCGGGTCGCTTCTTCCATCATATCCTCCAAGGTTTCTCATGGTCCGTGTAAATAACCCATTTATTTTTCAAACCTGTGCATCATTGTACCACAGTTTAGCAATGCGTGACGTTTTGCGCAATTGTATAAACATATTCATTCGGACTGATGGCTGCCGGATGTTTTACATATTCCCTCTGCCAGATATATTCTGCCCATATCAGGCTCCGATAAAATGAAACAATAAAAATAAAAGCCAGTCAGGTCAAGGAAATTCATCGACCTGACTGGCTTTTATATCGTTCTACTATTATCGCTTACACCCGGTCTATGTTTTTCAACACAGTGTTTCCCATTGGGACCAGCAAGAAGCCTCGCAGGGCAACAGCATATAACAGAGCAACGCTGGCAGCCGCTACATGGAGCCCCAGATACACAAGTTTTCTAACAATGACAATTATCTTGCATTATCTATAATAAACTCCAGAGTGCGTTTTTCATGCCAGTACTCGTCCTGACCCGGCCGGTCCATGAAGCCAACATGGCCACCCCAACGGGAGACTTCGAGATAGACTTTATCGTTGGCCCGAGCTTCCTGGTAGGGGAAACACTCGGGACCCAGAATAGGATCGTCTGCTGCATTCAGGATGAGAACGGGAATCCGTACAGCGGGAAGGAACTGGCGGCAGGAACAGCTCTGCCAATAATCGGCGGCATCCCGAAAGCCGCTCACGGGGCCTGTAAAATAATCATCAAAATCCTTCAGGGTGCGGACAGAAGCGAGATCGACATCCAGAAGTTCAGGATAGATGGTGGCTTTTTGCCTGATCTTATCCAGTAACATCTTGAGAAAACGATGATGATAGAGCCGGTTTTTCATACGGTGTAGTTCTACCGAAGAGGAACTTAGATCACAGGGAGCTGAAATGGCCGCTGCTCCTGCGATGTCCGCCGGCAGGTCATTTCCCGCTTCGCCTACATATTTCAAAACCAGATTGGCTCCCAGGCTGAAGCCTATCAGATACATCGAATCATAATCGCAGCTTACGCGAATATGGTCCAGTACAAGCGCCAGATCGTCAGTGGCTCCGGCATTGTAGAACCTCTTCTCCCGGTTCATTTCACCGCTGCATCCCCGGTAATTATAGGCTACCGCATCTATTCCGCGACGGTTGCAGGCTTTGGCCATGCCCCGCATATAGGCACGCTCAGCACAACCTTCCAAACCATGACAAATGACGGCCAGGGTCTTGACTCCCCTGACCGCCATTGCATAACTCCAATCCAGATCGATGAAATCCCTATCAGGTGTAGTTATCCTCTCCCGCTGATAGTCTACCCCCTCTACCTGTCGGAACAGGGTGGGAAAGGTGGTCTGGATATGTGCACTCCTGTAGATGAACGGAGGCCGAAAATCTGAAACTAATACCGGCATCATCTACCTCCGCCTTCGAACTATTTACCCTGGTAATTGGCCGCACGCTTCTCGATAAAAGCCCGCATTCCCTCAACCTGATCCTCGGTACCGTAGCACATGGCCCATCCGTGGGTCTCGATCTGCAATCCCTTGTCCAGGCTGGTGCTCCAGGCTGCATTCAAGGCCTCCTTGGCCATCCGCAGGGAGAACGGAGGCTTGGTGCAGAGCTTTTTAGCCAGTTCCATGGTGGCATCCTTCAACTGATCCAGCGGAACCACCTTGTTGACAATGCCCATCTGCAGAGCGGTCTGGGCATCGAACATTTCGCCCAGGAAGACCAGTTCCTTGGCCTTATTGAGTGACATGATCTGGGGCAGACGCTGGGTGGCGCCGCCGCCGGGGAAGATGCCTACATTGATTTCCGGCAGGCCAAAAACCGCATTATCGGCGGCTATCCTCAGATCATGACCGATAGCGCTCTCCAATCCTCCACCCAGACAGAGCCCAGCTACCATCGCAATAGTGGGAAAGGGCAGGCTGGTCAGCAGATCGCCGTTAATGACAACGTGATCGATAAATTCCCGGGCCTCTTTAACACCAAAATTGACAAAATCCTTCAGATCGCCGCCGGCGCTGTAGGCTCGCTCATCCCCGGTCGAAATCAGAACCCGTATCTCTGGATCAGTCTTAAGACCATTATAGATTTCGGTTCTTTCCAACATGAAAGGAAGATTGACGGCGTGAAAGGCCTTGGGCCGATTATAAGTAATGGTAGCGATCCCGTCTTCTACGGTAAGAATGTGATACTTGTACTCCTTTTCACGATATGACACAGAACTCCCCCTTAGATGATTTATTTGCTATTGATTATATCACAGTGTAATTCCCCAAGGCGTAATAAGTTTGCACTGGTTCTCATTTCCAATCACAATTTCCAATCCTACGCTTTTTCCCTTGAAATAATCAGGCCGGCATCATACAATCAGAGTAGATTCGCTATTGCGGTTAAAATGAAGGAGTGATTTAAGTGAAACGTTGCATGGTTATAGTACTTTGTGCCGCTCTTCTGTTGTTGTCTGTTCCCGGCCTGGCCCAGGCCGAGAATAAAGCTAAAACCGATTTTATCAATAACTTCAGTCAATTGATAAGCACCAATCTTAAACTACAGCAAAGCATTCTCGATAATCTTGAGACCAACACAGTTGAAATATCAGCAACGATGGATATGTCTGATGTTGAGGCAGTAATGCCAAGTGGCACCAAAATCTCAGATATGCCGGGCAGCTTGGATATCAAACTTGCTTTTAATCTAAAAAACAGCCGTGCCAACTGCAGCTTCAAAGGAATCCTTGATGATAATAAGATCGAAGGGCAAATATACCTGACAGACAGCGGGCTTATCGTTACCCGGGATACCATCTTGTCGCTTAATGCCATAAATGCGGATATATTTGATTTGGATGATGTCGATAATCTCCCCGAGTATGTCGTCTTTCCTATTGAAAATAGTGATTTCGCCGAATTTAAAGGCGCTTTCAGCGAAGCCTACCAGCAATCTCCTCAAAAAAATGCTGCGATTGTAGCCTTTATTTGCGAACTTCTTGAAGTGCTGCCTGATTCATGTTATACCTCGACCAATGAAGGTCCTGCTTTATCGTTGAAGCTTGATACCCTGGCTTCCCAGGAGTTCATAGATAATCTCAAACAGCAAAGTAATGCGCTAGTCGACAGCTTCATGAAAATATCAGGTGATGCCGTAGACAAGGAACTGTCAGAAGAGATAGCGGCCGGGATACAAGAAGACCTGCAGGATCTTGACCCGGCAACGGTGAAGGATGCTCTGAAAAAAATGCCCTTTACTATCAATGAGTTTAAGCTGATCTGCACTCCAGATAAGACTAAAGCTGTCATTGACCTTGGCTTTAGTTACAGCGGCGAATCGGCAACCTTCTCTCTGCAGAGTGAAGCTAACAGCAGTGCCACTCAGAGTTCTTCCAAGATGCTTATGACTATCAAGGCCGACACATCAGTATTGGATATGGATGTCAAGGCTGATTACGATGAAATCACTTATACCACTTCGACCACGGCAAATCTTAGCCTGTCCGGCACTATTAAGGACGATGAAATGAAGGCCAGCGGCAAAATTAAAGGAACTATAAAAGCCAACTGGTCAGGCAAAAATTCTATCAGCGTTCCAACCTTAACCTCGGCAAACAGTAAGGTCATTGAGACTAAAAGAAATGAACCCGTGTCAAATCAAGGTATCGCAGTATTTGTTGACGGCTCGTACCTATCTTTCGATGGTGCCGCCCCCATGAGCGTCAATGGCAGGACCATGGTTCCACTCAGAGATCTGGCTGAGTACCTGGGATGCACAGTGGAATGGCAGGCTCCAGGGACCATAATAATAAGCGGGTATAAGGGTACGGTTACCATGAGCCTCAATTCCACCAAATACCTGGAAGGCAGCGTTGAAAAACAAATGGATGTAGCGCCTTTTATCAGTAACGGGCGTACGTATGTCCCGGTAAGATTCATTTCTGAGTACTTTGACTACGAGGTGGAGTGGGATCCCGAGTATCAGATAGTCGATCTGTACAGTTATTAATACTCAATTTGATCTAAAGGGGGGAGCGTAATGCTCCCCCCTTGTTCTTCTCTGCTCTGCTTATCCTTTCAATTATTCCTTCTTTTTATTGCACTTCTATAAAAATGACATACAATTGTTCAGGCTTTGAGGAATTACTCCGGCGTTGCCAGGAAAATGGTATCATCAATCCTTACATTGAGCTTAGAACCCGGGCAGAAATGCTTACTTCCATCATGAACGGTATAAATATGGGGTTACAGCTCGGGGCAAACCTTGATTATGTGCTTTCTCTTCATGCTCCTGGTGACGGCGCTAAGCCTGGGAATCCTTATTGTCTATCGCGACTACCAGGAGGCAAAAAACTGTCTCGTACACTAGAACCTATTCCTCTCTCCCTGCACAAAGTCTATGAGACCCCTGGTTCTATTGTTTTGCGAAGGGAGCATCGTCGCCCTCCAGGGTAACTTTAATCGCCTCGCCACCAACTATCGTAATCTTAACGGTCCCAGTGGCCTTATCACCAACGATTTTGACACGTGACTCCCCTGGCGCCAGTTCAAGCTCTTGGCTGCCCTGGCCTGAACCTTCCGCTATCTTGCTAAGCTCTTGATCCGGCGATATAATAACTATTTTAAATCTGCCTTGGTCTATGTCGGAGTCGTATTTGACAGTTACCTTTGCCCGCTGAGATGCATCAATGCGGTAGAAAGTGTCATAACCATTAAACGACCCGAACTTAAGGGCCAAATTATGATCAGGTGAATTCTGATCATGATAGCGGTATTCATAAGTATCCCACTCTTGGCTGATGGCCATATTATTATCGTAGCTGCTCTTTTCGCCCTTGTCTGTTTCGTAATTGAGAAAGAAAATGGCGGCTATCGCCAAAACAGCTACAATAATAAAAATTTTCAAAACCCTCATTGATTCCCTACCCCCAAAACACCTATCCTCGTTGTGAGTAATATACCATCACTGGTGCAATTCGCTTATGGCATGCAGGATGCCAGGCTTAACGCCAGTAGCTAATACGGCTCTCGATGAGGTCGATGATAGTGAACAGGCAGAAGCCCATGAAACTCAAGACCACTATGCCAGCGTACATGTCCAGATAGTTAACCCGCATCCAGGAATCCATAATGAAATAACCCATACCATATTCGGTGCCAAAGGTTTCCGTGAAGAATAAAATGGATATAGCGGTTCCCAGAGCCAGACGGGTCGCGGTCAGCACCTCAGATGCTGAAGCTGGTATAATGATTTCCCTGAGCATCTGGATTCTGGTAGCACCCAGGGACTGCAGTGATCGGTATATCTCCTGCGGTATACCCTTTACTGCATCACGGGCTGATATGATGATCTGGAAAATTATGATGAGAACAATCATGATCAGCTTGGAGGTCTCCCCCAAACCAAAAATAAGCATCACTACCGGCAGCAGGGCCAGCTTGGGCACCGGGTAGGTGAAGTAGACCAGCGGCGATAACATCCGGTCGATTCGATCAAAGTATCCCATCAGAAAGCCCAGGGGAACGCCGATCAATAATGAGATTAATATACCGGCACTGATACGCACCAGGCTGTACCAGACATGGATCTCCATGCGGCTCATGAATACTTCTATAATGTTATTGAATACAGCCACGGGAGACGGTATTATCGGGAGCTGTACCAACCAGGCCAAGAGCCACCAGACCAGCAAAACTACCGCCGCGCTGTAAAGCGCCCCCTGCCATTTTTTATTGGGTTGCACCGTTATCATCCTTTGTTCAAAATATTGCGCAGACGCACAGACATAGCGTAATACTCGTCACGGAAGCGCAGGTTGTCCAACTGAAAACAGGGATTGTCAACTACCTCCAGAATACGCCCGGGAGCATCGGACAGCACCACTATCTTTCTGCCCAGGTAAAGCGCTTCGTCAACGCTATGCGTAATAAAAATCGTTGTAACACTATGCTGCTGCCAAATATCCAAAAACAGAGCCTGCATCTCTTCCCGGGTAATGGCATCCAGGGCGGAGAAGGGCTCGTCCATCAAGAGCAGGTCCGGCTTCATGATAAATGCGCGTGCAATAGCCACCCGCTGCTGCTGTCCGCCGGATAGCTCGCGCGGATACCTCTGCAGCAGGTCTTCTATACCCAACTCGTTAAGAATATAGCGACTGTAGTCATCGAGTCCCGACCGGTCGTGTTTGATGCGTTGACCCAGCATGGTATTTTGATAGACAGTCTTCCAGGGCAGCAACCCATAGTTCTGCAAGATCAAGCCGATCCGCTGGGTCCGGGGATCAACGCTCCGCCCATTGACCGTCACGTTTCCGTTATAATCCGAGATTATTCCGGACAGGACATACAGCAACGTTGACTTGCCGCATCCGGAAGGCCCGATAAACGTGTAAATATCACCAGTGGCGATGTCTATATTTATCTTGTCCAGTGCCAGTGTCTCACCCAGGTTGCCCTGATATGCCACTGACAGATCCCTGATTGAAATCACCGAATTACCTCAATATAGTACCGTCAACGATATCCTGGTACTTATAATCTCCCTTGATGAGCTCTTTATCTTTTAACCACTTCACAACATTATCGACTATCTTCTGATCCGGTTTAACGGCCTTTTGATAGTCGGGCAGTTTCAAAGAGTCCTTTACCCCTTCCGGGAAGCCCTGTGACTGGATAACATAGTCGCTATAGTTTTCGGCCGGCTCCTTATCCAGATAATCAACTGCATTATTATAAGCCCGAAATACCGCCTTAACTTCCTCGGGGTACTGCCGGATACTATCTGCAGTAAAGGCAATAGCTCCCGGCTTGTTGGCCATAGCGTCACTGCTGTTGAGCACTAAGGCTCCCCCTTCGACTGCCAGACCAGCCAGGGGCTCAGGCAGGATGGCCGCATCCACCCGACCTCCCTGCAGCATCTCATAGCGAGTGGGCAACGGCGGAATAGTTATTTTCTTGACTTCTTCCGGTTTCACCCCTCCGGCTATCAACATCTGATCAGCGGTATATTCCATAATGGTGTTGGTAGACAAACCGATAGTGCGTCCCTTGAGCTCCTGAATTGTTTTTATACCGGAAGCCTTGCCGGCCATCAGTTCTATGTTGCCGTCGTTCCGAGATATGATACGCATCTTAATCCCGCCTTCATTGGCAAAGACCACGGCCAGAACATCGGTGATCATGCCATCCAGCTTGCCGCCCTGCAGAGCGCTGTCCCGATCCTTGGCGCTCTTGAAATTCAATAGCTTTACCTTGACGCCTTCCTTGGCAAAATATCCGTTTTTTTCGGCAATGATAAAGGGAATAGATTCTACGTCCGGCATTACCCCTATAGTTATTGTTTTTGATGCCGCAGCCGGTTTCGGCTCATCCTGCGGAGTCTGAGCGGCCTTCTCCCGTCCGCAGCCGACCAGTCCTAGTCCCATAATAGTAATCAACAGAGCAACCAGCAACTTTTTCATGTGTATTTTCCTTCCCCTTTCCGTTCGCAATTTTCCGTATTATCTATCTTGGGAAGCACGTATTAGAATCCGCCTTTTAGAAACAAAGACCACTCTAAGCTACGTGTTTTCAGTAACTTGGACGAACCCCTATGGGATTATGTTAGCATCCTTTAAGATTATACCCCATTGTCATCTCCATAGTTTAACATAAATCCACTTTATACAAGCCATTGAATATGTTGAAAGCATTCATCAACAATCCATTCTGCTGCGACCAAGTAAAAGGCCGAATCCATTCGACATTCCAGGTATACCGAAGGATTCGGCTGCTTATGTGACGTGCTCCCTATTCGTGCTAATGCTTATTTCAAGTGAACCGGTTTGACAGGGCGTAGACCCTGCTCAGCCATAAAACAACGACCATTAAAGCAAGCTACACTCATCCACCAACCCCCTATTTTGCAGAAAACCTTCTGCTTTCTGATCTACATGCTTCTTCAGCAGTATCAAGCTTGATTATCACAGTACCGACGAGTTCCGCCAGATGCTGTCTATTTACTGATCTTGGTGCCCAGGGTTATCCGAGGCCATTCTTCTAGAAGATCAGCCAGAAAATCCGCTGATACTGGACTTACCGAGGATTTGCTTTCCTTGACGGGTTCTTCGATCCCCTCATAATAGGTACCCAAAGTGACTCTTGGCCATGGTTCTTGTTGGTTTGCTGCCTTCATTTTATATGCCTCCTCTGATGTATGTGCAAAATGAAGGATGAAGCAAGCTCTCTATATGGCCGTTGTTATGGCCCGCTCTAGTATGAAACAAGTCTTATCATGGCATCTCACCATCTCTGCCGGTAGATTCGCACCTCCTGGAGCCGACAAACATTTATCTGTTCCGCTTGCTTGCTTTTAGAATAATCCAAAGCCCGGTGACAGTCCAGAAGGAAATAATGCCGTCTGAGTCTATTATGTGTGGAATACTGTAGTGCTAGCCAAATAACGCAGCCGGCTTTTCTGGTTCAGCATTATACTTGGCTTGGCTACGGCATACGCAAACCCACTTGCTGGATAAAGGGATCATCTGCATAAGAGTCTAGATTATTGCGCCAGTCTAAAAACTCTTTAAAACTGTAGGGATTATCACGAGTAGGAAATGACCTGGTTCCAGCCCCCTATCAATACATAAGGTATATTATGCCAATATCAGTTTGCCACATTATGACGGCGTGTTGCCGGTGCTGAGACAACTCAAGGACTAATGCTAAACAGGACCGGGTATTATACTGGTATGGAAACCTTGATCAGAAAACGACCTTATATATTTATACTGACTCTCTTGCTCATACTGATGCCCGCCGGATGTGCGCAAAAAGCGCATGTTCCAGAAGGATTCGTCTATGTTAAGGAAGTTATCCCTTCCGCTGAACTCGACATTCGTTATTACGGCAGTAATAATTTTACCGGCAGGCCGGTTGCCGGATACCGGGCACCAACTGCCATCCTTTCGCTCCAGGCTGCTCGAGCCCTGGCAAATGTCAGCAAGGATTTGGAATCTCAGGGCTACGCTATAAAGATATTCGATGCCTACCGGCCGCAAAAGGCAGTAAATGACTTTATCACCTGGACCAAAGGAGCGGATGATTCCCGGATAAAATCCAAATTCTATCCCAATATTGACAAGAAAGATCTCTTTATGGCGGGGTATCTGGCAAGCAAATCGGGGCATTCAAGAGGAAGTACCGTGGATTTAACTCTGATGGATAAAAAGAAAGGCCAAGAACTCGATATGGGCAGCCATTTTGATTATCTCGATCCGGTTTCCGCTCATGGTAGTCCTATGATCACCGCCCACCAGACTGCCAATCGGGAATTATTGAAAACCACTATGGAAAAGTACGGCTTCAAATCGTATTCCCGAGAGTGGTGGCATTACACCCTGACCAACGAACCATACCCGGATCGCTACTTCGATTTCGATGTTGACGAGTAGGAGGCCCAATTGTCGCCGCAGGGGAATTCACACAGATATTATTAGCCACAGATTCACACGGATGGACACAGATTATTATGTAACATGGCATTCATATTCTTGTCGTTTCCCTCCAGTAAAGACATTTAAAATATTATGGCGGGGGAAGATTGCTTCTTTGCGTTCGCAGTGACACTTAGGATTTCTGCGTACAGTAACTACGAAAGTTGAATTTGTAAACCATCAAATCTAAATCTGTGTAATCTGTGCTAATCTGTGGCTATTTCAAAGAATCTGCGTTAATGCAGTGTTGTTACGCGAACCGTGTCCATCTGTTGTCAGATCGAGTCCTTTACCAGGCGCTGAGCACTGTGCCCAGAAAGCTTTTGGTGCGCTCCTGTTGTGGATTGGTAAGGACCTCTTCCGGGCTTCCCTGTTCGACGATCAGACCGTCGTCCATAAAGATCACCCGATCACTGACCTCGCGGGCGAACCCGATCTCATGGGTCACCACGATCATGGTACGGCGTTCCAGGGCCAGGTCGTGAATGACGCGCAATACTTCACCGGTCAACTCAGGATCCAGCGCAGAGGTGGGCTCGTCAAAGCATAATATATCTGGATTCATTGCCAAGGCCCGGGCTATGGCTACCCTTTGCTGCTGTCCACCCGACAATTCAAAAGGATAATTATCTGCTTTGTGAGAAAGGCCGACCTTTTCCAGGAGCTGGCGGGCTACTGTCTCTGCTTCCCCCTGGTCGACCTGCTGTACGAGCGTGGGAGCCAGAGTCAGGTTCTGTATGACCGACTTGTGGGGAAAGAGATTAAAGTTCTGAAAAACCATGCCCATCTTGCGCCGCAGCCGGGCTACGTCTTTCTCATCAACATAGCGGGCTCGGCCATGAGCATCGTTTTCAGCCATGACCTCACCTTCGATCTCGATAAAACCCTTATCGATCTTTTCCAAGCGATTAAGGCAGCGCAGAAATGTACTCTTACCGGAACCCGATGGCCCAATTATGGATATGACCTCACCTTTATTTACCTGCAGGGAAACACCCTTCAGGACCTCCAGATGGTCAAAGCGTTTATGGATATCCAGTGCCTGCAGCATGTACATCTTGCCTCGCTCCTAACGGTAGTAATCGAAACGTGATTCCAGCCATTTGAAGAATTGCTGTACCACGGCGGTCATCAGAAGATAAAAAGCAGCCGCCATAATAAATCCGGCAAAGGTACCGTCACGCATGACCGCGGTCTTGGCCACCCGGAGCAGTTCTGCTATGGCCAGCACATAGATGAGGGCAGAATCCTTGACCAGGTTGATAACTTCATTGCCAATAGGAGGCAGGACTCGTTTATAGACCTGAGGCAGTATTATCTTGCTCATGGTTTGACGCCGGCTGAGACCCAATACTTCAGCGGCCTCATACTGTCCCTGGTCGATGGACTGGATACCCGAGCGAAATATTTCGGCCAGATAAGCGGAGTAGTTAAGCACGAAGGCCAGCAAAGCTGCCGAAAACCTCTCCATGCGCAGGCCGACTGTCATCAAGCCGAAATAGATGAAAAGCAACTGTAGCAGCAGGGGGGTTCCCCGAAACAGCCAAACGTAGAACTCCATGAACCAGGCCAGCGGTTTTATGGGAGATAGACGGGCGATACCCATCAGAATCCCTATCGGCATAGCCAGCACCAGGGTCATGAAGAACAGCTGCAGCGTTACAGTCCAGCCCTTGAGCATAGGCGGCAAGAGCATGGTTACATAGTCCATAGATATCCCCTTTGCACGACAAACAACAGGGAAACAGGCTAACTTCTTAAGTTAGCCTGTTTCAGTGTATACTAGATTATTTCTTGATAATATCTTCCCCGAACCACTTGACAGATATTTTGCCGGCCGTACCGTCAGCTTTCATTTCATCTAAGACCTGATCCATCTTTTCCTGGAAAGCCTTATCGGTCATGCGGAAACCAACTCCAAAGTCTTCTACCCCGAAATTATCGCTAAGGATCTTGTAATCACCCGGGTGTTTGCCGATATAATAGCGGCCTACCACTTCATCAACAACTACCGCTTGCACTCCGCCGCCTTTTAGGTCGCGCAGAGCCAGGTCATTGCTCTCAAATTCCAGCAGGTTGTTCTTTACTGCTTCATAGGTGGTCTCATCTGCCATAACCGCTTCTATCGCGCTGCTGTCAGCCTGGATTCCGATCTTCTTGCCAGCTAGATCGGCTTTGCCATTAATAGCTGAATCCGGCGTCACCACGATGATCTGACGATCAGATATATAGGGACTGGAAAACAGCATCTGTTTCTTGCGTTCCTCGGTGATGCTCAGTCCATTCCAAATCACATCTATGTTGCCGCCATTGAGTTCTTCAACCTTGGTCTCCCAGACGATGGGCTGGAACTCTACTTTTACACCCAGACGCTTGGCCACTTCGTTGGCCAGGTCAATATCAAATCCGACGACGTTGTTCTTCTCGTCCCGGAAACCCATGGGCGGAAACGCATCATCCAGACCGAGAGTAAAGGAACCCTTTTCCTTGATATCGTTCCATGAATTATCATTCGTGGTTTGGGGTTCGTTTGGAGTGCCCGCCTTGTCGGAACTGCAACCGCCGATCAAGAGTCCCAGGGCCAGACATACTACGAGGATTACCGCTAATTTCCTTTTCAATACAACGACCTCCTTTATGTAAAATAACTCAAGATACCTTAATTCTAGATTAGTAAAATTAATAAGTAAATCAGATAACAGCGAGCTGATCAGTCTTCCAGTACCCGTTTGAGAAATTCGCGGGTACGTTCATTGCTGGGATTATTAAATATCACCTCAGGTACATCATCCTCGACGATGACACCGGCATCCATAAAGACTACCCGGTTGGACACATCGCGGGCAAAGCCCATTTCATGGGTGACCACCAGCATGGTCAGTCCACTCCGGGCCAGGCTTTTCATGACCTTTAATACCTCACCCACCAGTTCAGGATCCAGTGCGCTGGTGGGCTCGTCAAAGAGCAGGGCTTCCGGTTCCATGGATAAGGCCCGGGCAATGGCCACTCGCTGCTTTTGCCCGCCGGAGATCTGATTGGGTTTGGCATTGATGAATTGTGACATGCCTACCTGCTCCAGATATTGCATAGCGGTCTTCTCAGCCGATGCCTTGTCCTTTTTCAAAACCTTGACCTGTCCCACCACGCAGTTCTGCAGTACCGTCAGGTTGCTGAACAGGTTAAACTGCTGGAACACCATGCCCAGTTTGGTGCGGTAGCTGGCATTGGTCATATCGTGTTCCAGGATGTTCTGACCATGGTACAGGATCTCCCCGCTGGTCGGATATTCCAGCAGGTTCAGACAACGCAGCAGAGTCGATTTCCCGGATCCGCTGGCTCCGATGATGCAAACCACCTCGCCTTTGCTGACCGAGAAATTTATGTCTTTCAATACCTCGTTGCTGCCAAAACTTTTCCGCAGATGTCTGATTTCAATAATCTTGTCCATAGTCTACTCCCTGTTCACGATGCGAAATTCGGCTTCCGGTACCGTCTGCGAACCATGGATGGTAAAAACGGACGGACCGTCGATCTTTATTTCAATCAACCTCAGAATACGAGTGACGGTAAAAGTCATAATGAAATAGATCACGCAGATGATGAAAAACACTTCAAAAAACCGGTAGTTGGTTCCCGCCGCTGATTTACCCATGAAAAAGAGTTCCGATACCGATATAACGCTCAGAACCGATGTATCCTTAATATTGATAACAAACTCATTGCTGGTAGCAGGCAGGATGTTGCGCACCGCCTGAGGGAGCACGATGTTGGTCATGGTCTGCCAGTGAGTCATTCCGATGGAATGAGCGGCCTCGAACTGCCCACGATCGACTGAAATTATGCCGCCCCGGACGATCTCTGCCATATAGGCGCCGGTATTTATCGAAACGATAAAAATACCGGCCCACAAAGCTGACATATGGATGCCAAACATTATGGCTGCCCCGTAAAAGACCACCATGGCTTGAACCATCATGGGTGTCCCGCGGAATATTTCTATATAGCACAGCAGCAGAAAATTTAGCAGCTTGTAGCTTACCCGGGTGATAGCGCCGGTATTGTGATCCATCGGGATCGTCCGGATAACTCCGATGATCAACCCGATCACGAAGCCGATGACCGTACCGCTGAGAGAAATCAGCAGGGTAACGCCGGCACCATATAAAAACAGGCTCCCGTACTCTTCAATAAAATAAATGATCCATGCTAATGAAGAACTATCCGCAGTCATAATTGGCTACGCTCCCGTCATGCCCCCGCTATTTACCAGCAGAAGGCTGATTTTTGATGGCGGTATCCATCATGGCTTTTCGATCAGCTTCGGATATCCCGGCCAGGATCTCATTTATCTGGGCCTGATCCGGGTTGCCTTTTTTCATGCCAACTGCTATGGCCACATCATCATCAGAGGCCTGGAATCCCTGTCCAGCAACAAATTCCACCATAGCAAACTTGGGATTAGCAGTGGAGGCAGAAACCCCTTCCGGCCGCTCCGATACATATCCGTCAATTATGCCGGACTCCAGGGCAACCCGCATGGCTGCGAAATCATCCATGGCGGTTTGCTTCTTGACGCCCTTGATCTGATCGATAACGGTGTAATGGAAGGTATCGAGCTGAGCAGTAACCTTAGCCCCAGAAAAATCCTGGATACTCTTGGCCTTTTCATAGGTTGATCCCTTTTTGACCACCATGACCAAGTCCGATTTGTAATAATTATCCGTAAAATCAATGGTCTTCTTGCGTTCGGCCGTCGGTGACATACCGGCAATAATCGCATCTATGGTTCCCGATTGTACCGCCGGGGTAAGACCGGCCCAGGAAGTCTTGACGATAACCAGTTCACGATCCAGACCATCGGCTATCTTTTTGGCGATCTCCACATCATAGCCTCCGGCAAATTCCTTGCTACCGGAAATAGCTACTGCCCCGTTGCTGTCATCAGTCTGAGTCCAGTTAAAGGGCGCATAGGCGCATTCAAGTCCAACTTTGAATTCCTTTTTAACTGTCTCTTTGGGTTCGGTCTTTTTGCTGCAGCCAGCCGCTCCCAGCATCAAGCTGAAGGCCAGGATCCCGCACAAAACCAGTGTCAACGAACGCTTCATTCCTTCATCCCTCCAATTAATTTTATTCCCGCGTGGCATATTGCTATAATCCGTTCAACAATAAGGCATGCCGGGAATATCAATAAAAAAGTATTCAATGTATATATTTCGATGTATTGTTGGTTTTCCCTGCTTATCTTAAGTTCAAATTCGACAGTCATATATGGACGTTAATGGATTATATTAGAATTAGAGCGCTTTCTCGTGGCATCAGGAAGGTGATGAAGAGCGCCATTGGGAAACCAGCATCCCGGAAAGCATCAGCAGGCACCCGGTGATTTCCTGTAGCCCCATCCGTTCTCCCAACAGTAGATATCCGCCCAGCACCCCGAAGACAGCTTCCATGCTGAGAATGATGGCAGCGTGGGCTGGTGAGGCAAATTTCTGCCCGATTACCTGCAGGGTATAGGCAATGCCCACTGAGCAAAACCCGCCATAGAGTATGGGCAGAGCGGCCTGCTGCAGACTGGCCCAGGTAATTGTTTCGTTAAATACGGCTACGGTCAAGCCCAGCAGTGCACAGGTCAGAAATTGAATGCAGGATAGCCTGACCGCACTGAGCCGTTTAAAATAGCCGATAACATGGATATGTACCGCCCAGAAGAAAGCGCCGATCAGGACCAGCAGGTCACCCAACTGCAGGGAAGATGATTCCCTGATGCAGAGAAAATACAGACCGATCAAGCCCAGCATGCAGCCCATCCAGGTGGCAATACCTATCCGCTGTTTTAAAAACAGCCCCAAAATCGGCACGAGCACCAAATATAATCCGGTAATAAAGGCGGCCTTGCCCGCTGTAGTGTAGAGCAAACCCAACTGCTGCAGGGAAACCGCGATAAAGAGCACAGTACCGGTCAGGATGCCGGGCAGCAGAGTCTCCTGGAAAGATGAAGGCTGGTCATATCCACCGACCCGACCAAAATAGAAAATCAATGGCAGCAAGGACAGACCACCCAGGAGGAAGCGTACTCCATTATAGGTGAAGGGGCCTACATAGTCCATCCCCACCCGCTGGGCAACAAAAGCAAAGCCCCAGATGGCAGCCGCCAGCAACATGAGTAGGTTGCCATATATATGCGCCTTTTCGGAATTCAATCTGTGAAATCGCATGCCTCGACTCATTCTTACACAGTTCGCCACGGCAATCATATGTCCTGCTCGTTCGTTTAAGAACAAGAGTCCCAACCCCATCGTCTATTACCCAGAAAGCAATTTCAAATACATTGCATTTAACCCCAATACCCAGTTTTGTTGCTTCAGCATGTTCAATAACATTATTCACCATCTCGCCAATACCATAATGACAAATATCATTAACATTTTGAGCTAATTGGGGCAACAAAGGTTTAAGGTTGATTTAATCCTCCCAATTGTCATATATTTTAGACTATTTTAGTCAAATAAGCCCATAAGATGAAAGTTCCTGTTTTGCAGATCTCCGGCTGGCAAGTCCCGAGATCGATATGTACACCCAAGTCATCCATCATAAGGATAAATGGTTGTCTCCGGCTCTGACCGCCCTGTTGGATATCACTGGTGAATACTTCTAGAAGCCAGGGCCGGTGCCACTTCTAATCCCTACACACTTTCACTTAAATAAAAATTTCAGGTTGCACTACGACATTTATATCTAAATATCATGATCAATATCGACCCTTATTGCGTCGGCGAGTTGTTCCTAAATAAAGAAGTAGCCGACCTGGATGCCTATATTGCCTACGAGATACTTATGAATATTGAGTAACAAAATAAATAGTTTTCTATCCCCGCTATTACTATAAAAAATCTCGGATAAAATTGCTTTTAGACGGCCCGATGGTTATGCTTGCAGTATAAGGTCAAGATATGATGGGGGGTAAATAATATGCAATTCCGATCATTGGGAGGTTCCGGGCTCAAGGTCAGCAGCCTGTGCATGGGCACTATGACCTTTGGCAACCAGGCAGATAAGAAGACCTCTTGGGCCATGTTGGACCGTGCTTGGGAAGCCGGTATAAACTTCATCGATACCGCAGACGGTTATCCCTTGGGCGGCAGCTTCGAACAACTGGGTTCCACCGAAGAGTTCATCGGCGAGTGGCTGATCGGCAAGCGGGATAAATTTGTGTTAGCCACCAAGTGCTTCATGCCCATGGGGCCTAATGTAAATGAGCGTGGCCTAAGCCGCAAACACATAATAGAGGCCGCCGAGCATAGTTTGCGGCGTTTAAAAACTGACTACCTGGACCTATACCAGGCTCATCAATTCGATCCCGACACACCCATAGAAGAAACCCTGCGCGCCTTTGACGATCTGGTTCGGCAGGGTAAAGTACGCTACATCGGGGTCTCCAACTGGAAGGCCTGGCAGGTGATGAAGGCTCAGGGTATTGCAGACAAAAAGAACTACAGTAACATTGTAAGCGTTCAGCCCCGCTACAACCTGCTGTTTCGTTTGATCGAAGAAGAATTGGTCCCCCTTTGCGACAGTGAGGGTATCGGTATAATAAGTTACAATCCCTTGGCCGGCGGTATGCTGACCGGGCGCTACCAACCTGGTCAATCCGTGGAGGAACACTCTCGCTTCACGTTGGGTGGGGTTTATCAGGCCGGCGCTCTTTACCAACATCGTTACTGGCAGGAGCCAGTTTTTTCAGCTGTGGAAAGGTATCGCGCCTGGTGCCGGGAAAATGCCTATGATATGGCTACTACCGCAGTACGCTGGACTATGCATCAAGCCGCGGTAAGTTCAGTTATAATCGGGGCCAGCCGTCCTGAGCAGATGGAAGTTAGTCTGGCAGCTGCTGACATGCCTCCACTGGGGCAAGAGGCGCTTGATTGGCTGAATGAGCTGTGGTTTTCCTTGCCTCGACGCCAGGATAACTATTAAAGAATCCCACGCGTAAGCCCGCCGGTTCTTGCACCAGGCGGGCTTTTGAAAACAGCTATTCACCAAATATAGTTCTTAAGCCTGTAATTCTTCTTCTTCCTCGGCCGATCTCTGAACAGTTGCAAATTTACCCTGCAGGGGTTCTTCCTCTTCGGGGCTCTTGCATTGAGCCGCCTGGAACTTGCCTTGCAGCGGTTCCTCTTCCTCCGGGCTCTGGCGTTGTACCGTATGGAATTTGCCCTGCAACGGCTCCTCTTCCTCCGGACTAGTAGTCCGCTGAACCGGCTGCCGACTGAGCAGTTGGGTTACCGCTTGGTTGCCCAGTGTCTTTTGCAGCTGGGCAATGTTCCCGCTGGTAAGAGCACTGGGGTTGATAGCCGCCAGTTGAGCTGCCTGACCCACATTACCTTGCTGTTGTATCTGGGTTTTGCTTCTTGGGGCAGAGTCTTTTTTCAGTAGCCCGTCCCGGTTTGAAAATACTTGTTCCAAGCTATCACGCCCTTACCATTAATCACATTTTGATGTCAGCCGCTAATAACTATTTCCTTTGACACCTTAATATACCTAATTATTTGCACAACTTTAATTTTTGTCAACCTGCGCCTGGGATACACCGTGCAGCGGACAAGTTGCTTCAGGATCGGTTCATCTTCATAAACGCTTCCAGACGGCCTTTTTCCATAAGAACCGCCCCCATCAATTCGCGCCCGCTGGCAGGAGTAGAAAGCGCATCCTCCCGTCTGCTCATCTGCAGAGCATCACTGGGGCAGACCGACACACACAGGCCACAGCCAATACAACGTTCCGCCTCTACAGAAACCACCTCGCCAGCTTCAACTATGGCTTCTACCGGACAGCGGTCGTCCAAACAGGCCATACAGCCTATGCACTCTTCCAGCTGGTATTCTACGATAAAGCCAGAACGGGCGAAGGCATGGGGATTCTTTAATCGGGTCAGCCCCCGCAAAATAGTGCAGCAACAGGAACAACAATTGCACACTACCGCGAATTCATCCTGCGAGTTGTTGCAGGTATGGACCAAACCGGCCTCCTCCGCCTTATCCAGCACTGCCAAGGCTTCCTCAGCCGTAATATGGCGGGCTCGTCCGCGCTCCACCAGATACTCGGCATTACCTCCAAAAGCCAGGCATACTTCGATGGGTTTCTCACAATTTCTCATACTGACACGGCAGGCACAATCGGCCAGGGCTATATAGCGGGCACGTTCGATCATATTAGAAACTGATTCATAAGGAAGGATCTCGGTGGTCAGGGTCAGGCTCCGGCGCACTGGTATAACACGCATTTGCGGAGTTGGTGATCCAGCAAATTCGTTGCCCAGAGCCTCTTCGTGATACTTGTGCCATAGTTGCCCTAATTGATCCCGCAATGCGATATCCTTTATCCGCATAAAAGGGAACTCATATAGTCCGGGGATAGTGGGCAGCAGACTGTAGCGGGGGTTCCCCATCTTATCCTTTTTTGCATATACCAGAGCCCGGTCAGCCATTCCCTCCAGAGCGATATAGATTGTCTCGGCCGGCATTGATATTTTTTCTGCCAGGAAATCCAGGGAGGCCAGCGCAAAAGTTAACTCGGCCGCAATCGCAGCATCCTCCTCAGTGAATAATATCCGGAGAATCTGGTCAAAGGTCTCGGTAGCCGGTGCACCCGCCGGATGCAAGCTCAGTTTTTGCTGTAAACGCTGATAATGGTTCATGGTACTTCCCTCCCGCATGTTATCAATCTCGTTTTTAACCTTTTACTATGCCTTCCCGGGCATTCAGGAGCAGTTGGGTCACTTCACCGTAATCGTAGCGTATTATCATAACCAACATCCTTTCTCAGAGAGACAGTTTTGCGGTGCCAAGGTTTTTAGCGGGATACCAGGTGTCCCCGTCATGACCGGCATAACCCTGCTCCTCCAGGAAGCGCAGGTGATTTAGAACCATCATCAGCTCATAAGCCCAGAATATGGTTTCGGGTCGAGGCAGACGGCGGTAGATGGGAAGTTCTCTGGCAATCTCCTCAATTGTACTGCGGCCATTATAGAGCAATGCCGCCACCCGACGCTGGCGCTCTAGTACCGTCGCGCGGTAGGCCATCAGTCGTTGTCCCTCAGGATCACGTATGAAGGGGGTCCCGTGTCCGCTGATGTAGTATTCCGCCCCGATGGCTGCCAGTCGATCCAGGGAGTTGAGCTGGTCCGCTACTGATGAATGCACCATACCATACCAGGGGCCAAACTCGGAAAACTCTATATCACTGGTAAATACGAAGCCTTGCTCCGGAAAAAAGAAGCAGCAATGACCGGCACAGTGTCCCGGCATATGCAGGACCTGAAAGGTAATATTACCAGTGCATATCTCCTGACCGTCCTCCATTTCTTCAAAGGATTCTATTGGACGGTAACACATGGCCTGCAGGAAGATCTCTGACCATTCCGGGCTAAGCAAGGAATCGAAGTTGAATTCCTTCAGATAGCCCTTGGCGGATTCTACAATGGATCGGTCAGCCGGATGCATGAGAACTCTGGCTTCTGGGAAGGCATGGGTATACCGGCAGTGGTCGCCATGACCATGTGAATTGATAATGAGTTGCGGTGGAGACTTTATTAACACTTGCAGCTCGCTCTCATCAAACCCGGTTTCAATTAAACAGCGTAGGTCATCTTCCAGCAGCAGACAATTGCAATTGGCATAATGAAAACCTGGAAATTGGATAAGCTGTATCCCACGATCGATTTGATGTCTCATTTACTCTTCCCCCTCCTTAGCTCTTGCCAGGGATCTATGATCCTTAAACTTGATCGGTACTAACATTATATTTAGCAGATGATTACCGCAATAACGTATTTCTCGATTGGAGATATATTAATAATAATATTTTCCCATCCTCTTGACAATACTCCCTGCTTCCTGGAACATTAAGAAAAATGTTCGAAAGAAGGACGTCTAGTAGGATGGAAGACTTTGCACAGTTCATTCCCTATCGGATGAAAATGGTGATGAAAGGTTTTGAAAAACAAGGAACGGATTACACCGCGCGTTACAACCTATCCATGGGGCAATCATATATACTCATAGCGTTGATTGAAGAGGATGGTTCCCCCCTGACCCGGGTAGGACAGCGAGCCAATCTGGAAAGTTCCACTATCACCAACATGGTCGATCGCATGGAGAGAGACGGGCTGGTCGAACGCCGTCCATCCCGGCTAGATCGTAGGACCATTCTGCTATATATCACCGACAAGGGTCGTGAAATCGGGAAAATAATATACGATGAAGCCTGCCAGCACAACGCTGCTATTGAGGCATCTCTGGGTGAATACCGGGAAGCCTGGTTTGAGATCGTCAAGCGGATGGAAAAATTCATTGCCGATGGCTATCAACCAAGCAAATGATTAATTAACGGTATGGGAAAGAACTATAAAAGGTACCGCCCGGCATTTATTTCCGGGCGCTTGCTTCTTACGCACTTAGTGCAGGTATATAATAATATTACCAGACTCACACAATGGGAACATTCCTGATTATGTTATGTTAGGAGGAAGAAGTGATGTATAAGCGAGTCTTAATCGCATTGGACGGATCAGCTCCATCATTCCGCGCAGTAAGTGCTGCTGCCAAAATGTCCGCTTCCATAGAAGAGATTACCCTGATCAATGTCGTCACTATCCAACATGTCTTTTCCGCTGATGGTCAAAGTGTAGAATTCTTTCCTTCCGAGTATTATCAGGAACTGATGCAGAATGCCCATGAAGTGCTGGACAAGGCCGAGGCAATGCTGGATAAACACCCCCGGGTCACCAAGATAGTCGAATCCGGCCCTCCGGCTGAAATAATTCTGCAGCTAGCCGATAAGGACCATTATGACCTCATCATCGTGGGCAGCCGTGGTCTGAATACCCTTGAGCGATTGTTCTTGGGGAGTGTAGGTCACAAAGTTGTCTCCCTGGCAAACTGTCCGGTGATGTTGGTAAAATAATTATCCGGAGACTCCTTAAATGATGATCAGTGAACTAGGCCATATACGAGATAATCTTTATATCCTGGGACACATAGAGTGTCCTGTATACCTGCTCGACGGACCGGAACCAGTGATATTCGATGCCGGATTGAGCTGCCTGGGCAGCTTATATGCTGAAGCCATCCGCTCCGTCCTGCATGACCGGCAGCCGTCAGCGCTACTTCTCAGCCATGTTCATTGGGACCATTGCGGTTCGGCTGCCTACCTGAAACAAGCCTTTCCCGCTATGAAAATTGGCGCGTCAAAAGCGTCGGCTAAAATCCTTAGAAGACCAAATGCCATAGCTCTTATCCAGAGCCTGAATGAAAACTTTGCCGCAGCCATGCGCTCTCTCCCCGGCATTGAGACCTCATTATTGATAGATGAGCCCTTTTGCCCATTTGAGATCGACCTGGAACTGGTAGACGGAATGATATATAACGTACCCGAGGGAACGACCATAGAGATGCTGGCAACTCCCGGTCACACCCAGGACCACTTCAGCTTCTGGCTGCCTGAAGAAAAGGTCCTGCTGGCTGGAGAAGCTGCCGGAGTGTACTATGGGCCGGGGCTAGTGTCTACTGAATTTGTCTCCGATTATGAATCGTATTTATCTTCTCTGCATCGTCTGGCCGCCTTGCCGGCTGAAACCTTCTGTCAGGGCCATTACGGGTATCTGGTTGCCCCGGAGATCCCGGCCTTTTTTGAACAATCCATCAACAGCACCACCAGCTTTAAAAGCAGAGTGCTGGAACTCCTAGCCGAGGAATCCGGTTCCATCGACCAGGTCGCCCTGCGGATAAAGCAAGAACGCTATGATACCATCCCTGGTGCAAAACAACCAGAACCCGCCTATCTTTTGAACCTCAAGGCCCAGATAAAACACCTGGCCGCCAAATCAAGACCGTAAACCCGGTTATCTAGCTCAAAGGCACACAAGTCTCTCCCACACTCTCCCCCTAGCCCTGACAACAGACTGGTAATATTAATGTAAGCAAAAGGATAATAGTGGGTATAGTGGAATCATTGCGCCAGAGATAATGCCAAATTACTTAATTGACAAATAGTACATTATTAGATACCCTATAGCAAAGATATGTCTGAATATTCTAAATCATCCGTCGAGCTGGTGAATAGAAATTGCGGTCATGAAGCCAATGGTTTCATAATATAAATTTCTGAGGAGGTAGATTTATGACTGAAGCAAACATGGCTCCCCAAGCTCCGGCTCCCGATGAGGCTATGCAGGCCTTGCTGGCCAAAATTGCCAAAATCCAAAAGATTCTGGGGGTTTTGACTTGCGGCCAGGCTCTCATGGGACTGCTGGTACTGGTTGCTCCGATTATTCCATCGCTCGTTGGATCACCTGAACTTGGCTTTGGCCTATTTATGCTGGCCCCCTTCTATTTTGGGCTTGCCTATGCGGCCAACTTCGCCAAAAAGGATCTTACTTTTGCCAAGGTGGCTTTCCGCAACACTGCCATTTCCGAACTAGGTCTATTCATAGCTTCCATTTATGCATACCTGAGCACAGGTTCACTTATTGTCGGTATTGTCGCCGCAGCTGCTATCGTATTTGGCGGATTAGCTGGGATAGTAATCTATCAGGCCAGCAAAGGCTAAAAAGTACCGAGATGGCATGAATAAAGAGCAAGGCAACCAAACAGCCTGCCAATTGAAGCGTATTTACATACGTTGATTGAGCAGGCTTTTTGCGTGAACGGAGTTATTCATAAAAATAAGCCGCCTTCTTTTCGCGAGAGTATTGCAGGTTTTGTTTTTCAATATAAAACCCAGACCACCTAAATGATCTGGGTTAATATGCGGAATTATCTGTCACCTATATCTCTATTTGTGTCGCTACGATATGGTCAGCTCCGTACTTTTCCCGTAAGCGCGGCTTTTCGATCTTGCCGGTCGGGTTACGGGGTACTGAATCAAAAATGATTTTGCGCGGGCGTTTGTAACGTGGCATAGCGTTACAAAAGGCACTGATCTCCTCTTCCGTACATTCCACACCCGGCTTCAGTTCTATGATGGCAGCCGCTATCTCACCGACGCGCCGGTCAGGCAGACCGATGACTGCCACGTCCTTGATGGCATCATGGGAACGGAGAAAGTCTTCCACCTGTACCGGGTAGATATTCTCGCCGCCGCTGATAATTACATCTTTCTTGCGGTCAACCAGGTAGACAAAGCCATCCTCATCCATGCGGGCCATATCCCCGGTAAAAAGCCAACCATCCTTGAGCACTGCTTCGGTAGCTTCAGGATCATTGTAGTAGCACTTCATCAAGCCCGGTCCCGAAACCGTCAGTTCCCCGACCTGTCCCTGCTCAACTGGAACACCGTTTTCATCGGTGATCCTGATCTGCCACTTATGACCCGGCACTCCGATAGCGCCGACCTTGTGTATATTCTCGACACCGAGATGTACGCAGCCCGGGCCGATGGACTCACTTAAGCCATAGTTCGTATCATAATCGTGATGGGGAAAATACTTTTTCCAGCGACGGATCAAGCTGGGCGGGACCGGCTGGGCTCCGATATGCATCAGACGCCACTGGGCCAGGTCGTAATCCTCCAGGTTGATGGACCCGCTCTCGATAGCGTCTAGAATGTCCTGGGCCCAAGGGACCAGCAGCCATACGATAGTGATCTTCTCCTCAGATACGGTTTTGATTATCCATTCCGGCCTTACCCCGCGCAAGAGGACGGCCTTGCTGCCAGCCATCAGGCTGCCGAACCAGTGCATCTTGGCGCCGGTATGATAAAGCGGCGGGATGCAAAGGAAATTGTCATCCAGGGTTTGGCGGTGGTGTTCATATTCCGTATAAACTGCCGACATCAAACTGCTG
Organism: Syntrophomonadaceae bacterium; assembly: GCA_012729835.1. Taxonomy (GTDB): domain Bacteria; phylum Bacillota; class Syntrophomonadia; order Syntrophomonadales; family Syntrophomonadaceae; genus Syntrophomonas_A. Next base: position 26,254 of record JAAYCK010000136.1, read on the forward strand.
TGGGTATGCAGGATAGCCTTGGGTCGGCCGGTAGTACCCGAAGAGAAATATATCACGGCATCATCACCCTCGAAAATCTCCACTCTGGGGTCTTCCGAGGAGCAGTTGGCCGTCAGACGGTCATAGTTTTCCGCAAAACTGGGTCGGTCCTCCCCCGCAAAGAGGAGCATTTTGACCTGCGGTATCTTATCGTAGATACTCTCCACTCGACCGATAAATTCGGGGCCGAAAATCAAAACACTGGCCTCGGACAGATCCAGGCAGTACTTGATCTCGTCTTCCGTGTAGCGGAAGTTAAGGGGTACGGCCAGGGCACCGGCCTTCAATATCCCAAAGTAAATGGGGAGCCATTCCAGGCAGTTCATTAACAGGATGGCTACTTTATCGCCCCTTTTGATTCCCCTTTTGATTAAAAGATTGGCCATCCGGTTGGCTTTTTCATCGAAAACCCGCCAGGTCATATCCCGCCGATACTCACCTGCCGGGTTGTTTTCCACCAGTTCATACTCTTTCCAGATAACATTGTGACTATCCTGAAGGTCCAGGTTGATTTCAGTCAGGCATATTTCCGATCCATACAACTCAGCATTTCGCGACAGCAATTCAGTGATTATCATTGCCAAATCCTCCCGTTCTACGTGTGCACCCTATTAGATAATACTAACCATCCTACATCACGCCTAAAAACTATTATAGAATTATCAATTCATTGAATCAATAGATTTCGGCAGGTACTCCGCTTATCAGTATATAAAACTACTCGGCTGTCGGAAGAACCACATCCTTAGCCGTGATAAACATAATATAGGAGCAAAAGCAAAGCAGGGTTTCTTCCTCATCATATATTCTTACTTCGCAGCTTCCTATCTGCCGACTACGGTGTACCGCTGTAGCAACCGCCCTAATTTTTCCCTTTTTAGCGGGTTTCACATAGTTGATGTTAGCATTAAGAGTCACAACCAATTTTCCGAAGGATATAATAGATACCCCGGCGGTAATGTCAGCCAGGGTCGATAGGGCTCCCCCGTGCAGGGTACCCATAAAATTTTGATGGTTCGGTTCATAATCAAATTCGGCTTCGGCATACCCCTTCTCCATCTTCAGTATCTTCATGCCGTTGTTCATACTGAACACATCATTTTGATTAAAGTGCTCCCGAAAGCGCTCATAATCCATAATTTATACTCCTCCAGCAGTAAGCAGGGAAACAAACCCTTAGCTCCCTTAAATATTTATTCTTGTGAATAAACTTCTTTACGACTTGAAAATATCCTTCCATAAAATAACTGATCCGTAATAAGAGATAACAAAACAAAACCCCGGTGCTCTAAAGCTCGGGGTTGGTTCACTATACTTATGCTCTTGGTTGGTTTATAACCCCCAGAAGTGGATTCCTTTCTCGTGCATGATAAACCAGGCAATTACCAGCCATCCAGCCATTGCTACTATACCAAAAATATTATCTGACCAAGTTAGCACTGATCGCCTGACTATGATGTAAGTCACCATAACGATCGTATAGAATCCAATAAGGCCGAGCGAGATATAGAACAGGCTGGGCCACCCGAATTTCAGCCATCCCAGGATAAAGGCGGCTATCAATATGCTGATTTCGATTATTGCAGTTCGCATGCCAACACCTCCCAGAAGGTTATTCAATGTCCATCGAACTATTTCCTTTATTTTTCTCGATTCCTTCCCTTTGATTCATTGACTCAAGCGAGTTCAGAGGATCAATATCCAGAATCGAGGCTAATCTGTAGGATCGAACAATAAGTAAGAACTATATTTCAAATTAATCTGAATGAAGGGGTGACCAGGCATGTTTTTTCTGATATACATTTCCTCATTTTTATTGTGAATGATAATATATATAATAGTGTCGACTAAACGGGAGGACGAATTAATATGTACGACAATATCATAGATGCCATCGGCCATACTCCGCTGGTCAGAATAAATAAACTCAACCCCAAACCGCATATCCCGCTATATGCGAAGCTGGAGGGTTTTAACCCCACCGGGAGCATCAAGGACCGGATCGCCATCAAAATGGTAGAACAGGCGGAGGAAAACGGTACATTAACCCCTGGAAAGACCATTATAGAACCCACTTCGGGCAATACCGGTATTGGTCTGGCCATGATAGGTGCTATAAAAGGCTATCCAGTTGAGATAGTAATGAGTGAGGCAGTCTCCATCGAACGTCGCAAAATGATCGAAGCCTTTGGAGGAAAATGTGTCTTGACCGACCCCTCTCTGGGTACGGATGGTGCCATTCAGAGAGCGCGCGAGCTGGTCAGTACCTACCCCGATAAATACTTTATGCCCAATCAATTTTCCAATGAATATAACAAACTGGCCCATTATTTGACTACCGCCAATGAAATCTGGGAAGATACCGAAGGTCAGGTGACTCATTTCGTTTCCGCCCTGGGTACCTCAGGAACTATCATGGGCGTAGGTATGGGTCTTAAAGCGAAGAATCCGGCTATACAGATTGTGGAGGCGCATCCCGTTCTGGGTCATTACATTCAAGGACTGAAGAACATGCAGGAGGCCATCGTTCCAGAAATCTATGATCCTACCCAGATCGACCACCGGATCATGATCGAATCCGAGGCCGCATTCGCTATGGCCCGAAAGATCGTAGCCCAGGAAGGCATCCTGGTGGGCATGAGCAGCGGAGCAGCCATGCTGGCGGCTGTGGAATGCATCAAGGAACTGGAAGAAGGCTTCGTAGTCGTAGTATTGGCCGATCGGGGAGAAAAGTATTTGAGTACCAATCTGTTTGATATGCCATGAGATAAGTAGGATGGTCATTCATATTTCTGAAATAACGTAAAACCCAGACCCATTATTGTCTGGGTTTTGTCTTTTTAAACCACCAAGCAAGGTATAGGGAATCAATTTTTTCTCCCCTGGCACATACAAAAAGATTTAGAATACATATATGAATTCTTGTTTGAAGGATGTTTGTATGAGAAAGATCATGGTTTTTGCTCCCCATCCCGATGATGATGTAATAGGATGCGGCGGCAGTATTGCCAAACATACCAGCCAGGGTCACGAGGTGATCACCGTTTTCATGACATCCGGCGAGGCCGGGAGCCTTTGCTGTTCCTGCTCGGAATTGGCTGCATTGCGCGAAAATGAAGCCCGTCAGGCGTCAGAGGTATTAGGGGTCAAAGCGACCATCTTCCTGGGTAACCCGGATGGCTTTCTGGAATATGGCCGCGATAATTTGATGAGAATAATGATCCTTCTTCGTTCGGAAAAGCCTGATATGGTTTATCTTCCTCACGCTCTGGACGGCAATGAGGACCACCGGGTAACGCACAAACTAGTTTTAGATGCCTGCCGCCGCGCTGCTGGTCCCTGGTTTCAGGAATGCCCGGGGGGTCCCTGGGAAGTAAAAACCATACTGGCTTATGAGGTCTGGACCCCGCTGCATGAGCTCTCCTATATTGAAGACATCACAATCTATATGGAGCAAAAGCTTGAAGCTCTGCGTTTACATTCCTCCCAGCTTGCCGATATCCGGTATGACGAGGCTATTGAGGGGCTCAATCACTATCGGGGGATTTTGAGCGCTAAAGGACAGTATTGCGAATGTTTCCAGCTACTTAAGGCTGAGTCCGGTTCCCTTAACGCCTGAGGCGGTTGTCTTGGGTTCATTATTTAAGAACAGCTATGATTTTAGTAAACAGGGGTATCAAAATGGCCCGTATTCTAATGGTTACACCACTTTTGAAAAGCCAGCGCGGCAACAGCATCACGGCTGCCCGATTGTTCAATGGTCTTAGCAGCAAGGGCTATGCTATAGATCTGCTAAGCATGGACGAGCCGGATTGGCAACTGCAGCTTGACCGTTATTGCCATACAAACTCCTATGACATGGTCCATGGCTTCCATGCCCTGCAGTTTTCTCGGGTCGCCCATCATCCAGCTATTAAAGATTTACCCCTGCTGTTGACCACCACCGGTACTGACATAAACTACGATCTGACCGGGCCCCATAAAGAACCAACCCTGCAGACCTTGTTAAAGGCCAGCTGGGTAGTGGTTTTTAATGAAGACCTGGGCCAACATATAAGCGATACCGATAACCGCCTTCAGTCCAGACTGACGGTCATACCCCAGGGGGTGGACCTACCCACGAGACCGCCGGCTTCACGACAACAGTATGGCTTATCTGAAACAGATGTCGTATTCATCATCCCAAGTGGCCTAAGACCAGTAAAGAATCTGGATCTAGCCCTGGATGGCCTGGATATTGCTCAACGCAGCCATCCCTCTCTATCTCTGCTCATCCTGGGTGCAGCCATAGATAGCGCATATAGCGACCATATCAAATCAAGGCTGAATCAACTGCCCTGGGCTCATTATCTGGACGAGATACCCCATGATGAAATTGGGGGCATCATGCAGATGGCCGATATAGTACTCAATACCTCTCTGGCGGAGGGACAACCCCAGGGGGCTCTTGAAGCCATGAGCCTGGGTAAACCCTGCATCCTGACCGCTGTCCCCGGTAACCTGGGGATTATTGAAAATGGGATCGATGGTTACTATATCAACTCTGCCCGTGAACTGGCCTCCGCTGCCATGCAACTCATCACAGCGCCATCACTGCGAACTGCTATGGGAAGCGCCGCCCGCCAACTGGTTATTGAGTGTTATTCAGCGGAAAAAGAGCTTGCTGCCTATGCCCAGCTGTATGAAGAATTGATCAGTCTTCAAAATACTCCCGGGTAATTTCAACGGTTACTTTGTCATCAGAAAGCAGTCGGATCGCCAGACTATGAATCTTGATCAGCTCATAGTCAAAGAAATACCGGCCAGCAAAGATTTTCCCCTGGTAAAACGCCTGGTCCCGATCAGTTGCCGGCTCTTTTAATGACTTTATTGAAACAGTCATCAATTTCAGCCACTGCCAGGCAATCGCGATCTGGCTCATAAATTCCAGATACAGCACCGCATCGGCTAAGAAGGCTTCATTACTGATTTTGGACTTCTTGGCCAGCAGCTCGGCAGTCACATCTTTCATCAACCCAATTGCGCTTTCCAGCGAACTCACCTGTTTTTCCAGCTCGGCAAAGGTTTTAGCCTCTATCATGGTTTTTTCTATTTCTTGAATATACAGTTCAAAGGCTTTGCCCTGTTTCATGCTTACTTTGCGGCCCAGGATATCCTGCCCCTGGATACCGGTTGTACCCTCGTGGATCGGATCGATGCGAATGTCCCGATAGTATTGTTCAACCGGAAAATCTCCGCAGAATCCGTAGCCGCCATGTATCTGAATTGCCGCACTGGTGGCCAGAATACCCATTTCCGACGGATAGGTCTTCAGAATCGGAATCAAGAAGTCCACCAGCATTTCATTTTCTTCCACGTTTTCCCCGACCGTTATCAGGTCCTGATACACGGAAAGTTGGATCCCCAGAGCCAGCGCCCCTTCCATTACCGACTTTTGTAAAAGGAGCATCCGTTTGATATCAGCGTGTTCGATCAGTTCCACCATTGGGGTGGCGGGGTCTTTCTGGTCGGGCTTCCTGCCCTGTTTTCTCTGCTGAGCATATTCCAGAGCGGCATAGTAAGCACCGGATATTTTACTGATTGCACCGATGCCCACGTTGATCCTCTCTTCATTCATCATCTTGAACATCTGCGCCAGACCTTTGCCTTCTTGGCCCACCAGCCAGCCGCGGCAGTCTTTCGCCTCGCCCATAGTGAGCTGACAGATCGGAGACCCCCGGTAGCCCAGCTTATGTTCTATCCCGCCGCATTGGACATCATTGTATTCCAGGTCGCCTTTTGCATTGATGCGGTATTCGGGAACCACAAATAGTGAAATACCCGGAACCCCAGCCGGGCCGTCTTTTAACCGGGCAATCATCAGGTGGACGACATTGTCCACCACGTCACTGTTGCCGGCCGATATGAATATCTTCTGGCCTTTTATAAGGTAATACCCCTGATCGGTCGGTTCCGCGATAGTAGTAAGGTCACCCAGCGAACTCCCCACATCAGGTTCAGTTAGTGCCATGGTCCCCTGCCATTTCCCGGAATACATCTTCTCCAGATAGGTATCCTTCATTTCCTGGCTGCCAAATTGGTAAATGAGATTAGCGGCACCGCCGGTCAGCATGGGATAGACTTGCATGGAGTAGTTGGCCGCACCGAATAGAAAAGAAGCTAGCACCTTGATCGTCAAAGGCAATTGCTGTCCCCCGACAGCATAAGGCTTTTCCGCTTGGATCCACCCGCCTTCACCCATTTCTTTAAGGTATGGTACTATGGCTTTATGGACATGTACCTTGCCGTTCTCCCAATAGGGCGGATTGACATCCATGTCTTTAAAGAAAGGAAACATCATTTCCTCACTGATTTTTTGGGCAGTATCCAGAACCATTTTAAAGGTCTCTTCATCATGATCTGCAAAATACGGAAAACGATTGAGTGATGCTACCTCGAACACTTCATTCATTAAAAAATCAATATTCCTTCTGCTAGCAAACCTATCAGCCATTCTATAACCCCCCGCAACTATAATAAAGTAACCTGCATTTTATTGCGCTACCCAGCCTCCGTCAATACTCAGGATCACCCCGGTGCAATATGATGCCCCGGGAGAAGCTAAAAACAGCGTGGCAGCCTTCAATTCATCATCTCCGCCAAAGCGTCTTAAGGGAATATTGGCCAGCATCAGCTCTTCGCTTTTGTCCATTACCCCCGCCGTCATTTTGGTAGGAAACCATCCCGGCGCCAGGGCGTTTACCGTAATATTGTACTTGGCCCATTTTATCGCCAGATCCCGGGTCAAGCCGGCAACAGCGGCTTTACTGGCTTGATAAGCCACTGCATCCATTATATCCGGGTCAGCCCCGACAAAGGCCGCCAGAGAAGCCAGATTAATGATACGACCATAGTTTTGCCCGGCCATGATTTGACCGGCTTTCTGTGCCATCATCCACGAACCGGTCAGGTTGGTATCAATGACCTTTTTCCAGGCTTCTATGGGATATTCCAGCGACGGTGCGCCCCAACTGGCTCCTGAATTATTAACAAGAATATCCACCCGGGAAAACTCCTGCATTACCAGCTTATAAAGGTCTTCTACATCAGACGGCTCTTTCACATCGCATTTGGCTGCTATAACCTTAATGCCGAGTTTACTTTCCATATCATGGGCTGCTTCCTGGCACCGTTCGAGATTCCTAGCCGCCAATACCAGATCAGCCCCGGCCTCCCCCAAGGCGTAGGCCATTTGCACCCCGATTCCTGCTGCGCCGCCGGTCACGATAGCCACCTGTCCTGACAAATCGAATAGTTCCTTATTGGATCTCATAAACGATCGACCTTCTTTCCGTTCATAATCGAGTGATCCGAATTTTATTTAAGTATAAATTATACGTAAAGCAAATATCAATATCTTTAATATATGTTAGAGCAAATAATTTCTGGTTTTAGATAGTCTATATTTCAAATGAAAGGCAAGTATATCCTTTTAGCCGGATAATCGTCTATTATTTATAGAAGGGCACTATATTGGTTATATACTATTAATATAGAAGATTCCTGCCAGCAATTCCGTAAAAAAGTGCGGGTGCTGCTAAGGAGGTGACAGGCTTGTTACTCATCTATACCAAAACCGGCTGCCCTTACTGCGAGGCAGCTAAGAAGCATTATAATGCCGAGGGGATACCGTTCGAGGAGGTAAATCTATCGATCCACCCGGAAAGAATCCCGGAAATGAAACAACTCGCAAAAAACAACCGGGTTCCAGTCATCGTGGACAATGGAAATGTTACCGTCGGGTTCAATGGATCCGGCTGAGGGGTGTAGAGGCCGTCTGTATGAAGGCAGCATTATTCACAGTCAGAGAATAACAGCTTATCCTCATGATGAAGCTTATCATGACGCAAACCCCCGGGCCTGGATACAGTCCCGGGGTTAACTATGCACGGACAAAGCAAAAAGGGGGCGTGTAGGCTTTCTATTCAAGCCGGATAGCTATATTATTGAACTAACTAAGACTTGCCTCAGACATCTTAAGGAGAACAACCGTGTTAACCTTCAGCGAATGCAATCTATGCCCCCGGGAGTGCGGGATCGATCGCAACATCCAGCCCGGATTCTGCCAGGGCACCTGCCGGTGCAAACTGGCCCGGGCTGCCCTGCACTTCTGGGAGGAACCCTGTATCAGCGGTTCGCGGGGAAGTGGGACCGTGTTTTTCAGCGGGTGCAACCTGCGCTGCTGTTATTGCCAGAATCACCAGATCAGCAGCGAGGGCCGGGGGCAGGAAGTGTCCACCGCACGTTTGGCCCAAATATTTCTGGAGCTGCAGCAAAAGGGTGCACACAATATTAATCTGGTAACACCCACTCCATATCTGCCCCATATACTCCAAGCACTTGATGCGGTCAAAGGCCAGCTTTATATACCGGTGATCTATAATTCCAGCGGTTATGAAAAGTTAGCAACCATTAAAGAACTGAACGGCTACGTTGATGTCTATTTGCCCGATTTCAAGTACCTCGACAACCAACTGGCTCGCAAATACTCTAATGTCGATGACTATTTTGAAGTGGCCACCGCTGCTATCCAGGAAATGACCTGCCAAACTGGTGAACTCCAATTCGATGAAGACGGCATTATCCAAAAGGGTGTAATCATTCGCCATCTGGTACTCCCCGGGGGATGGCGTGATTCCCTGGCCATCCTGAACTGGATTAAAAATAACCTGCCATTGGACAGTATTTGGCTTAGTCTTATGAGCCAATATACTCCAACTTTTCATGTTCATAAATATCCAGAAATAAATCGCAGGATCACTTCATGGGAATATGAAACGGTGGTGACGGAAGCCCGGCGCCTGGGTCTGGTCAATGGTTATATTCAGGAACGAAGCAGCGCCAGTAAGGAATACACTCCTCCCTTCAATATGGAAGGAATAGAAAGTAATACGATAGTCATTAGCAACCGGGGTCAAGAAATGAACCGGTAAGATAGTTATCCTGTAAGCAAGAGGTGAAGACGTGGAACGCTGGGAGACCATAAAAGCGGTAGAACGCATGCAGGAGTATATCGACGCAAACATCCATGCGCCGATCACCTTGAGCGCACTGGCGGCTGCCGCCGGATACTCCCCGTGGCATGCGGCCAGAATGTTCAAAGAAGTCACCGACAAAGCTCCCTTTGAATATATCCGTGCTTTGCGCCTGTCCCAAGCAGCCATCATGCTCCGAAATGAAAAATCCAGAGTGATCGATGTGGCCTTTGATTTCGTTTTCAATTCACATGAGGGCTTTACCAGGGCTTTTAGCAAACAATTCGGGGTTTCTCCGAAAAAGTTCAGTAAAGAATCCGCTTCCGTTCACTTGTTTATGCCCGAGCGTGTCCGTGACTATTACCTCAATTTACAGAGAGGGGAAATAAAAATGCCCAACACTAATACAAAGACCGTATTCGTGCAGGTAGTGGAAAGACCGGCCAGAAAAGTCATCATCAAAAGAGGAGTCAAGGCCACCCATTACTTTGAGTACTGTGAAGAAGTAGGCTGTGATGTCTGGGAGGTCCTCAGCGGTATTAAAGACGCGTTATATGAGCCCATCGGCATGTGGCTACCGCAAAACATGATCAAAAATAGCACTTCCGAGTACGTTCAGGGCGTTGAAATGGCTGCTGACTATAATGGTCCATTGCCGGACGGCTACGATATCATGGATCTTCCGCCCTGCCAAATGATGGTATTCCAGGGCGAGCCCTTCGATGACGAAAAATATGACGAAGCCATCGAAGACTTATGGGAAACCATGAAACACTACGACCCCCAGCTTTATGGATTCGAATGGGCGGATGGCGAGGGTCCCCGCTTCCAACTGGCACCGATGGGATACCGCGGATATATCGAAGCCAGACCGGTTCGGCAGATCAATAAAGCATAAGCGGCTCAGGGGAGGGACCCTGGCCTTCATCGATCAAACGGCCCAGGTCATCTCCATGATCTGGGCCGTTTTTTGGTGGAGGCGAACAATATAATTATAAGAATCGCTCGGTGATTTTTTGCCGGGCTTTTTTGGTCTGCCAGCATCCTTCTGGCTGTTCGATTGCCTTTAATGACTTCTGCTGTTGAGAAAGATATTGCTTAAGTTCACCCCGCAACACCTTATCATCGCTTTCATCATAGAGCTTCATAGCAGTATCCACACCTGCAGCACCTGACCGGTACAGTATCTCAACATCAAAGCCCTGCAGAGTCCCGGCCAGATAACGGTCAGCATTATAATTGGCAACAAATCCATCCGTATTAGCCAGGCAGAGCAGGCACAGCATAACTACACCCAGGCCCACCGCCAATCGTGCAATTGAAAATGACCATTTTTGCAGAGCAGCCACGCTAATGCATATCACGGCCAGAAACACCATGAACACACATGGCAGCAGCCTGCGCATCGACAATCCATAGGCTCCGATATACATGATCATTTTGCTTAAGGCAGTAGCAATAAGTATTAAAGTTAGCATCGCCAGCAATGAATTGAGAACCTTGAGCACTATGTTTGCCCTGTTCTGATTTTTGCCAAAAACATTGGCGGCTGTCAGTACGATCAGATTGATGGCTGCTATGCGGCATAACTCAAAGAATCCGCTGCGGGCATATTCGGAATACACTTGCCAACCCGCTGGTCGCTGACCCATAAAGGCTGAGAAAAAATAGGGCAGCTGACTTCCGATAAACAATACATATAAACTACATAACAACCCCAGCAGGGTATAGACGGTGGCCGTGGGCAGAATCTGCATACCTGAAAGGAACTTTTGCGTGCTGTCTTCTTTGAAGGTATCACAACCCCTCTTATGGGCACTGCCAGCCACCAGACCAAAGAGGTAGGCCCCAATAGGAATAGCCAGTATGCCATATACTATGGTTTCCCCTAGCGCCCATCCGTTAAGGAATTCTGTGGCGCCATTGGCTATCCGGGAAAAGCCGCCGCTGTCAGCCTTCATCAGGAGCGGCAAAACTACTGCCATCACTATGAGAGTCAGGCCCAGCCCCAGGAGGATAGCTATGAATTGCCGGCTTTCGGCCTGTCGATTGCGACTGAGAAAAGCCAGGCTTTTAAACTGACACCCTATGTTTCTAAATGGAATAACCAATAATGAATTAATAAAGTCCAGGCTGATCAGGTTGCTGGTTTTGCCTAGGATCTGCAGGCCAGTCGAACATGTTATCCAATATACTGCGCCGCAGAATAATAAGATACCCGGCCAGGCACCCAGTCCGTTATTAGTCCAAAGCGAGAAGCTGATCCCGGTGAGTATAACGATGGCCAGCCAAAACCAGCCCTCTCTAGTCATATGCACCCCTTTTTTCGAAAAGTATATGGCAACAGCCGCGCAATAACCCAGGGTGAATAAGCTTACCCCCCAACCCTGCCAGGAAAAAAAGACCCAGTGCGCAAAACAAAATCCCAATACATAAGCCAACAGAGCAAAAATGCCATCCTGGCGATCAGGTTCAAATGCTTCCATGACTCCAGTCTTTTTTACCTGGGAGATGCCGATCTTAAGTGGTTCTGATTGCAAATCAGCACCGTGATCATCAAAAGAATTCTCGTTCATAGGTTCCCCTCCCAAACTTATTCCTCTTCCCGGTATTCCAATATGTCTCCCGGCTGGCATTCCAACGCCTTACATATAGCCTCCATGGTCGAGAAGCGTATCGCCTTGGCCTTGCCGGTCTTCAGAATGGAGAGATTGGCCTGGCTGATCCCGATTTTTTCAGCCAGCTCGCCAGAGGACATCTTTCTTTTGGCCATCATTACATCCAAATTCACTACGATTGGCATGCCGTTTCTCTCCCTTTCTATACGGTGTAATCTGACTCATCTTTCAACGCTACTGCCTGCGCCACTACGTTTTTAACGACTCGCACGATCAAACCCATAAAGGCAGCAGCTACGAATACAAATAACCAGGCCAGATAATAGAAGCCAGAAACAGCAGCTACCCCGGCGCCTGCAAAACAACACCAGGAGATCCGTCTCAGGCATTCCACATTTTCTGTAATGAAGACTTGCCCGGCCTCAATACGGCGCAGGAGCTGCAAAAGATTGTGGAGCAGATATGCAGCAGGAATCGCCCCAATATATATGGTAGCCATAAAGAGCGACTCAGCACCTTGCATAGTCTGCGAGAAACTAACAAACCAAGCGGTCAGCCAGGGGGCAACCACCACCGTGCCCATCAGTAAACCCATAAAAACTAATACGCAGAATTTGCTTAAACCAATAGATCTCTTACCACTCCACATCAATACTCATCCTCCTTGGTTTGGTAAATACCCTGATGATAATTGAATTATAACAAAACAATTTATTGTTGCGCAATACTATTTTATTGTTTATCGATAATTATTTTTTTGTTAAGCAATGTTTCGCTAGCGCTTCAGATTTCCCTTAAAAAATTCAGCCATAGTGATTGACAAGATACCATCAAGTATTATATGTTTACTAAGAAGAAACCTTTTTTATTTTTAATACTTCAAAGGCATTGACGGAGAGAGTACGTTTCAGCCAAACGTTTCAGCGAGCCGGGGACGGTGCAAGCCCGGTACCAGTAATCTGAATCGGAAAATCACTCCTGAGCTGCGGACCGAACGAGAGATCAAGTAGGCTCCGACGGTTTTCCCCCGTCACCGGGAACGCATATGATGGTATGTCGTATAATGGGTGGTATAGCGAAGTCTATCAGGCTTTCGTCCCTTTACGGGACGAAAGCCTTTGTGCTTTTAGATCAAAAAAACTGGGAGGACGAAGCAATGGCAAGCAATGACATGGTAGAGATCCGCTGGCACGGCCGAGGCGGACAGGGCGCCAAGATGGCCTGCATGCTGCTGGCGGATGTGGCCGGTTTACAGGGAAAATTCGTACAGGGATTCCCGGAATACGGACCGGAACGTATGGGAGCACCTATCACAGCTTTTAACCGCATCAGCGAAAAACGTTGCAACATCCATTCCTTTATTTATGAACCAGACTATGTTGCCGTGGTGGATGAAACCTTGCTGGACAGTATCGACGTTACTGCCGGCCTGAAAGCAGATGGCAGCATCATCATCAACACGCCAGTTGCTCCCGAGGAGATGCGTCCCCGGCTGCGGGGATGGACCGGCAAGATCTGTACCATAGACGCCCGCCGCATTTCGGAAGAGATCCTGGGCAGCAACCGCCCCAATACCCCGATGCTGGCCGCCGTGGTCAAGGTCTCCGGCGTTCTGGAAACTGAGCGTTTTTTAACAGATATCGAAGAATCTTTCAAGCATAAATTCGCCAATAAGCCCCAGCTGATCGAGGGCAACATGACCACACTTAAAAAATCCATTGAGGAGGTGCAGGTGGGATGATCCATGCGAAGGATATCAACGAACGTACCCCCTGGCAGGAACTGACCCCCGGCGGGGAGATCTACGAACCAGGCACCGCCAGGCTGTTCAATACCGGAACCTGGCGGACCGACACCCCGGTTTTTCACGAGGAAGCCTGCAAGCACTGCATGCTGTGCATTCCCTTCTGCCCGGACAGTGCTATTCCAGTCAAGGACGGAAAACGATTGGACTTCGATTATATGCATTGCAAGGGCTGTGGCATCTGTAAGGAAGTATGTCCCTTCCCGGCAATCACCATGGTATCAGGAGGTGAAGCCAGATGAGCGGACCCCTTTCCGGCAATGAAGCAGTAGCTTACGCCATGAAACAGATAAATCCTGATGTGATGGGTGCGTTCCCGATCACTCCCTCCACCGAGATCCCCGAGTACTTCGCCCAGTTTGTAGCTGATGGCGAGGTGAATACGGAATATGTAGTGGTTGAGTCGGAACACAGTTCCATGTCGGTGTGTATAGCGGCCCAGGCGGCCGGCGCCCGGGCAGTCTGCGCCACCTCCTCCTGTGGTCTGGCCCTGATGTACGAGCTATTATACGTGGCGGCCTCCAGCCGTCTGCCGATTACTTTGGCCTGTGTCAACCGCGCCCTATCGGGACCCATCAACATAAACCACGATTACTCCGACTCCATGGGAGCACGAGATTCCGGCTGGATTCAAATCTATGCCGAAAACAACCAGGAAGCCTATGATAATTTCATTATGGCCATGCCCATCGGCGAGACTCCCGAAATACGCCTGCCGGTGATGGCCTGCATGGACGGCTTCATCACCAGTCACGCGGTAGAGAATATCGACCTCCTGGAGACCGATGTAGTGCGCGAGTTTGTCGGGGAGTATGACCCGGAACACTATTTGTTGAAAAAAGAAAATCCCCTGGCGGTAGGGCCCTACGATCTGAGTCCCTTTTACATGGAACATAAGGTTCTGGAAGCAGAAGCCATGAAGGCGGCAAAAGCACGTATACTGGAAGTTGCCGCTGAATTTGAAAAGATCTCCGGCCGGCACTATGGCTTGTTTGAAGAATATCGGATGGAAGATGCTGAACTGGCTCTGGTCCTGATGGGATCTACAGCCGGAACCGCAAAAGCAGCCGTAGATAAACTGCGGGAAGACGGTGTAAAAGCTGGTCTGATAAAAGTCAGAGTTTTCCGTCCTTTCCCCGGCGAAGAACTGGCCCGGGCGCTGGCCGCTACCAAAGCCGTGGCGGTAATGGATAAATCCGAGGGCTTTTCCGCTAACGGCGGTCCCTTGTTTGCCGAGACCCGCAGCGCTTTGTATGATCTGAAAAACCGCCCCTATCTGATTGATATTGTATACGGCCTGGGCGGTCGGGATATAACGGTCCAGGGATTCGAAACTATATTCGCCCGGCTGGCGCAAATCACCGCGACCGGCGAGACCGGTCCAGTCTACGTCCACATGGGACAGCGGTCAAAGGAGGATTAGCATGAGTACAGTATATAATCTGAAACGGGAAGTAGAAAAGCCGGTACGTTTTACCGGAGGGCATCGTCTCTGTGCCGGCTGCGGCGCCGGGGTGGTGGTGGCCGGGGTCCTGCGCGCCTTGAATACCGAGGACCGGGCGGTAGTGACCAATGCTACCAGCTGTCTGGAGGTTTCCACCTTTATGTATCCCTACACTGCCTACATGGACAGCTATATCCATTCGGCCTTTGAGAACTCCGCGGCTACCTGTTCCGGAGTGGAGGCCGCCTATAATGCTTTGAAGCGCCGCGGCAAGGTAGAAGGCACCGTTAAGTTCATTACCTTTGCCGGTGACGGCGGCACCTATGATATCGGCTTCCAATCCCTGTCCGGAGCTATGGAACGCGGTCATGACATGGTCTATGTCTGCTATGATAACGAAGCCTACATGAATACCGGCATCCAGCGTTCATCCTCTACCCCGCGTTTTGCCCGCACTACCACCTCGCCGCTAGGTACTGTGGGACGGGGCAAGAGACAGAATAAAAAAGATCTGACCGAGATCATGGTGGCTCATGGTATACCTTACATCGCTCAAACAGCTCCGATCGATAATTTCCGAGATCTGCACCTCAAGGCGCATAAAGCAATCTATACCGAAGGCCCTTGCTTTTTGAACGTTCTGTCCCCCTGTCCGCGCGGCTGGGATTATCCCATGGCCAAGCTGGCGGAGATCACCAAGCTGGCAGTGGACACCTGCGTCTGGCCCCTTTTTGAGGTACAGGAGGGCGTATGGCGTCTGACCTATTCACCCAAGAAGAAGCTGCCGGTGGAAGACTTCCTCCGCGCCCAGGGCAGATTCCGCCATATGTTCCAGCAAGGCAATGAATGGATGCTCGAAGCAGCCCAGCAATATGTGGATCAGAAGTGGGATCGCTTGTTGGAGCGCGCTGGTGCCTAAATGGTCTGTATACACGGAATTGATTCGAAAAACGTGGTATGATTACTTTAAATGAGGGGGTTTTGCCGATGACATTGTTTACGAATGAGGTTATCTTGTCCTGGCTCCATTATTTTTCCCAGAGCGTTGATATAAACCTGGCAGAACTGAAGATGCTGGACATTACCGGCAGTAACAAGAACCTGATTCCGGCGGTTATGACCAACCGGGCGGTGCTGGTCTTTACTGACGCCGGACATGCGGACATCTTCTACGATATGTGGAACGCGGAACTGGGTGACTGTGTTATCTGGTATAACGAGGGCTCAGATCCCTCTGGAGAGATGAAGCACGACAAGGTTGCCGACATGATCAACCGGGGAATTAACGCTTCTGCCGCTATGTTGATCATGAATCCCCATGCGGCGACCAATGCTCAGATAGGCATCGAGAACAGCCGTTTCGCCTGCGGTTCAGTCCATTACGTCTGCCGAGAGGGGCGGGCGGTCATTATGAATAAGCTCAACCTGGGAGACCGCGACAATATATGTATAATCTCCGGAGAAAGCATCGCGGTGGAGGCCGCTATAGCAGTGGCCGAAGGCGCTGTCATCGCCGTGGAATATGACCCCCGCGACCGCGATACCATGAAAGAGAATATTGACAAATTCGGCTTGAACAATGTGACCATCGTGGAGTCGCTGGATGATCCCCTGCTGGATTCCTTGCCGGTGCCAAACCTGGCCTTTATCGTGGGTTCACCGCGCCTTGGCAGTGAGATCAAACGCCTGCGGCTAATGAATCCCGCTATGGACTTCGTGATATATACCCTGGATTTTGAGATCCTGACCTCGCTCCCCGCATTATTTAAGGAAAACGATCTGGTGCGCACAGAAGTCATCCACCTGGAGGTATCGCGGGTTAACAGCAAGAACCTGGTGGAACCCTTCCCGGCTCCGTGGATAGTGTCGGCCAAGGTTAAGAGCCAGTAATCTAGTTTATAAAACACACTAAATATTAATGGCATGTTTCCTAAAAAGAAGCATGCCATTTTTCATTTAAAAATAAAGACCGAGAAGATTGCCGCGTCGCTTCGCTCCTCGCAATGACAAATACGAGAGTTCTCAAAGAAATGACAGGGCAGGGGGCCGGGCGGCAATCCCTTATTGTGTCATTGCGAGCGCAGCGCGGCAATCTTCTCCAATTTCCCGCAGCAATGACATGTTAGGGATATGGGATCAACCCGGATAATTCGGGCGGAAGTATTAAAGGAAAGCCTGATCACTTCGCTCTCTTCGATGCCAGATGAGCCACTCGATTCCGCAGGTTTATTGTATAGGTGGCTTCCGGCTGCTTGATCTCGCTGGTGTAATACTCCTCCTCTTTTATCCTCTGGATTACACGCTCAATGGACCCCGCCTCTTCGTCCAGCAACTCATCAACTCTGTTTTTGAAGCGAATAGTCTCCTCGATCGATCGTTTGAAAAAATCACTGATCTCTTCTTCGCCAACCAGGCAGACAAAATGCCCCGGGCAAAAGACCTCCATCGGAAGCAGGGCTAAGCGCTGAATAGAAGCCAGGTATGCATCATAATCCGAGACGAATTCAGTAGAAACCATGGTGGGGCTGTAGTATAAGCCCGCCGCTTCTCCGGCAATCAATATCTTTTCCTGGGGAAGATAAAAACTATGATGGTCCTGGGTATGGCCGGGAGTGGCCATTACCTGTACCGTCGTTCCTGCCCCCAGTTCATAGACCTGACCTTCCTTGATCTCAATGTCCACCTCAAAAGGGCGGAATGGTTCTTTGTCCAGATAAGTCTCCACCCTGCTATCTTTAGCTATATCAGCGGTGGCCTCATCATTAAGCCGGCGGATCAAGGCCAGGGCGTTGGGGCGTTTCACTATATCTCCCACTGCAGGGGCGGCAGCGATTTTCATCTCCGGGAATGCATCTTTCAGCATGGCGGCAGAACCGCAGTGGTCCCAGTGGGAATGGGTAAGAAACAAGAAGGATGGCTGGCGGTCACCCAGGACATATTTAACGGCTGATACATATACCTTCCCCATACAACTGAATCCGGCGTCAAATATAACAGGTTCCTGGCCATCAAACAGAAATATGGGCAGCCCCGGGTGCACCAGGTAATGAAGATTTGATTTGATTTGACCGCTCGTCTTGATGACCATTATAATACCTCCAAACCCGCTGCGCTATTAAGCTTCGATAGATTGACTATGCATCATATTATAATACATAAAATACCTTTAATGCCTTAATAAGCTTTGTTTTAACTAGATTACCTTGGGTTTGCCGTTAGAGAGGGCTTCTTTCGGTGAGTATAGAGGAAGATTCCGATATTCCTGCAGCATAACAATAACCCAGGCCATTCCCGGTTCCATGGTCTGGGTTATGTTCACATGGTAAAGACGCTAGTATGCACTACTTCCATTTCTTATAAACTTCGTCCGGAAGGGGCATATAGAAATCGATAGCTTCGCCTGGATTGTCGATCGGATTAATGCCAATGGATTTTGATCCTGCTTTTTTTGCATTTGCCAAGATATATCACCTCCTCATACGTTAATATTATGTTGCCCGCAATCAATGATTAATCTCACCCATTTTTTGAAAACTAAAATATAAGGCCCAGACCATTTTCATGATCTGGGCAGCTTTGCTAAGGCATGTTGTAAGGGAGCAGCAGATAAACCATATAGACTACCGACTGTTTAAACGCGACTTAAGCATTAGATTGCCGCGTCGCTCCGCTCCTCGCCATGACGCATACGCTCCTCCACAGCCGCATTCATCCCCGCCACTCCTTTTTCAAAAACCATCTTTCCCGGCTACACATTTAGTTCCTTATTTCTTTCAACGAATATAGATGTTTCCCTGTCAGCGGGTCCAAACGGAAAACATCACACATCTCATTTAAGATCTCAACATTGGCCAGGGCAACATTCATAACTGTATCGTTGCCACCATAGTATATGGCTAGCGTATCGTCCTTACCTGGTAATGCACCGCAGGTGAATACTACATTGGGAACGTGGATATAATCACTCTCTTTTACTAAACAATCACTTGCACTGGGCATCAATATGGGCTTGGCACTGATGCGAATTTTGCTTGGATCTGTTGGGTCCTCCAGATCATGAAAAACCACGCCCAGGGAATAAGGATGGCCCGCCATAGTTGAACGCACCCCATGAAAGATGTTTAACCACCCATAGCGAGTCTTGAGCGGCGGGGCACCTGGCCCAATCTTGGCCTGGAATGCGCTGGGGCCGTGACCGCTTCTCATGATCACATTACCGATTTGCCATGGTCCGGTAGGACTCGTTGCGAAACCTGTGCATATTTCTGAAAATGAGCCACCAATATGACCGGAGCCAGCGACTTCCCTTCCCTTGTCATTTGGCCGAAGCAAGGCTACCCATTTACTATTTCTATCGGGTTCCGGAAATATAACCACATTGCGCATATCCTGTTCGGAGATCGGTCCATAGCGAATAACGGTCTTAAAATCCGTAGTTACCGCCATCATAACCACGACTTTATCGGGGATCTGCCTATGGTATGCACTATATGTCAACACATATTGGCCGCTCCCCACGGGATTGACCCGGACATCTTCCACGCCGCCGGCCTCAGATTCGATAATATAATCGATATCGACGCCTTCAGCATATATATCATGCTCTGTCGCCGGCAATAAGAATGGTCTGGCGTCTACCCTCCAATGATCCAGGCCATTGTCACTCACTGCTTTACCTATTACGCTGCGGCCATCAGCAATGTGGGAACGAAAAAGCATTATAGTTTGACTCATGCCATCCCTGCCTGTCACTTCTGCCATTCCCGCATTGTGGACCGTATATGTAAATAAACGGCTATCGCTGCCCCAGATTTTGTTGACTTCATGGCAGGTCAATATGGGGTTGCCTGGGTAGCGTAAGACCGGTTCGTTGATGCTTACTATACCCTCGAATCCATTTAACTCAACCTTTGCTTGCGAAAGGCCCATTTCATTCTCCTTTGCCATCGGGTTATAATCACTAGATTATGCAGATTCGCTATTACAAATTCCGAACTACGGCTTTAAGCGTGCAGAGACTGATCGGGCTGTGATCAATTTCAAAGTCATCTATCCCGGCTTGCTGCAACAGGGAGCGATATTTATCGGGAGCCTCGGGACCTAAGCGGCCTTCAACATTGCCTTACCAAATTCCCTGATTTAGATTATTGGGTTATCCAGTTATAACTCAATTAGACGAAACGATCATCGGATCGTTTTTTCCTTACATCTTCCCGAGAGGCACTCATCCATCCGCAGCTGGGATTGTTGGGACAGTCAAATGCCTGGATATATGGCTTGATATCAATCAAAGGAGTTCCATCCAGCATATCAGCCCCGCGTATTTTGAGACAATTGCCGTTGACTTCCAACAAGCGCACGATCGACATGCCCAGCCGGGACGGTCTTGACGGCGAGCGCGTAGCAAATATCCCTCTTTCAAGTGTATCCATGAAAGGTATCACAATCATTTTTGTTTCTGTAACCTTGTGCAAATGATAAATCAGATAAATGTGGCTGAATCCATCCAGATCCCTAAGACCCTCCGCCAAGGCCTCGTTAATGATCACTTCGCCCTCGAAGGCATCCTCGTCTGCGCCAGCAGGTTGAACAGGCATACCTGCCAATTCCGTGAATTGGGTTCGGATAACACCGATATAGTCAGTAGTATAAACACTCATGTTGCTACCTCCACCAGTTCACCTGATTCTGAATTTAACTTTCGGCTGCGACTGGTCTAACCTTTATCAACAATGGTTTTTTCCAACAATTCTTCATCAGGTAGATTTATTATACCATCACGAGTTAAATTCACATTTTTTAGGGAAATCGTTACTATGCGGCTGCCGCGCTGCCAGGCTACTGTTTGCCGGTCAGCAGCATGCACAAACTCGAACCTCGCCGGATTAGCCACTCGGGCCCGCGTTAATCCTTGGATCGTATCTGCCAGGCAGGCGGAACCGGTCACCTTAACCAGCAGGTCAGGCGAATTCAGCTTGCCAAACTCTTCCTCAGCCATCATGGCTATGCGCATAGCCATGAGAAAATCATCACATTCCTCCTGATGATGACGTAAGGCTTCGGTATACATCATTTGGTAGATCATTTCTCTTTTCTGCGGCCTGATATAGGGAGCTCTTGGTGAGAAAATAATATCCTGTTCAAAATATGGCTTTATGTCCAGCACCGGGGATCCATCAATGGCATCCAGACCTTGAACCTCTATCTTGTTTCCTTCCACCTTCAGGATCTTCACCAGCGACAGTCCAAACGGATTCGGCCGCCCTGCGGTCCTGATTCCAAAAACTCCGTAAACAGGTGCTTCAGGATTCACTTTCTTGGGAACGGTTTCAAGTATTTCCCGGTTTGCTTTATGGAACCAGGTAAGAATCCACAGGTTGGAATGATCTTCAATTCTTCTTAGTCCGCCCATGTATTCCGGGAAGATTTCAATGGCTGCGGTCTGACCCTGCAGGGACATGCCAAGCACATCACTTTCCGGCGAATGCACGATTCCAATCTGCCGGATGTTAATCTCATTGATTGCGGCTTTGTCCGTCTGCAAACACGTACAGGCACTTTTTTCCGCCGCTTCTTTACCATGGCATGCTTCTATTTGCTGCGGGCTGCAATCTCCTGGTTTTCCTTTTAGTTTCCAAGGGTGTTTGCACATGTTTTCTTTTTCAGACATGGACATTGCCTCCTCAGTAATAACTGCCATTACCCCCTGATTGAAAAGATTCCTGGCAAAACACTCGATGCAAATATCCGCCCCGCTAGTGGTATGCGGAAACATACTTCGGCTGCCGACCGCGGCTCGTTTGATCCCCATATGCGCTCCAATGGTGTCTGTAGGGATATCTCTGAAATAGCCGGATAACGGGTATGGATTGTTTTCGTCGTCATCTTCATGGTAAGGATGGCCCTGCGGATAAGTCAGGAAGTGGTGTCTCCCCATATAGAGGGCAAAGAATTGCAGTTCTCCCTGCTCATAGTAGTACCAGCCATGCGAATTCGCGCAGCGCTGGTAAGGCAGCGGGAAATCCTCCAGGCCTACTCCCTCCACAACAATAATAGCGATTTTTTTATGAGGAAGGTTCTTTTCGATGAGTTCCCGGATATCTGTTATATTGTTCACCGAGCCTAATTCAGTGGCCACCGGAATGAAATAATTATGGGCTGGTATATTAACTGCTTTTCGGAGCGTGGTGCCGGGCGCCTTGTATGTGTACCCTTCTTTGGCTACCACAAAGTACTCCGGCACGCGTTCCGTTTCTTTCGCTTGTCCTTGAAATAAATCCACCAGTTCGTTTTTGCTAACGATCCGTTCCACCTGGGGTAGGCCTTCTATGTACTCCAGATCCTTGGGACTCGGATTATGCAAACCAGCGTAGCTGGCCGTCCAATTGCTGGCGATAGCCAATCCATCCAGACGGCTTAGATCAATGTATCCTTTGATCGGAACCAATCCCCCTGAACCAACAATTACCGGGGTAAAACCCGATTGGACAACCAGCCGGTCAATCTCATGGAATACCGACTGAATCACCTGTTCCCGCTCATCAGCGCTGGTCTCATGAAAGCGGAAAGTGAAGTACGGCAAACCGTAACTGATAAATGCGAACTGGGGCTGGTATTTATCAATCAGTTCGAGTGCAGTATCTGTCACCCAAGCGTTGGTGGCCATTTCCACATCACCGGGGAAAGGGTGCCGGGCAATGATACCTTTGACCATCTCCACATTGGGATGATCGCTCTCCCGTTTTGCGCCAGTCTTCAGATCAAAAACCCTCTGCCATTCACGCGCATCGATGATTGCCAGGCTCATAATAAGACCCCCTCTATGTTCCAGTCGGTTTTGCTGCCAAGGAGACTGATTTCCCGGCCGCAGACCTGGCAATGGTTATCCAGGCAATGGAACCGGGTAAGCCGGTCCCCCCCGCAGCCAAGGCTCAGTCGTTCAATTACCTCAGCGCCGCAGTCCGGGCAAACGGTATTCACCCAATCAGAACCGACAAAATTGTGGAAATAGACATAATTCAGCTTTTCTCTCACGAGCATTAATGACTCGTTGATCCGGTCGATACTCGGATATTCACAATCTTTCATTTTGTATTCAGGTAAAAGGCGAAACACATGGAATGGTATGTCCCGGTCAATCTCAGCCAGAAAACCAGCCATTTCATCCAGTTCGTGATCATTTATGGTCTGTATAACAGGAACGGTTACCTCAATATGGTTAGTACGGGCCAAGCGCTTGATGTTGCGTAGAATAGGCTGGCCGTCCTTGATCCCGATATACTCCCGATAAAACTCCGCAGCCATGCCTTTTAGGCTGATGTTTATGAAAGAGAATATGGAAGCGATGATGTCTGATGCCTCTTCAGTCATGTAGGCATTGGTCAGACATCCCATGGACATCCCAGCCTTTTTCGCCGCCTGGCTGACTTCGATTAGTGACGGCATCGATACGGTCGGCTCGTTAACATTGAAGACAATATTATGACACCTTTGTTTTTGGGCCATGCGCACCAGTTCTTCGGGCGTGAATTCGTAATTGCCTTCTTGTTGTTTGGCTGGTTCTTCCTTGGCAATGTAGGAATTTGAGCAATAGCGGCAGTCAAAATTACAGCTGCTGGTGCCAATAACCATACTCTTACTGCCTGGGTAGGCATGATAGAAAGGAATTGATTCTATTTTCGAGATGCCGCAGGTACACCAGCGGTTGGGAAACCGCTCTTTAATTACACCTTTTTCCTCATAGTACATCTTGCATACGCCATGCTTGTTCTCGTTCAGATCACAACGCCATTCACAATAATTACACCGCACCCAACAAAGCCTCCTCATCTCCTATTTGTGTCTCAGGCGGGCACTTGCCCAAATTGCGCGGAACGATGACCGGCAACCCATCTATAGTACTTTCAATACTAATATTCTCCCCCAGTGCCTGCCGCAGATTAGTCTCCGTCATCACGCTTGGGGCAGGCCCCTTTACTACGACGCGACCGTGTTTCAGCATCATCACGTCATCACAATAATAGAGTGCCAGGTTGGGATCGTGCAGAGACACCAGTGCGGTAACGCCGCGCAGTTTAACCACTTTTTTGATGTGCTGCATCATCGCATGCTGGCTGCAGAAGTCCAGATGTGCATTGGGTTCATCCAATAGCATTACTGGTGTATTCTGATAAAGTGCCCGGGAAAGCAGCACCATCTGCTGTTGTCCTCCCGAAAGCCTGGTATAGGCCGCTTTAGATAGAGCACTAATTCCCAACTCGTCCAATACTTTTTGCGCCTGCTTTATTTCCTTACGGCTGGGGGAGGTCCATGCCTTCATCCTGGCCGCGCTGCCCATTAATACCATGTCTAATACGGAAAAATCAAAAGCTGTAAAACTGCTTTGCGGTACTACACTAATGAGTTGCGCGATCTGCCCCCGGTCTAAACCGCTGATCTCCTTCCCCATCACAGTAACCCGACCTCTGTCAGGTGTAATAAGCATATTGATACAATTCATAAGGGTGGTTTTTCCCGAGCCATTATGTCCTAATAACCCGCATATCCGTCCCTCGCTCACCCGGAGATCAATATTGTGTAAAACCGTCCTCTTACCGTATCCGGCATCAAGGCCACTGACCTCAAGCGTCATTTTTAGACACACCGCCTTTTCTGCTTAGTACCAGAAACCCTAAAAATGGCGCGCCGACGATCGACGTGAGAATGCTGATTGGGATCTCCGAAGTAGTTGCAGTTCGAGCCAATGTATCCATTAAAAGCATAAAGCTCCCCCCCAAAAACACGGAAACCGGAACCAGTCTTTTATGCTCCGTTCCCACCAAATAGCGCGCAATGTGCGGCATAATAAGACCGACCCATTTGATATCCCCTACCGTAGAGACAGCAGATGCCACAATAAGGGTACTAAGTGTGATGTAAATGATCCGCCACTTCCTCACGTTAACTCCCAGGGATAGGATCTGTCTTTCGTCCTGAGTCATGATATTCAATCGCCAGCTAAAGACCGCAAGGAGAAGCGTACCGACAATGATAATCGGCAATGTTGCCGCAACCTTAGCCCAGGTACTGGTCTGAAAACTCCCCATAGTCCAGAACATGATCTTGGCCAGCTGATCATAGGGATCAGCCAGATACTCTAAAAGAGACAACCCGGACTGAGAAAGAGCCCAGACGACGATCCCAGAGATGACCAGGACTGAGGCCGAGGTATCCCGGCTTCGCGCCGCCAAAAAATAAGTAATGACCACCGCGAGAATACCAAACCCGAAAGCAAATCCCTGGATCCCCAAGCTGGCTTCCGTAAGAAACACAATGCTGAGGGCTGCGCCGAAAGCCGCTCCCCCTGAAACCCCGAGGATATCCGGACTGGCCAATGGATTGCGAAATATTGCCTGGAAAACCACCCCAGCTACAGAAATTCCCGCTCCCACGGCGAAAGCCATAATTACTCTCGGTATCCGAACATTCCAAAACACCATGGACATTTCCCCGGAGGGTGAAGGCAGAAAACCCGTTAATCCTACCCGATCCAAGACCATACCGCATATGTCAGGGATTCCAATGGCATATCGTCCCATAGTCAGGGCAGCCACAAGCGAAACGATAAAGACCGATATTAAGATAACCCAAATGCGTTGCTTCACAATCCCCTCCCAGCGTTTTCCGGTTATTTAAGTAAATCAACTATTCGAGTTTTCCGCCCATCTCAGTAAAGGTATGACCGTAGAACTTTTTATAAAAATCATCTGCCACCTGGGTCATATTCACATCAGCAAACTTCTCCGGATAGAGGGTTTTGCCCATCCAAACCACGCCTAAAACACAATTTGGCGCGGGGAAATCCCACCAGCCGATATTCGATGGCATACTGTAGCCCTTTTTATTTTGGATAGCCCGGACAGTTTGAAAATGGGGATTTTTGTAGATCTGATCCTCGCCATATGTATCCCAGGTAGACCCCAGTATAATTATCTCCGGATTCCACGTCGCGACCTGCTCCGGTGACACTTCAGTCCAAAACCCTTTTAAGTCTTTGGAAACACTTACTCCGCCAGCCATTTCCATTAGAGCGCTATCCAGCATGTCGCCGCTGGCAACCGTATAGACGCTTTTCGGTCCTGCAAACATAACCAGGGGCTTTTTATCTTCGGCAACCTTGCCTACCCGATCATTCACCAATTTCAATAACTTATTGCATTCGGCAATATAGGCTTCTCCCTTATCCTCACAACCCAGGACTTTTGAAATCAGCCTGATAGCCTCATAGCTTTCCGCCATGGTTTCACCTTTTACTGCAACAACCTTGATTCCGGCATTTTCAAACCTACCAATTAAGTCTTTTTCAGTGTAAGCATACACAAATGCCACCTGCGGGTTCAGCGCTATGACACTCTCGATGTTATAATTCATTCCCTGCGAAACCACCGGTTTTGCAGCATAATCCGGATCAATCGTATCTAAGGCATCCCCCAGCTTCCCCCCAATCGCATGATCCACCAGTTTGTCCCCTTCTCCCAGTGCATAAACCACGCCCGGACCGAATAAATGGGTTCCGGTAACCTTGGTTATGTTTTTGGGGACTGTCACTGTCCTGTCCAGTTGATCTTTTACAGTAATCGTCTCTGCAACCGGGGCGGCAGTTTGTTTGGCACATCCACTAAGGAGGGCACATATTGTAAGTGTTAAAACCAGCAGCATTGATAAGTGCGTTCTGTTCATTCTCCTAATCCCTTCTTTCTAAAGTATTGAAACCAGGTAACATGCTGATATATAAACCTGTTATTCATCACCGCCTTATTACACACAATCGCTTTCACAAATTGTTTATTAATAATACAAAAACCCGGCATAGACTAACCGGGCTCATATACGCAGATGTCAATTCACGAACTACTCTTTATGTAGAGTAACACATAAACATCGAAAGTGGTAGGTTTTTGTTGCTTTTTGTTTGCTTTGGTTGTCATGTCCGCAATGAATTGTTGATCCTTGTTGGGTTTTGTTCTGCATATGTACACTCGATACACGAACAATAACACGAATTTGCCTGTAAAGATGGCCTCTATGTGTAGATTTTGATATAATGTTTTTAAAGAATTTTGGACTGGAGTTGAAAGGATGCGCTAATTTTCCTGCTATTCACGACACAGTAAGACAGTGGAATCAGAAATATTATATATGTTTTATTGTGTTCGCCCAGGAAAGTTGATGCGTTCTGAAAACACATGGTTTATTAAATCCATACCGTAATACGGTGCAAACCGCTGTGCTGCCATGAGCTGTAGGAACGAACTTTCCTGCAGTTTTTTATTTTTAGCATAGGAGGAAATGCATCATGTCACTCATAAATGTCAACAATCTGACCTTCAGCTACGACGGCGTATTAGATAATATTTTTGAAAATGTCAGCTTTCAGATCGATAGTGACTGGAGACTTGGTTTTACCGGAAGAAACGGCCGTGGAAAAACCACTTTTCTGAATCTCCTGATGAAGAAATTCGAATATAGCGGCAGCATATCAGCCAGTGTATCCTTTGAATACTTTCCTTACCAGGTACATGATGAACTGATGGATACGAGCGAAGTAGTCCATACCATTGCCAGAGGTTATCAGGATTGGCAGCTTATCAGGGAATTGAATCTGCTGGAAGTGTCAAATGATGTGCTTTACCGTCCGTTTTTTACCCTTTCGAACGGTGAGCAGACCAAGGTGCTGCTGGCCGCTTTATTCCTTAAGGAAAATAGGTTTTTGCTTATTGATGAGCCTACCAATCATCTCGATATGCATGGCCGAAGAATCGTAAGCGAATACCTGCGCAGCAAATCTGGATTCATACTGGTTTCTCACGACCGGGCATTTCTGGACAATTGCATCGATCACATTCTGTCGATCAATCGGACCAATATTGAGATTCAAAAGGGTAATTTCTCTTCATGGTGGTACAACAAGCAGCTACAGGACAATCTGGAATTAGCCAGGAATGAAGCATTAAAAAAGGACATTATAAGAATGGAGACTTCCGTCGCACGCGTTTCTGATTGGTCCGACCGGGTAGAAAAATCCAAAAAGGGTACGCTCAATTCTGGAATAAAGCCTGACAAGGGCCATATCGGGCATAAATCAGCCAAAATGATGAAGCGTTCCAAGACCATCGAAAGCAGACTGCTTAATGCTGTTGAAGAAAAATCATCGCTGTTGAAGAATATAGAAACAGCATCATCCTTAAAGATTCATCCTTTGAAATACCATACTGATACACTGGTTTCTCTCCAAGAAATCATTATTAGCTATAGTGAACGAACGATCTGTGCAGGGATCAGTTTCGATATTCACTCAGGGGACAGAATTGCTCTGTGCGGGAAAAACGGTTCTGGCAAATCCAGTATTGCCAGGCTCATCGTTGGTGAATGCATCCCCTATCAAGGCATAATAAAAAAGGGAACCCGACTGAAGATCTCTTATGTCAGTCAGGCAGCTTCAGGACTGGCTGGTAACCTCACTGATTACGCCAAGGATTTTGGCATTGATCAAACCCTGTTCAGAACCATACTTCGCAAGCTGGACTTTTCAAGAGATATGTTCGACATGGACATCAAAAATTTCAGCGATGGGCAGAAGAAAAAAGTCATGATTGCTCGCAGTCTTTGCGAATCAGCCCATCTGTATATCTGGGATGAGCCACTCAACTATATTGACGTGATATCCAGAATGCAGATCGAGGATCTTCTGAGATACCATAAGCCGACCCTCCTGTTTATTGAACATGATCAGGCTTTTTGTGATAATATTGCCACCAGAACTATTCTCTTGTAAAGACTGCAGCTAGCGCTTAAACACATGGTCTGGGCAGCTTGTCAAAGAAGTAGGCAGACCGAGCAAAAGACGGAGGGGTGTAAAATGAAAAACTACCAAAGGCACTATCCCTTGTTTTCGCTTTGCGGCTTAAATTGCGGGTTATGTCCCATGCACCTAAGTAATCATTGTCCCGGCTGCGGTGGTGGAGAGGGTCATCAGTCATGTGCTATCGTAAGGTGCAGTCAACAACATGGCGGAGTTGAATACTGCTATATGTGTGATGAATATCCCTGCCAGAAGTATGACGGAGTAACCCTCTTTGATTCATTTATCACTCATAAAAACATGCTTAAGGATTTCGAAAGAGTTAAAACCATTGGCCTGGAATCCTATCAAAGTGAACTTAATAGGAAAATAGACATACTTCAGGATCTACTCAATAATTATAACGATGGCCGGCGAAAAAGCTTTTTCTGCACGGCAGTCAATCTCTTAGAGCTGCAAGATATCGAGAGTGTGATGGTACAAATAGCCGATGAAGTAAAACCGGATATGCCGCTAAAAGAGAAGTCGGCAACTGCCGTTCGTCTGTTCCAGGCTATTGCAAAAACGCGCAATATTACACTAAAGCTAAATAAAAAAGCGCGTAAACAATAGATTTACATGATTGTCCACTATAAGCCCTAACGGACCTTAGGATATGAAGGTGTACCCTCCCAGCATGGCTTGCGAAGGTCCTTGTAAACTGGCCAGGAAACGCAAAAGCCACTCCTCCAAAGAAAGAGCGACTTTATTACTGCCTGGCCGGGCAAAACTATAACCATTTGCCGCCATCTCTCAACGGTAAAAGCGACTGATAAATCCGGCTACAGGGTTGTCATTTTTTATATCAACGGCCTTATATAAACACAGCTCGTGGCAGCACATACACTCGATGCAGGAAGTATAATCAATAATTTTAGTTTCTTTGTTTATAGCCTCAACCGGACAGCTATCCACACAGACATTGCAATTCTTGCATGCTTTGGCATTGATTCTGGGTCTAGACTTGAAAAAATCGATCACCTTTACCAGAGTTTTATGGTTAGTATTTTTGTATAGTTTGTCACTTCTAAACTTTTTAGGCACCCTAAAACCCTTAAGGCGTGGAGGAACGGAATAATCTCCAGCAAGCTCAATTCTATCTAAACTGGACTCGCCTAATTCTCTTTCCCGAGCGCTGACCAGAATGGGGATATCGTCAATGTTCATACCGATCATAGCCGAGGCCACGGTGTCTAATGCCAGAGGATCGGTGCTGAAAAGGATTTTACCTGACGGGTATACTCCACCTGCGGTGGGTCCTTCGCCCTGCATGGCAGTAATTCCATCCATAATATTGAGTCCAACTTTTACTGACTGATGAATATCTACAATCATATGTCCCAGGTCTTTTTGATTAGGAGCCAGCCGGTGATACTGGGCTTTTCTGAGTCCAGGTATGCAGCCAAACAGGTTCTTCACGGCACCGGTATAAATTCCCGCCGAATGGGTTTTCAATTTGGGAAAGTTAATCACAAAGTCTGCCTCAAACATAGGCTTGGCCAGATACATTTTATCAATATACCCGGATTGCGGATTTACCTCAACCACACCTTCTTTATCGAAATTCTTAATTAATGCACCCTCTTCAAGCGCTACCTCTGTTAATCCAGAAACAACAAAACCTCGGGCAGTAGGAGCAACACCACCGATGGCTCCGCCTGAACTATCCCCGATCCATACTGTACACCCTCGGCTCTTTAAGATTTGGGTCAAGGCCCGAATAAATTCTTTATGGGTAACGGCGGCAGTATCAGATGATTTAGGACCGATTAGGTTTACCTTCAATAGCACGGTCATACCTGGTGATACGAACCTATCCCAACCACCGAGAAGTTCCATACCCTCTGCGATTTTCTCTTTTATTAAATCAAGACGATATTCAGAACAGTCTTTAATAATCACCTGGACCATTAATAAAAATCTCCTTCAAATGTCTTACTGCAATCAGCTGGTGCTATTCATAATATGCCCAGGATGGCGGCTAAATTTATTCAATAACTAATTTTTTCAATGTTCTTATATTCTGTTCTGAAAGATTCCTCGAAGAAACAGCGTCAAGGCCGAAGCGAAGCCGAGTGCCTTTCATTTCTCCGCTACTACGATAAGCCTCCATGATTTTTCTTTGTCATAGGCTTTCATATCAAAACCGCCAAAAATATGTATGTTAGAGAAACCCGCCTCAGACAAAAGCCGTCTGTAATCATCATCGAGAATAATTTTCAAGTGGACGCTATAGATTATCATGTCATCCTGTTTATTGTTGTGATAAATATCCAGGTAATTGTATGTTTGAAACCCGTCGCACACATCTCGCACAGATACGCGTGAAAAGTTTTTATTGTTTTCGACGAGCTCAAAACGAAATCGATCCTGTAAAGTTATATGAGTAGTTCCCTGGGTCATAACCAGTATTCCCCTCTCGTTAAGGCGACTTCGCATAGACTTGAATGCTGTGATAATATCTTCTTGTGTATGCAAATGGGCAATAGACTGCCTCATGCAAAATACAGCATCAAAGCTTTCACTCCATGCCGATTCCAAATAGCGGAAATCAGCTGCTTTCAATCTAATGTCCACGCCGTAGCGGGAAAGGTTTTTCTTGCATACAGTGAGCATGGCTTCCGAATAGTCACTGCCACAGGCATTAATCCCTTGTTCTGCGAGGAAGTATAGGTGGGGACCTGTCCCGCAGGCGCAATCCAGCGCACTTTTAATGCTATATTTAGCGATCATCTTCTTTAAAAATTGCTTTTCACTTTCATATATCTCGGCCATTGATCCGAATTTATCATAGGTTTGTGCCCATTCGGCATATTCATCTTTCAACTCTTTATAACCTCTTCTCCAATACTTTTCGCTGCTTTAGTTTATTTGACCAGGATGATTAGTGTTCCTGATTATATAAGTGAATGATAACTGCTCGGCCCGCTCTGGAAAAAACAGCCCCTATTTCCAATAGAAATAACCCGGTTATTGTGACCGGGATTCATTTTTTTGCATAGCTTACAGCAGTAGCGAATAGTCTATGTATTTTTTAAATGAAAGGGGTCTGCATTATGGCCGGTACAAATCCACTTAACTTTGTAAGATCGGTACCTCGTAATGGCGCTACAGGTGTATCAAGAAATCCAAGGATACAGCTGGTTTTCACTCTCAATGTGGTAGACGATTCTGTATGGATCAATAATAAAAATCAAATCAGGCTTTTTCGCGGCAACACCAGGATTGGTATCAATGTAATCCGCTCATCTGATAGGGCTTTACGCCGCAATATTTTTGTAAGTCCGACAAATACTCTTAGTCCTTTGACCGATTACCGTTTGGTAATACTCCCCGGTTTAACCGCCAGAAATGGTATGCAGCTAGGAGAAACCGTTACCATCAGATTCAGAACTACCAGCTCCGGTTCGATACCAGAAGAATAAGCAGGCTCTAAGGAGCAGGGGCAGCTCCGACAGGTAAAAGCCCCGACTACTTATGAACTGGGTTCAGTTAATAAGTGGTCGGGGCTTTTTATTCTATTTATATTTTACCAAACTTCAGGAAATGCCATATTCGTATATAGCTCTTCTAGCTTGACCTTATGACCTTGTTCCATTGTAGCCAATTCTTCAAAAATTCTGGCCTGTTCAGGTTCGGAGCTGCTTTGAGAAAACAGGGAATAAACGTTCATTGCCTCTTCCTCTTTTTTTATCGCTAGTGCAATTGCATCAGCCGGTTTCATATCGATGCTTAAGATTGGTGAATTTATGGTGTCTGCGATCTTATAGTCGACTACCTTACTGAATTTTAACGGTTTGGACGGATGATTTAAAAATCCCTCAAGAATAAGTCGATGATTCTTTTCTTCATTGGCTAATTCTAAAAAT
Organism: Syntrophomonadaceae bacterium; assembly: GCA_012729835.1. GTDB lineage: Bacteria > Bacillota > Syntrophomonadia > Syntrophomonadales > Syntrophomonadaceae > Syntrophomonas_A. The sequence goes on from JAAYCK010000136.1 coordinate 58,921, forward strand.
ATTTGTTTTAAGGAGGGGTCACTGACTTTCTGTGCTGCCGAATTATTGAATTCAAATGCCTCAACTTCATCCTTGATAGCCAGTTTCATGATTTCTTCATATGATCCGCTGTTCATGATGCACCCTCCTCTAAACTGCAATGCGAAAAATCAACGAAAAGCAAGACGAGCCATTGGTACTTAAGTATTTTCAGTACCTCTCGCTTCTGTTTGTTGAACATATCTTGATCATTTCGACAAAGTTTTATCCAAATTAATAAAGAAAAGGGGCTGGAGCATCTAGTTTTCTATATTTCGATCTTGGGATTAAACGCCAAGTAATATCCAATGGTTACAAGAAAAATGTCTATAATGATCCTTGACATAACATCGATTATAAAGCCGGAGAACAAGAGGGGCATAAAAGCTAGGAACGTAGCCCAGTTAACCCCAAAAAACAGAATACTAAATCTTAATGCCCCGCGTTTCAGGGACAAAGCATTTCCGGGATTCCCTAGCAGAATGCAGGCTACCCCAATACATGCACCCATAAGTAATGTCCATAAACATGTATATAACGGGCTTGTTTGATGTCCCGATTGGATCATTCCTGTGACATATGCAATATACCGTCCAATAAAAAATACCCCGGTGAATACGCATACAACCAGTATCTTTTGATTACGAGTCAACAGCTTTAATTCAAAACCCTTCCTATTTTTCGGCGTAGACAAGCTCAATAGAACACCCATTAAAAAAACAGGTATCGCATCACTAAGCCCAACCACAAATTCGTTGATTATTTCATTACCAAAAAGGGCCACTCCCTCCAACATGGCAAACAGCCAAAGCAACGATATTGCAGTTCCGTAACGAAGTCCTTTTGAAAGCCCAACCCCAGGTATACTAGTTTGTAATCGATAAAACACACAAGCGGCACCTGAGAAGGCAAGTAATGCCCAGAGAGTAGCAATAATTTCTGTTCCGACCAAAGCTGCTAATTTGCTGTAGTTTGGGTTTTCTGGCATAGTGCTGTATGCACTTGTTATAGAATGAAGCGCTATATCAATAAGAACACAAATCAATATGATAGCTATTGTTTTCGGCAACTTCATCTTTTTCATAATATCTTACTCCCTATACCGCGATCGCTCAGCGCATTGTTAACTTTCTCTTACAAACCCGTTTTCAATTTCAGTCAAATTTGATAGCATTTTTTCGAGTAGTGCTCTTGTCGTTTCTATGTCATTTTTATCTATTTCTTTAAACATATTTTCTCGAAAAATTGTGCCTTTCGGAGCTGTTTTTTCCCAAAAGTCATGGCTCTGCTCTGTCAAACTCAATCTGGTGACCCTAGCATCTTTTTTGTCTTTTTCTAGTTTTAATAAACCTTTCTGCTGAAGTTTTAAAGCTACTTGTTTAACATTTTGATGAGAGCTTCCCATTTCGCTAGCTACCTCTTTCATAGTCGGAGGATAGTCAAACAGACTATGAATAGTCTCGGATAAAAACCATTGCTTTGTTGTCACATCAAATTCCTTAAATTCTCTCTCTAGCAATGTGTTAATCCTATTTGAGATTATTAGAAGTAAAGCAAAGATCATTGGCTCGTCGGGAATTGAATTTGTTTTATCAGGTTTCAGAATAAACACCCGCCTTTATAATATTCAATCAGAGTTCTATCTATATAGGTAATATATTACCTATATAGATAATGCATTACCTATATTTTTTTGTCAAATCCTTTTTCCATGTTCACTTGAGACTTCACACACCCTGATAGTTAAACCTTATTTAAGGCATAATAATTAACAAGATTTTAAAGGAGGGCTCTTACATGGAAATAAACAATTCTGAGACTTTCGGGGAATGGGACCAATGGAAAGGGACTCTGGCAAAAACCGTATCAATAGCGGAAATAGTGGGTCTATCGCAAAAAACTATCGAAAAAATAGCAGTAAAAATTGGTAATATACTATCGGCATCCGTTGACCCGGAAAACAGGGAGCAAAGACTGCTGCAGGAGTTATGGAAAGTTGCAGATGATGATGACCGGATGGTTTTATCAAAGCTGATAGTAAAGATGCTGCAGACCGATATGCCACATTAGCATTTATTCCAACTAGCTTTTAATTTTTCAGTCTAGCACAGACTCTATCCGAACAGAACATCATCTATACCACGGCTCCCCAACCTCTCCGAGCACTAAAACACAAAAGACCCTTCCGGGTCTTTTGTCGAGTAAAAAACTCGCTGTTGTTCTGGCTACCCTACTATAAAATGATACAAATGCACACCCCTAGTCAATCTTTCAACGATTTCAGGCTGGGGTGTGTCTTTCATAATTTTCTATCCCACTCATCTGCAAAATTATTGATTCGGTAAGAAATCAATGCGCCCATCATTGATGGTTAATCAATCTCTGCGGTCAGCTTCCCCGCCAGCACGCCAAGTAATGCCATTCTCATTATCGATGGGATCATCATTGCCAATCATTACTTCTAGATACTGGAGATCAGGTAAACCTTCTCTTCCTCTTGCATCACATTTGAAGTGTTTTGAAATTACTGATGCTATAGCCCTCTCGATTTCCAATTGCAGTTCTTGGCGCTGCCCACTGGGAAGATTTAAGAACTGGTTCATAGATATATCATGCATGATTAATATGTGTTCAAAGTACTCCTCATATCCGAGCTTCATTTGTTCACTCTTGAGATATGGATAAGGAAACCTCTCCGCCTTAAGTTGCGACCTTAAGACGGTCCTTGTATATTTATCTTCTATTTTATCTAATCCTCGACCATAACCACCAGAAAGATACTCAGGATCAACATTAAGGTATTTCCCTATTCTATCGAGTAAATCAGGGGGCATTTCTCCTTTACTCAAGTATCGTCTTATTGTCTTTTCAGTTCGTTCTATTTCAGAGATGTCTCCGAGTTTTCTTATACTTGTTTTTCTGAGCATCAACGCTTCTTCGAAGCGTTCACGAATTACAGGGATTTTCAGCGTTTCTTTGTTGCCCATTGTATCTCTCCCATTCTGCGGACATTAATGGTACAATCATTGTGGATCAAGGGAGATTAAATTGCAAGTGCTATTAAATCGAGAGGAGAGTTTAATATGGGAAAGTATAATAAGCCCAAGGGTGGGGGATGGAGCAAGGAAGAAGAAGTATGGCTTAACAGCCTACCCATTCAAGACGCTGCCGACCTATTCAGGATGTCGGAAAATGGGCCCGATAACGAAAAAGATGAAGAAACTATAAACGCTAGACTAAAACTGAACCAAGGAGGTGAAAAACGCTAGCGAAAAAGTGGACCACTCTGCCAGACCAATGCCCTATTATTAGGATTGCGAGATTCTAATAAGATGGGGGCAGTAGGAGTG
>JAAYCK010000165.1 GCA_012729835.1 Syntrophomonadaceae bacterium
AGCCTCCTAATTCCCCACAGTCGTGGTAACCTTCATGGAATACATAGCCTTGTCTGCCCAATAAATTCTTAACCTGTTTTAGTAAAAACTCTCCCCGGCTGGTAATCCTGATTACTTAACATGGTTAGTTCTCCTCTTATGTCTTTTGTTTGTGGTCTCTGCTATGCGCCCAGCAGGGCAAATATCATCTTGCTTAACAATGGTTAGTGCCCTTCTGGGGGTTCCACTTGATTCCGGTAGCGCCCCCGGTTTCTCTAAGTGATAAAGCATAAGCCCCAGGGTATCGAGCTGTAAGTCTCGTGGAAGCTCTCTATAGGCTTCAATAAGCAATCGTTCCTCAATAGCCCTTGGTAGTTCAATTCTTAATGTTTTATGGGCTATATCTATATATGAGTAATGGTCAAGTAGTTTCAAACAATTTTCCCCCTTTTTTTAATGCCTTACATCATCCGGGCATCAAGTCCGGCATCTACTCCATCGTACCTAACAGGCCTAACATCACCCGCAGGCAGTCCCGGACACCTTGCGTATAATCACGGGTACCAATAGCATAGCCATACGCACCTGTTGCCTCATCAAGCCTGTCGGCCAGTTCCTCGCCGCCTTCATAGTTATCCCGTAATTCCTTCATGATAGCGCCCATTTCCTCAACGGCTGCATCGCATTCAGGGTCATGCGCATTTCCGCTTTCCCGTTCCCTTCTGATTTTGTCGATAAGGGCATCTATGTTTCTTACCATCAGATATTCGCTCCTTTCGTGTTTACCCAAAAGCATTTCCTTTTTCACTCATGCACCTTACCCGGTGCGTTATAAACTCGGCCAGTTCCTGACTGTTCTGCTGTTTACGGTAATTGCCGGTACAGTCCAGGCAGTTCTCCCGACATATAGCCTTTAACTCTTCTACTGGCATCCTGGCCAGGGTAATCATCAGACCAATGCTGCCTTTGTCGTAATAAACCCGGAATGCGTCCATCAGTTTACCTCCAGTTCCCGGGTAATTAACTCAATCTCTTTATCCAGTTTCTCAATCTGCCGGTAGTCCTCCGGGTAGCCCCTGGCCGCTAGGTCAAGGGTTTCCATGAGCAGTTCTGCACGGCGGGCACTGATTGCGGCCCTCCTGTTCAATTCTCTCAACTGCTCCCTATCCATCATCTACATTACCTCCCTCTTTGCCTGGAGGGGTCCTGCTATGCTAAAATAGATAAAGCAGGTCCCTCCGGGGGTCTTCGTTAGTGGCAGTCAGGTTTTCGTTGGTAGCGGTGGCCTGGCTGCTTTGCTTTTGGATTACTTTTCTGGGTCCTGTTGTTTTTCGCCCCCGGTCTCCAATGATTTCATAAACCGGTCCAGCTGTTCATCACTGATACGGTACTTCCTGCCTATCTTGCTGGCTGGCAGTTTTCCTTCATGGATTAGCCTATAGATAGTCCTTACTGTGAATTGAAGTTTATCTGCTACTTGTTCTGGAGTAAAATAGTCCACTTCTCACCATCCTTTCCGTAATATTACCTGAATTCTACACCCATTGATAGATAATGTCAATATATTGTCTTGCAATATGCCTTTAGTGTGTTATAATACATTTTACAAGGTTCCGATAAGTGATAGTTATTGGAAGTCAGAAAGGGGAATGAACAATGAATAATCTGCTTCAAGTCGGGAATACCATCAGTTTAAATGATGATATTCTGGTAGACGTAACCAGTAAGGCCACTGAATACATGGCCGCCGCTAAGAGTGCTAATACCTTAACCGCTTACCGCAAGGACTGGCAGGACTTTGAACAGTTCTGTGTCCTGGCCGGGTTCAATTCTCTACCTGCTTCACCTGATACGGTGGTGGCTTACCTGGTAGCCCTGGCTGATACTCGCAAGGTTTCCACGTTGGAAAGGCGTATAGCTTCCATCAGTCAGGCTCACCAGGTGGCCGATTTCAATTCGCCCACCAGTGACATGGCCGTTCGGGTACTTATGCAGGGCATACGCCGGGAAAAGGGTACAGCCCCGGATTGCAAGGCTCCTGCTGTAACCAGTGACATAAAGGTTATGGTTTCCACCTTACCGGATAGCCTGCTGGGTATTCGGGACCGGGCTTTACTCCTGGTTGGTTTTGCCGGTGGCTTTCGCCGTTCTGAATTAGTGGCCCTGGACGTGGAGGACCTGGAATTCAAACGGGAAGGTCTGGTAATTAACCTGCGCCGGTCTAAAACTGACCAGGAAGGGCAGGGAAGGAAGGTTGCTATCCCTTACGGTTCCAACTGTGATGCCTGCCCGGTACGTTTCCTGCAACTCTGGCTGGAGGAATCCGGTATAAGCTCCGGCCCGGTATTCCGGTCTGTTAATCGTCATGGTAACCTCCAGGCTAA
>JAAYCK010000137.1 GCA_012729835.1 Syntrophomonadaceae bacterium
GAATTACTGTGGAAATGCTTCGCATTTCTTAGCAAAAGCAAACGACAACTGTAATTGCACCCCGAGGGTGCACACCTTAATTAAAAATTAAGAATTCATAATTCACAATTATTACGCATCATATATCTGTTGCGACATAGACGAACGTAGCAGAGCTGGGTCAGGAATACGATTAATTGCCACGGATTAACACAGATTCACACAGATTTTATGGTCAATGCTTATTAACTTAACGTTCGCAGTTGACTCGTTTTGTGGAAACCCCCAAGGTGTCATTGCGAGCGCAGCGAAGCAATCTTCCCCCACATGCCATTATTTTACTTCGCTCGATTAAAAATAAAACACTATAAACGCCATTGTACATATAATCTGTGTCCATCTGTGTTCATCTGTGGCTAATTATAAAATCCTTGCTGCGCATCTTATATTCACTGCGCGCCTAGTATGCCTTTAAATCAAGACAAATTTTGTTCTTGTCGATGTTTTGCCTATTGCCCCTTCGCAACCCTTGACATATGATTTGATTAAGGATCTTTCGCCGGAAAGGGGGAAGAAAAGGTCTCTTGATAATTTTTTAGAAAAGGAGGGATTCTATGCCTGCAATTGCGATGAAAGACGGAGTCTACTGGGTAGGGGTCCGTGATCCCGAGCTAAGAATATTCGATCTGGTCATGACCACTGACGTTGGTACCAGCTACAATGCCTACTTGATCAAAGGCAGTAGTAAAACAGCATTAATTGAGGTTTGTGAAGACAAGTTCTTCGATGAATACCTGGAAAAGGTGCGGAGCCTCGTTAGCCTGGAATCGATTGATTATCTAATTATGAATCATACTGAACCGGATCATTCGCAGGCGGTGGCCAAATTGCTCGACCTGATACCGGGCATTACAGTAATGGCCAGTCCAACTGCCTTAGGGTTTCTCAAGGAGATTACCAATAAAAAGTTCAATTCACAGGAGATCAAGGATGAAGACTGCCTTGATTTGGGCGGAAAAACCCTGAAGTTTATCTCAGCGCCATTTCTGCACTGGCCGGATACTATCTATACCTATCTGGAGGAAGATCGTATACTCTTCCCTTGCGATTCATTTGGCAGTCATTGGCCGGATGAACGCCTTTTCAATGATTTAATGGAGAGCAATTTTCTTACTCCTTATAAAGACTATTTTGATGCCATTATCGGTCCTTTCAAGCCTTATGTGCTGGAGGCGCTGGATAAGATAAAGGACCTGCCGCTGGAGATGGTGGCACCCGGGCACGGCCCAATACTGCGTAAGGATATTGACCGTTATCTAGATCTTTACCGCCAGTGGTCGAGCCGTCCAGCACCGGTCAGCGGGGATAAACCTAAGATTGTACTGGCTTACCTGAGCATTTATGGTTTTACCAAGATGCTGGCAGATGCCATTATCGATGGGATATCCAGTATCGGGGATTTTGATATCCACACCTACCGCTTGGTGGAGGACAAGCTGGATGATCCTGAACTGCTCGACCGGGTCGCGGAGGACCTGGTGGATGCCAGTGCTTTTCTAATTGGTTCCAATACCGTAAACGGCGATGCGCTGCCCCCGGTCTGGAGGCTCTTATCCCGGCTATCTCCTATCAGTCATGGCGATAAGGTGGCTATGGCCTTCGGGGCCTACGGTTGGAGTGGAGAAGCCGTGCCGTCGATCGAAAACCGTTTGCAGGCTTTGCGGATGCAGGTCCTGCCCGGACTTAGAGTTAATTTCAAGCCCAGCGAACGCAGCCTGGAGGATGCCTTCAATATGGGTATGGACTTGGGCCGCGCTGTTCTTGAAAAGAAGCAGGACAAAAATCAGACGCGCTGGCGTTGTTTAGTATGCGGTCACATCCATGTCGGGTCGGAACCACCCGCCGTTTGTCCCGCCTGTGGCGTTGGGGCGGATAATTTTGTGCGTGAGACCATGGAAGATGAATTTATCAATGATACCAATGATCGTTTTGTGATTATCGGCGGAGGTATAGCAGCCCTGTCGGCAGCCCAGTCCATCCGCAAGCGCAATCGAACCGCTGAGATAGTTATGCTCAGCGAAGAAGCCTACCGCCCCTATTACCGGCCTTCGTTATCTGATCTGCTCAGTGAGGATTTGCCGGACAAACGACTCTATGTTTTTGATGAAGCATGGTATGGGGAAAACAATATCAAGCTTTTAACGGAAACCCGGGTAGAAAAGATTGATAGCGCCGGTAAACAGGTAGTAAGCGAAAAAGGAGAATCCTATCCCTATACTAAGCTGATCGTGGCGACCGGTGCCCGCAGTAATATACCGCCGTTCAAGGGTGTGGAACAGGCTGGCGTATTTGCCCTGCGCAGCCTGGGCGATGCACTGGTCCTGAAAGAAGCCATCAAGTCAGCTAAGACAGCTGTTGTTATCGGCGGCGGGGTACTGGGCCTGGAGGCCGTCTGGGAGATGGTATCCAGCGGGGTAGAAGTCTCAGTAATCGAGCACAACACTCGGCTCATGCCGCGTCAGTTGGATGAGCCATCGTCTCTGAAGCTGCAGCAGGCCATGATCGATAAAGGGATAAAACTGTACTTGGGCCTGGATACAGAAGAGATACTTGGGGACGGACGGGTGACCGGAGTGAAGCTTTCAGACGGTCAACTGCTCCCCGCCGATCTGGTCCTCTTATCAACCGGGGTCAAACCCAATACAGAACTGGCTCAGGCGGCTGGGCTGGAGATAGCCCAGGGAGTAGTGGTGGATGGCAGGATGCGCACTAGCGCAGGAGACATCTATGCTGCCGGCGATGGAGCCCAATTCGGAGAGAGATTGATAGGTCTCTGGCCGGTTTCTCTGGAAATGGGCAGGGTAGCCGGTGCGGCTGCCGCCGGTGATTGGGTCGAATACAAACCACCAATTATTTCTACCATGCTGGTAGCCTTCGATTTAGAAATCTTTTCTATTGGTGAGGTAAACCTTCCGGTTGATCAGTGCCGGGTGGTCGAGGTAAATGATCCGGTGGAGAACTACTTCAAGCGCAGCTACATTAAGGACGGAGTGCTGGTTGGTGAGATCATCATTGCGCCCCAAGTGGACAGCAGTGAGTCCATCCGCAATCTGGGCCGGGACAAGAGCGGTAAGAAACATTACAAACGCTGGAAGTGCCGGATATGCGGTTATGTTCATGAAGGGCCGGAACCACCCGATGAGTGTCCGGTATGTGGAGCAGCCAAGGATATGTTCGATCCCGTAGATTAATAATATTGAGTAAAAAACGGCCTGTAACCCAGGCCATTTTTTACAGGGGGAATCGTCGCAATTGTGTGACAATTTATGTTAAAATTAAAAAAAACACAAGTGAGTTGATACGCGATGAAGGCATACGAAGCAATGAATGAACCTCTCTTTTTCAATGAGAACGATAGTATGTGTCATGCTGCCGGCATCATGGTCAAACGGGGAACCCGGGTGGCATTGCTTATAGATGAGCAATCTACCATTATAGGAGTTATTACCAAGGATATGCTGCTTGAAGCCATCGGCCAAGGCGTAAGCCCGGAAACCGACCTGGGTACCTTGAATTGGCTGCCTTTGGAAATGATCGATTATAACATGGAAGTGAACCTGCCAGAAGAGACCAGAGCTGTGCTGGCAGTGATGAAGGATGGCCGGGTGGTCGGGATAATCGATGGAGAAGTCAGCAGCAAATATGCCCGGCAGGCGAGACGGATAAAGACTGAATTGGAGGCCGCTATAGATGCGGTGGTCACTCCTATCATTGTTATCAATAAGAAGAAACAAGTCACACTGATTTCCAAACAAGCGGGCAAAGTCCTGGGGATCGATGCCCGGCAGGCTGAAGGGCGGCCTTTAAATGAAGTCATCAGCGATGAAACAATAATCGATTTGTTAAGCCGCCCGGAACTACTTAGTGGCGGAAAAATCCGCGTGGGTACCCACAGTTTTGTACCTTTTTCCAAGAACGTTATCAACAATCAAGAAGTCATTGGCCGGGTACTGGTACTTCGTGATGTTTCGGAGCTGGAGCAGGTTCTGCAAGAATCGGAGTTTATGAAGGATATCAATAAAGAGCTGGAGGCTATCATTGATTCATCCTTTGACGGACTTTATGTCACCGATGGCGAGGCCAATACCCTCCGGGTAAGCAAAGGCTTTGAGCGCATAATGGGCGTCTCCAAGGAACAATGTGTAGGCCGCAATATGGCCGAATTGGTTAAGGAGGGAGTTTTCTCTCGCTCCGGCACCCTGCTGGCCATCGAAAAGGGAGGCCGGGTAACTATCGATCTGGTGGCCAGTACCGGCAAGGAAGCGTTGGTAACCAGTACGCCGATTTTTGACGAAAATGGAAAGATAATCAGGGTAGTAACCAATGTCCGCGATATGACCGAACTGAACCAGCTGCAGCGCAAGCTGGATCTGGTCCAGGGCTTGCGCGAGCGGGAAATGGAAGCGGTCATTGAATCATCCTTTGACGGCTTGTATGTTACTGACGGGAAGGCCAACACCCTGCGCCTTAACCAGGGCTTTGAACGGATTATGGGGGTAAGTGCTGCCGAATGTGTCGGACGTAATATGGAGGAACTAGTTGAGCACGGCATATTCTCCAGATCGGGTACGCTGTTGGCTCTGGAGAAAAAGGAACCGGTCACCATAACTCTGACCTCCAAAACCGGTAAAGAGGCGCTGGTTACCAGTAATCCAATATTTGACGAAGAGGGCAAGGTAGTCATGGTGGTGACTAATGTCCGCGATATAACCGAATTGAATGACTTGCAGCGCCGATTGGAACATATGGAAGGTCTCCGTGAATGGTATGAAACCGAATTACAGCAATTGAAAATGGCTAGCTCTCATCAATTAGTAATAAATTCGGCCAAGATGAAAGAGGTAGTAAAACTGGTTCTGCGGGTGGCTCAGGTGGATTCCACGGTGCTTATTCAAGGCGAATCCGGTGTAGGTAAAGAAGTAATCGCCGGGATCATCCATTCCAACAGTAACCGTAAGGACGGACCTTTTATCAAGGTCAACTGCGGAGCGATCCCGGATAATCTTCTGGAAAGTGAGCTGTTCGGTTATGAGGCCGGAGCCTTCACCGGAGCAAATCGTAAGGGTAAGGTTGGCTATTTTGAATTAGCCGAAGGCGGAGTGCTGTTTTTGGATGAGATAGCAGAATTGCCGCTCAATCTTCAGGTCAAACTGTTGCGGGTACTGCAGGATCATGAGATAGTCAGGGTGGGAGGGGTTGAGCCGATCAAGGTGGATATTCGTGTCCTGACTGGCACCAACCGCAATCTCACTGAGATGGTTGATAAGAAGGAATTTCGCCTGGACCTCTTCTATCGCTTGAATGTAATACCTATCTTTGTTCCACCGCTAAGGGAGCGCCAGGAAGACATCCCGATTCTGGCAAAACTCTTCATTAATAATATAAATAATAAGTATCAGATGGAAAAACATTTGGATCAGCGCGTCATCGAACGTTTTATGGACTACTCATGGCCGGGCAATGTGCGGGAACTGGAGAACCTGGTAGAGCGTCTGGCAATAACCAGTATCAATAATGTTATCACCATCGGGGACCTGCCGATAAATATGATAACCGGCAGTTTTGCAGAAAAGGAACCCGCTCGGATACTCCCCTTAAAAGCGGCCCTGGAAAAAACGGAACGAAACCTGTTGGAGACAGCGTATCACCAATATAAATCTACCTATCAGGTGGCCAGGGCGCTGGAGGTAAACCAATCGACCATAGTCCGTAAAGCGGCCAAATACGGATTGAAGTTCGAACACTAACCGGAACGGAGAAACGATTTAACACAGATAGACACAGATTAAACACAGATGAACACAGATAATTAAATGCGTAATACAGAACAAGATTGCATAATCAGAGAACTCACAAACTGTCTCCCAAACTGTCATTGCGAGCGCAGCGCGGCAATCTATATGGTGGAGTTATAAATTTACCGTTTCATCTGTGCTACCGAAGGCTGTGTCCATCACTGCAGAGTGCAACCCATGTACCCTAACGGATGCTATTAATGACGCTGCCTCGAATCGCTTCCTTATTGTATAGATTGCTGCTGATAATAAAAAAGAGGCCCGATGCAATTGCATCGGGCCTCTGGTCGCTAAAACTATGGCTGCTTAGATGAAGCAGTCTTCAGGAATGTCGATGGCACTCTTGTCGCCGGCCTTCATGGCCTTTTCGAATCCAAAGACATCGGTAACATGGTTCATAACATAGAACTTGGCACTGGCGATTTTGCCCTTATAGAAGTTAGCGTCAAAGTGGTCCTCGCCCAGTTCGGCCAGTTTCTTGGAAGCCAAGAGAGCCTGGGACAGCAGCAGCATGCCGCAGTATACTCTGGCGCCGGAATGCATGGTCCGGGTAGCAAAGAGCTGTTTCATTTGCTTATCGCCGGCTGTCCACGCCGCATTCATATCAACAATATTTTTGAAAGCAGTCATAGCCTCTGCCATCATGGCAAATTCTGCGGCAAATTCGTCAGTCTTTTGAGTGGATACGAATTCATCGATTTCAGCAACCCATTTCTTGAACGGTTCACTGCCTTTCATGGTGAACTTGCGTCCGGTATAGTCCTGGGATTGGATGAAGTTGGTGCCTTCCCAGATGCCATGGATAACGCAGTCTCTGTATAACTGAGCTCCGGCGTACTCTTCCATGAAGCCGTAACCGCCGTGGCACTGGATACATTCGCCGGTCAAAATCCGGGCCATGTCGGATGAATAAGCCTTACACAGCGGATTGTTGATCGCAAACATGTCATCATAGTAGGCTCTCTCTTCCGGGGTAGCCGCATCAACGGCCAGATCGCGGTAGAGATAAGAGGTGTAGATCAGAGCACGAATGGCTTCCATGCCTGCCTTCTGATACATCAGCATGCGGCGGACGTCTTCGTGTTCGATGATCCGGACGCTGGGGCCTTTGGGATCGGTCGATTTTTTGCTCTGTACGCGGACTTTGGTATACTCAAGAGCTGCGTAATAACCTGAACTGATGCAGCCCAGGGTAAACAGACCGGTGTCCAGACGTTCTTCGTTCATATAGGCAAACATCTGTGACATACCCTTGCCGCGGCCATCTTTGACTTCTACATCACCGACCATCCAGCCGTAGCAGTTGTCGTTCTCACCCATGGACAGGGTCAGGGTCGAAGAACCGTGGATACCTAGCTTGTGCTCGATACCTACGGAGGTTACGTCATTCCACTTGCCCAGAGAGCCATCATCATTGACCCAGAACTTGGGCACGATGAGGAGGGAAATACCAGCGGTACCTTCCTGAGCACCCGGAGTCTTGGCCAGCATCAGATGGATGATATTTTCCGCGAGATCATGGTCACCAGAGGTGATGAAGCACTTGGTACCTTTCAGTTTATACAGGTGAGGAGTATCGGTGGGGAATGCCTTGCTGGCGCATGCGCCAACTTCGGAACCGGCGCCCGGTTCAGTCAGACCCATGGTACCGCCCCATTCACCGGTATACATCTTGGGCAGGAACAAATCCTGTTGTTTCTGTGTGCCAAATTCCTGCAACACAGTGGTAGCACCCTGGGTCAGGCACCAGAACATTACGATACCGGCGGATGCAGCAGACTGCATTTCCAGAATCGGAGCATACCAGGAAAGGGGTATCTTACCATCGCCGCGGTATCCGAACTGGGGTCCTAACTCGGCTTCCATAACGGTTTTGTACATAGGTTTATAGGAATCGGGGGTGATGACGGCATGCTCGTCGCCGCCTACATAGGTGCAGCCAATTTCATCTGCATCTTTATTAGTCGGGCAGATAACGTCACGGCAGATCTTGTAGTTGACATCGAGGAAATTATCGATGTCGTCGATACCATAATACTCATTGTAAGCTGGCAGGGATAACAACTTGTCCATGGGGAGCCATTCTTTGACGACAAACTTGATGTCACGGGTATTCAATAGATAATTATTATGTGACATTTCTATACCTCCCTTTAATTTTTTTGTGCTTTAATATTCGGCAGGGGGTGCTGTGAGAGCACCCCTGCCAATGTTATTATAAAGCCAATTTTTTGGCGTCGATTTTGTTGGATTTGGTCCAGATCTTCATTTCTTGAGCCTGTTTGATCAGTTCATCCCGGAATTGGGGATCTGATACGCTGATCAGGGCTTCAGCTCTCTGCCAGGTGCTCATGCCTTTCAGATTTACCTTACCATGCTCGGTTAC
>JAAYCK010000138.1 GCA_012729835.1 Syntrophomonadaceae bacterium
AAATCAAAATTCCTCGTCCATTAAAAACCTTGGAGGTTAGTTTATTGATTCTCTCTGATTTATTGGCTGGGATTAGCTACTCGTTGATAGCCGGCGATGAGCGCTGCGAGATCAGCGGGGTGGCATATGATTCTCGTTATGTAGTGCCCGGAGGTCTCTTCGTCTGTATCGAAGGTACAGTGACCGACGGGCATCAATACATTTCTGCTGCATGTTCTGCCGGAGTAGCCGCCGTTATCGTTCAGAAGCCGGTGGAAATTCCGTCCGGTGTCACGGTGGTTTTAGTGGAAAACAGCCGGGAGGCCCTGGCCCTGGCTTCGTCCGCCTGGTTCGGACATCCCTCGCGGGAACTGCAGCTGATCGGGGTTACCGGTACCAAAGGTAAAACCACCACCACCTATATGATAAAGGCTATCCTTGAAGAATGCGGCCATAAAACCGGCCTTGTCGGCACCATTGAGACCATAGTAGGTGAGGTCCGTACCCCGGCCAAAAATACTACCCCGGAGTCTTATGAGTTGCAAAAGCTATTCAGATCGATGCTGGACGCCGGCTGTGACAGCGCTGTGATGGAGGTTTCCTCACAGGGACTAATGATGGACCGGGTCACCGGATGCGATTTCGATATCGGGATTTTTACCAATATATCTCCGGACCATATCGGTCCCAATGAACACCCCAGCTATGACAACTATCTGTACTGCAAGACCCGGTTGTTTTCCATGTGCAGACTCGGTCTGCTAAATATCGATGATCCAGGGCATAAGGCTATGCTGGCGAGAAGTACCTGCGAAGTTAAGACTTTCGGTCTATCGCCTGCTGCTGATTACCGGGCCGAGGATGTTGCGATGCTCTCCAGTCCCGGCTGGTTGGGGGTCAGTTTTTCCCTGACCGGACCACGCGGCACTTTCCAGGTCAAGGTCGGTATCCCCGGCGATTTTAGTGTCTATAATGCTCTGGCGGCAGTAGCTGCCTGTCTGCCCTCGGGGGCTGACCCAGCAGGGATCGCCCGGGCTCTGGAGAATATCCGGGTACGGGGGCGTATTGAACTGGTACCGGCTCTGCCTCATTTTACCCTATTGATTGACTATGCTCATAATGCCATAAGTCTGGAGAATCTCCTGGGCACCTTGCGGGCCTATGCACCCTCGCGCCTGGTCTGTCTATTTGGCTGTGGGGGTAATCGTGACCGGCAGCGCCGCTTTGATATGGGAAGGATCTCTGGGCAGATGGCTGACTTCTCCATATTGACCACCGACAACCCCCGCAACGAAGAGCCGGAGAGCATCTTCGCCGATATACAGCAAGGTATAAATCCCACTGGCGGTAAGTATATTATTATTGATGACCGTCTGGAGGCCATCCGCTATCTGATAAAAAATGCCCTGCCAGGTGACGTAGCGGTGCTGGCCGGTAAGGGACACGAATCTTATCAGGAGATCCGTGGGGTCAAACACCACATGGATGAGAGAGAACTGATCGCTCAGGTACTGGCCGAACTCAAGGCCTGAAGGAGGTGCTCCGCTTGAGAACGCTGACCATGCAACATATAGCTGAAGCTACCGGTGGACGTCTGACCGGCGACCCGGCTCTAACGGTAACCTCGATAGTAATCGACTCTAATCAGGCTAAGCCTGGTTGTCTCTTTGTTCCTCAGATCGGTCAACGGGTCGACGCGCACGACTTTATCGGTTCAGCTGCAAACAACGGGGCAGTGGCGGCGGTTATCTCCCGTGAGCCCGCCAACATTAAGGTGTTTTCCGCCTGGGTGACTGTCGATGATACCCTGCGGGCCCTGCAGGATATCGCCCGCTATTATCGTAACCGCTTTTCGGTCCCGATTATAACCGTTACTGGTAGCGTTGGAAAAACCTCTACCAAGGATATGATCGCCGATGCTCTGTCGGTTTCACTGCAGGTGGCTAAAACTGCCGGTAATATGAACAGCCGGGTAGGTCTACCCCTTTCCCTTTTGACTATGGAAGACGGTGACCAGGCCGGGGTTTTTGAGCTGGGGATGAGTGAATTTGGCGAGATCGCTGAATTGTCCGGCATCTCTCTACCTGATATTGCAGTGATCACTAATATAGGCCTCTCACATATTGAGCAGTTGGGGAGCCAGGAAAATATTATGCGGGAGAAGCTCTCCATTAATGCGGGTATGAGCGATAATGGCATACTGGTCCTAAACGGTGATGATCCTTTTCTCGCACCGTACCGGAATAATTTGCCGCAGAGAACGGTCTTCTATGGTATGGCAGAGTGGTGTGATTATCGAGCGGGAGAGATAGTCTCCGACTTGACCGGGGTGGCCTTTAACCTGTATTATCCTGGTGGCCGTCAGGAAGTCCATCTGCCGGTTCCCGGCCAGCATAATGTGTACAATGCTCTGGCTGCGTTGGCCGTAGCTGACCTGAGTAGTGTCCCTATAACAGATGCTGCTTCAGCCCTGGCCGACTTCCACAATGAAAAAATGCGCCTGCAAATATCCGAATGTGGCGGCATCCAGGTGATAGATGACACCTATAATGCCAGCCCTGACTCCATGCGAGCCGCCCTTGCCGTACTGGCCGATTGCCACCCGGAGGGGCGCCGTATCGCGGTTTTAGCAGATATGTTTGAACTGGGCGAGCTGTCTCAGCAGAGCCATTATGAGCTCGGGCTGACTGTCGCTGCCCTGGGCATCGACCTCCTGCTTACCGTAGGAGAACGGGCAGCCGGAATAGCTGCTGGCGCCGAATCCGTCGGTGGCCCTGTCAAAACCGAGCGCTTCGCCAACAATGGGGAAGCCCTCGCCCGTCTGCAAGTAATACTTGAACCCGGCGATGCCGTCCTGGTCAAAGGCTCCCGGGGCATGCACACCGAAGAAATCGTCGCCGGTATTAAGGACGCTATGGCCTTAGAAGGAGTACCAATAGACGCTGGTGGCTAACGCCACGCGCAGATTTATTTGAATAGCGCAGATTGGTTTTCTGTGGGGTAAGTTTTGGGCGAATATGGAATCAATTATGCAAATATATATCAGAACCGGTCCCTTGTAAGAAGACCACTCCCAGCTATATATTTTCTGCAGCTAGCGGTAACCGCTTTCGGAGCAAGCGAAGTCTAGCCCCTACATCTTCAAATATAATAAGACGCTGGCATTCTATTTCGGGGTGCCAGCATCTTAAAGATCAGCGTTAATCATAATGAATCTGCGTCCTTCTGCGTCTATTCAATCCCCCTAGCTCCTCGCGGCGAGTTTTAGTTCGCCCGTCCCTTTGGTTACTCGAATAGTTATCTCGTATTCATCATCATTGTCTTTTTCCACCATAAAAATGTCCACTCCGGTCTTGCGTGCCCTTTTTACCGTCTCTTTGATGGTATTCATAAATATCCGGGCATCCCGAATAATAGGAGCTATATTCTGCACCCCCGGACGGTTCTTGATTTCCTGCGGAATGTTATTCGGGCTCAAACGGTCGACCAGTTGCTCTGTCTCTTTAACTGTCAACTCCTGGTCGTAAATCCGCTGGATCACCTCCATCTGCATCTCTGTGGAGTTCAAGCGCAGTAGGGTTCGGGCATGGCGCTCTGTCACCCGATCCGGCACGATTATCCCTTGCACTTCTGGCGCCAGTCTCAACAACCGCATTTTATTGGCAATAGCTGATTGGCTGCGCCCTATCCGGCGGGCCAATTCCTCCTGGGTAATATTAAACGTCCTAATCAACACCTGATAGGCGCGAGCCTCTTCAAAATAGTTGAGATCCTGGCGCTGCAGGTTTTCGATCAGAGCTACTGCGGCTGCCTTTTCGTCGTCCATAGGTTGAACCAGGGCAGCTATGTTGATATGACCCAACAAACAACAGGCCCGAAAGCGTCGTTCACCGGCTATCAGTTGGTAGCCATCTCCATGTTCTCTTACTATCACCGGTTGAATAAGTCCATAGGTCCGAATGGAGTGTGCCAGTTCGGCTAGTTCATCTTCAGAAAAGCTGCGGCGGGGTTGATAGGGGTTGGGTTTGATTTTATCCATGGGTATTGTGGTTACCCGGACCGAGTTGTCACGGCTCAGCATTCGTTCCAGATGTTTAAGTACCATTACGCGCACCTCCTGTTTCTATAAAGGTCGCTTTGATGGAACCCCCACCCGGCGCGGATATTTATCCGGCGTGCTGCACGTTTTCCTGAGAGCTATGATCACCCGGTCCAGTTCTTCCATCAAAGTATAGTGGAATATGTCCTCCAGTACTCCTCCCAGCGTTAACAGCGCATTCTGCGCCTTCTCCATCTCATCCGGGTAATTGCGCCCCTTCCACAACAACAGTCTGCCATCGGTTTTGATCAGGGGCAGTCCATATTCAAGCATGATATTGATAGCCGCTACTGCACGTGAGGTACAGTAGTCGAAACTTTCCCGCCATTGCGGGTCTCTTCCTAATTCCTCCACTCGCCGGCAAACCACGCTGACCCGTGTAAGTCCCAATTCTTCTCGGACCAGATTAAGAAACTGACTCTTCTTGGCATCGGATTCCACCAGGGTTACCTCTACCTCCGGTCGGGCCATGGCCAAAATGAGCCCGGGGAAGCCGGCTCCACTTCCTATATCCACCAGGCGAGTACCCGAGGTTAGGTCGACGAAATCGAGCAGCCGCAGGCTGTCATCGATATGCCGCTCTAGGTCCTCCGGGGTAGTCTTGCGGCTGACCAGGTTGTGGAGCTCATTCTCCCGCCAAAGCAATTTTGTAAATGATTTAACATTATATTCCATATAAGTTTTCTATTTCCTTCTTTTTTTCTCAAGAAAAACCAATAAAATATTTATGTCCGCCGGATTGACCCCGGCGATTCTTGATGCCTGGCCGATGGAAGCCGGCCGTACCGCGTTTAGCTTCTGCAGCGCCTCAAATGCCAATCCGTATACCTCATCGTAATTCATATCTTCCGGTATCTTGCGAGCTTC
The DNA here is from genome assembly GCA_012729835.1 of Syntrophomonadaceae bacterium. Taxonomy (GTDB): domain Bacteria; phylum Bacillota; class Syntrophomonadia; order Syntrophomonadales; family Syntrophomonadaceae; genus Syntrophomonas_A. Next base: position 4,946 of record JAAYCK010000138.1, read on the forward strand.
CATTTTTTCGAAGCGGCGTACCTGATCTTCCTGCTTACGGATATATCCTTCATATTTGGCCTGGAGTTCTAACTGCTCCATAACATCCAGGTCAAATTCCTCCATCAATTCCAATGCCGGATATTCTTCGATCTTTATCTCCGGCCGCCTCAATAATTCCCATAACGATATACGGTCGCGCAGTGGAGCGCTGTCCTTGTCCGCCAGAAATTTAGCCATGCGGCTGTCCAGCGGCAGTACATATTCCTCCTGCAATCGTGCCCTTTCCCGGTCCAGCAGCTCTTTCTTTTCCCGGAAAATATCCCAGCGCTGGCTGGTAACCAGACCGATGGCGTGGGCCTTTTCCGTCAGGCGCAGATCGGCATTATCCTGGCGCAGCAGCAGGCGGTACTCCGCCCGGGAGGTCAAGAGGCGATAAGGCTCGTCGTTTTCTTTGGTGACCAGATCATCGATCATTACACCGATAAAGGCTTCACTGCGTTTAAGTATGAAAGGCTCCTTTTCCCGCGCCTTGAGGGCAGCATTGATCCCGGCAATGATGCCCTGGGCTGCCGCTTCCTCATAGCCGGAGGTTCCATTTATCTGGCCGGCTGTAAACAACCCGCTCACCTGGCGCGTCTCCAAGCTGAGCCTGAGCTGTGAAGGCACCACATAATCATATTCGATAGCATAGCCGGTACGAATCATTCGGCAGTGTTCTAGTCCGGCGATACTATGGAGAACTTGCAGCTGAACGTCCTCGGGCAGGCTAGTATTCAAGCCCTGCACATACATCTCGTTAGTGCGCCGTCCTTCTGGTTCAACGAAAAGCTGGTGGTTGTCCTTATGGGAAAACCGCACTACCTTATCTTCAAAAGAAGGACAATAGCGCGGCCCGCGCCCCTTGATGATCCCGGTAAAAAGAGGTGCTCGCTCGATATTCTCCATAACGATCCGATGTGTCTCCGGATTGCTGCGGGTAAGCCAGCAGGACAGCTGCTCCCGCTCGTTCCGGGGACTGATAAAAGAAAAACGCAGGGGTTGGGGATCACCCGGCTGTTCAATCATTTTACTGAAATCTACGGTGCGGGAATCGATGCGGGGCGGGGTGCCGGTCTTAAATCGTCCCAGCTCGATCCCCAGTTCTTTCAGGTTCTCCGACAAACGCATAGGCGGGATCTGATTGCCTGGTCCGCTGTCAAAAGCCACATCTCCAATGATAACCCGTCCCTTCAGGTAGGTGCCGGAGGTAATGACTACCGCCTGGCAGCCAAAGCGGGCCCCGGTGCGGGTAACTACCCCGCTGATGCGCCCATTCTCAGTCTCAATGCGGTCCACCTCGGCCATCAGTATACTGAGATTGGGGGTCGCCTCCAGTGTCCGCAGCATCTCCCGGTGATATTCCTCCTTGTCAGCCTGGGCGCGTAAGGCTTGAACGGCTGGCCCTTTACCGGTGTTGATCATCCGTATCTGGATGTTAGCCTTATCGATGTTAACCGCCATTTCGCCGCCCAGGGCATCAATCTCCCTGACTACCTGGGCCTTGGCTGGTCCGCCGATAGACGGATTGCAGGGCATCAGGGCTATATGTTGGATGGAGAGTGTTATCATCAGGGTGCTACAACCCATGCGGGCTGCGGCCAGTGCCGCTTCACATCCGGCATGTCCGGCCCCAATAACCACCACATCATAATTCCCCGCCTGATAAATCATTTGTATAACCTCCGGTTATAATTATTAATTCTTAATTTTTAATTATAAATTACTGTGGGAAAGCTACCGCTTTCCTATCCTTATCTAACTTCATATGGGCCTGATTAGAGAAATGCGCTGCATTTCTACCATAATTATTAATTAATAATTATGCATTAAAAATTCGGTGATCTATTTCCCGATGCAGAAGTCGTGGAAGATGCGGTCGATAGCCTCTTCCTTGAGGTTTTTTCCGGTTATTTCGCCCAGGGCTTCCATTGCTCCTCCCAGATCTACCCCCAGGCAGTCCAGCGGCGCCTCTCTCAAGCCATCCCGGGTATCTAACACCTGCTGGCGCGCCCGTTCCAGTGCACTGCGCTGACGGGTGGAAACCATTATCTCCAGGTTATCCGAGCCGGTCTGTCCCGACAGGACCAGCTTCTCAATGCTCTCTTCCAGTTCGTCGATGCCGATCTCTTCCCGGGCCGACCCACGTATGATAGGCAGTCCGGGAAACATACCCTTCAGGCTAGTTTCGTCGATCTTCTTTTCTATCAGGTCTTCTTTATTGACCATTACTATTATGTTTTGCGTATGGATTTGGCTAAATATCTCGCGGTCTTCGGCCGTAATGCCGGTCTCTACGTCGAGCAGAAATAATACCAAGTCGGCGGCCTTGATAGCCTCACGAGAGCGTTCCACCCCTATCTTCTCCACTTGATCCTCGGTGAAGCGGATCCCTGCCGTATCCATGATCTTGACCGGGATGCCCCGGACATTTATATAGTCTTCGATAACATCGCGGGTAGTGCCTGGTATCTCGGTTACTATGGCCTTTTCCTTGCGCAGCAGGGTATTAAGTAGGGTGGACTTGCCGACATTAGGCTTGCCACAGATGGCGATGCTGATCCCTTCCCGATAGACTTCCGCCCTTCTGGCTGCATTTATAAGAGAATCCAGCTTGGAAAGTATCTCCTGCAGCCGCCCCTCAACTTCGTCATAATCCGGTTCGCCCACCTCGTCGGGAAAATCTATGCTGGCTTCAATCATGGCATTTATCCGGGTAAGCCCGTCCTCCAGGTTGGCGATATAGCTAAAATTCATCCCCGATAATTGCTGCTGGGCCAGCCGCATGCCTTTATCGCTCTTGGCGCGGATAATATCTATCACCGCTTCAGCCTGGCTTATATCTAGTCTTCCGTTGAGATAAGCACGGCGGGTGAACTCTCCCGGTTCAGCCAAACGAAATCCGGCGGATAGTACCCGTTCCAGGCAGCGCCGGGCCGGCAAAGATCCGCCGTGACAGTTGATCTCAACTACATCTTCCCCGGTATAGCTGCGTGGGCACTTCATTATCCCTACCAGTACCTCGTCTATTATTTCACCCCGGTCGTCAATGATCCAGCCCAGGGTAAGGGTATGCGACGGTCGGCCAGCAAGTGAAGTTCCCTCACGGCGAGGCCGGAACAACGGATTCATCTTTTCGATTACCCCGTTGCCGCTAAGGCGCACAATAGCAATGCCGCCTTCTCCCGGTGGAGTGGATATCGCTGCTATATCGTCTTCATACATTTTGGCCTCGCTTCCGGCTGCTGCCCTTTAATTTATGGTTTTTTGGCCTAATAAGGCCCGTTTATCTGATTATCTCCACATAATTTCGATTTAACTATATGTCATATAGCCGGTCTAATCAAGTGCGGAGGGGAACTGGAGAACGAATTAACCACAGATGGACACGGATGCCTGCGGCGATTATATGCAACAAATAACGGCCATATGTCATTGCGAGCGGTAGCGAAGCAATCTAAACCTCATGCCGGGGGATAGATTGCTTCGCTACGCTCGCAATGAAACTAGAGTTTTCTGGGGCATAATTCAACTGCGAAAGTTGCGTTATGTATATTCATCTGTGTCCATCTGTGTTTAATTCGCTCCCCGTTTCCCCCATATTAAAAGCACCAGAACGTGCATCCTGGTGCTTTGGTTTTATCGTTTGTTTCTTAACCTATTTCTTTAAAGAGATAACCACCTTGCGGTTGGGTTCATCTCCCAGTGAATAAGTGGTCACCTGTGTGTCGGTCTGCAGGGCGGTATGTACTATCCGCCGCTCCTGGGACGTCATGGGCCGCATGACCACATTCTTGCGGGTCTTTTTGACCTTTTCCGAAAGCCTCAAGGCCAAGGCCTCCAGTGATTCTTCCTTCTTCTTGCGGTAATCTTCCACATCCAGAGTGATGTGGATCTTCTCGGCCCGGTCGCGGTTAACAATTAGGCTTAAGATAAACTGTACTGCGTTGAGGGTCTCGCCCTTACGACCGATCAAGAGTCCCATATCCTTGCCGGTGATGTTGATCCTTACTCGACCGGCCTCAAATTCCACGCTGTTGATTACGTAATCGATCTTCATCTTGTTCAGCAGATCTTCCAGTACCATACGGGTCTCTTGTTCCGGGGTCTGGCGGATACTGATCCGTACCACTGCTGGCTTTTTCCCGAGACCGAGCAACCCTTTGCTGGGTTCTTCAACTATCTCGACCTTGACGTCTTCGATATCACAGCCCAATTCATCCAGGGCTGATTTTATAGCTTCATCAACGGTTTTTCCTTTTCTTTCGATTGTGCGGAGCTCCATTATTAGCCTTGCCTCCTTTATCCCCTTTTGCGCCCTTAGCGGGTTGGGAAGCCGATACCTTTTTTGGTTCGGGGACTTCTGTGACTTCCTCTTTTATCTCTTCTCTTTCTTCTTGGCCGGGGGTGCTGATGGATACCCCAGTGCCCGTTTCAAGTTTTGTTTTCTCATGTGAGTAATTGACATAGAGCTGTTGAATGATACCCAGGATATTGAACGTTACCCAATACAGCGGCAGGCCGGACGGCACGGTCGTGGCAATCCAGACCATCAATAGCGGCATGGTATACAACATGGACTTTTGCATTTGGTCCTTGGTGTCCACCATAGATGCGCGCTGCTGCAGGTAGGTGGTAAGGCCGGCCAGTACCGCCAGGATATACCAGGGATCCTTAGTTCCAATATTGGGGATCCACAGGAAACTTGCGTGGGCGGCTACCGTAAACTTGAAACCAATCAATGCCTGATAGAAGGCAAAAAAGATCGGCATTTGGATGAGCAGCGGCAGACAACCGCTGAGCGGACTGACCCCATGCTCCTTGTAGAGCTGCATTAATTTGGTCTGCATGACCTGGGCGTCGTCCTTGTACTTATCCTGGATGTACTTCATTTTAGGCTGAATCTCCTGCATGGCGCGCATGGATTTCAGCTGCTTCTGATTTAAGGGGAACAATACCAGTTTGATAACTATGGTCAACAGAATAATAGCCAGCCCATAATTAGGCAGGCCTATGCTCCCGGTTATTCCATAAAAGAATTCGATAACGCTCTGAAACCATAGTACAAACGAATGCCAAAGACTACCCAATAACCTCCTGCCCTATACCCGGCAGGATTCACCTCCTCAAAACTGTGGAAAGACCTCTTTCCTGATGGGCCCTGGCTTGTCCCTGGGCTCCAGGCATATACCAACTAGGGTTTTCTATTAAGCCTGGCGCCTGTCGATCCGGTAATCAATTTTTACGGCACCGGATCATAACCTCCCGGATGAAATGGATGACAGCGTAAGATCCTTTTGGTAGCCATCCATCCCCCTTTAACCACCCCATATTTTTCGATGGCCTCAATGGAGTAGCTTGAACAGGTCGGGTAAAACCTGCAATTCGGGGCTTTTGAGATCCTTACGGTCTGATAAATCCTGATCAATCCAATAAGACTTTTGCCTAACATAGTCCGGCCTTCCTCATAACTATTAAGAAATCTTTTTTCAACGCAGCAAATTCAGCTTCCTTAATGTTATAGCGGGCCACGATAACTACATCATAATTGCCCTTCATCTGGGGCAACTCCTGTTGAACCAGGGCTCTTAACCTGCGCTTGACCAGATTCCTGGTTACCGCCTTCCCGGTCTTCTTACTGGTGACGAATCCGAATCGGCTGCCCGGCATCTCATTCTCTCTCATAAAAACAATCAGGTATCTGCCCGAAATCCTTTTTCCACCCCGGTAGGCGCGATCGTAAACCTTTTTATCCGTGATGCGATACTGCTTTTTAAGCATCCTTAACCTCGCACTTGATACCTGATACCTCTACCAATTTAGGTCAAGAGAAAACAAAAGGCCGCTCTTACGACCTATGCGGATAATGATTTTCTTCCTTTTCTTCTCCGGTTGGCCAGTACTTTTCTTCCGCCGGCAGTTGCCATCCTCTGCCTGAAGCCGTGTACCTTTTTCCTCTGACGATTCTTTGGTTGAAAGGTCCGTTTCATAAAATGCTACTCCTCCCTTGATTTTTCCAGCACTTATTCATTATATTTATTTAAGTCCCTATATGTCAAGATTTCTGCACTTTCTAAATGCTTCAAAATTTCCTTTAAATCTGCTATTATTATACTGTGTTTTCGTCGGCGGTCATTATAGTGGAGTTATTCTCATTTATATTTGCACTTTTCCACAGGATATTCCACTTATCAACATGCCGCCGTCTTATTATGGGGAGGCCTGTAGAGAGATGTCAATTGATTATGATTTTCCTGCCATCTGGCAGAAGGTTCTGGACAGCATCGCCAAGGAGATCGATCAGGCCAGTTATGATGCATTCCTTTCCACTGCTACATACAAGACTTTTCATAATAACACCCTTTATGTAAGCGTACCTCATACCTCCACCCAGGAGTGGATAAAGATTCGTTATCTGGACCGGATGACTAATGAGCTGCGCCATATGACCAATCAGGACATCAACCTGTTTCTGACCACCGATAATACCACCGCTAAAGAAGATTTTTCCGGATTAAACCGCAAATATACCTTTGATACCTTCGTTATCGGCAACAGCAACCGCTTTGCTCATGCCGCCTGTTATGCCGTGGGTGAATCTCCCGCCCGGGCTTATAACCCGCTCTTTATTTATGGCGGGGTGGGTCTGGGGAAAACTCACTTGATGCAGGCCATAGGCCACCAAATCATTGCTAAACGTCCTGACTGTGTAGTGGTCTATGTCTCATCCGAGCAATTCACCAATGAGCTGATTAGCTCCTTCAAGGATGACACTACCGCTGCCTTTCGCAATAAGTATCGGAACATAGACGTTCTGCTGGTGGACGATATACAATTTCTGGCTGGCAAAGACCGCACCCAGGAAGAGTTTTTCCACACTTTCAACACCCTCTATGAGAATAATAAACAGGTGGTGCTCTCCAGCGACCGACCACCACGGCATATATCCAAATTGGAAGACCGTTTGCGCTCCCGCTTCGAATGGGGTCTGATAACCGATATCCAACCGCCGGATCTAGAAACCCGTATCGCGATATTACGTAAAAAGGCCGAAGCCGAAAAAATAAATATTCCCTATGACATCCTCGATTATATTGCTAATTGTATCGATTCCAACATCCGTGAGTTGGAAGGCGCCCTGGTCCGCCTGGTGGCTTATGCTACCATCACCAATAAGGAACTTAACATGGCTACGGCTGTCGAGGCCTTGAAGGAGATCTTGCCGGAACCTGTGGTCCGGGGAATAACGGTGGAATACATCCAGAAGACTGTTGCCGAATATTTCGGCATTGGCATGAATGAGCTGCTTTCAAAAAAGAGAAATAAACAGCTGGTTTATCCTCGTCAGATAGCTATGTACCTGTGTCGGCGCATGACGGATGCATCTTTTCCACAGATCGGACAGCAATTCGGCGGAAGAGATCATACCACTGCCATTTATTCCATTGAAAAGATGGAAAAAGATCTGGCAACTGATAATGAATTGAGTAAAATAGTAGAGACCCTGTCCAGAAAAATCGATCCTAATTTTGTTATCTGACAGGTATCAACAACTTATTCAACTGCTCTAAGTAATATGATATCGGGCTTGTCCACTGTTTTCCCCATTATCAAGAACCCCTACTACTATTACTGCTATTATTTCTAATAAATTATTAAGAAGAAAACGGGCTATAATAATCCCTAAAATTAGGAGGTATAGTGATGAATTTCTCCATTGAACAGAAAGACCTGGCATCTCTTACTAATTTGGTCTACCGGGCAGCTTCCAACAAAAATGCCATTCCTGTTTTAGCTGGATTGCTGCTGAGTGTCGATCCGGAAAGCGGACTCACCATTACTGCAACTGATATGGAAATAGGTATGAGGGTTTCTGCCAAAAACGTTGACGTGACCGAACCGGGATCAGTTCTGGTCAATGCGCTCTATTTTCATAATTTCATCAAGTCATTACCCGCCATGCGAATCAATCTGCAATATGACAAAGAGACTGCCAAATTGAATGTCATATATGGCAGATCTACTGGTTTCATAAATACATACCGCGATTTTGAATATCCCAACTTACCGATTGATAAAATGGAAGATCGTATAACTATACCGCAGGCAGTCTTGAAAGAAGCACTCAAAAAAACCGCTTTTGCAGCTGCTGTGACCCATTTCCGCCAGGTGTTTACCGGCATCCTTTTCGATGTCAAGAGCAACGGGGAATTAAAGGTAGTGGCCAGTGATACTCATCGTCTGGCTTATTTTAGTTATGAAATGGAGCAGGCGATAAGTGAAGATACCAAGTTTATCATTCCTCAACGTACGGCCAATGAGATACTCAGAGTCCTGGATGAAAGTGATGAGCCCTTTAAGATAGCTTTTAATGAAAATAATGTGGTGTTCTATCGGGAAGGATTCCTCCTGATGTCACGTCTGATTGAAGGACAATATCCAGTTTATGAACAGGTGATACCCCAGTCTTTTTCAACATTTATTAATATTAAAACCAGTACTCTGGGCGAGATTTTGGAAAGGGCTCGGACCATGCCCGGAGACGACAGCCTTAAAATGCAGTATATCCAGCTGACGGTTGCTAATAATGAATTGAGGATAAATGCTTATTCTGAGCTGATGGGAGAATTGGATGAAAGGGTAGAGGAAGTAGACATAGAAGGCGAGCAGGATCAAAAGATATCTTTCAATACCAACTACTTTTTGGATGCGGTACGGGTAATGCAGACCGAGAGTGAAGACATCCAGCTCAAATTGTCCGGAACCCTGGGTCCGGCCATGATACAGAATCCTGCTAACGAAAAATATATTTATATATTGGTACCGCTGCGTACCAGCAACTAAATGCTGTGAGAATTGCAAAGCTGCAGGCTTATCAGTTTCGCAATCTAAAGAGTCTGGAATTATTGGCCCATCCCAGGCTAAATATATTTATTGGAGCCAATGCCCAGGGCAAGACCAATATATTGGAATCAATCTACGCCTTGGCTAATACATCGTCATTCCGTACCAGCAACGATCGTAATTTAGTCAATTATAATTGTCATTTTTTTAAGCTGCGGGGTGAATATGTAATCGAGCAGCGCGCCATGGAGGTGCTGCTGGTATTCAATCGTGAACAGGGCAAGGAATATAGGATCAATGGGAAAAAGACCAGTCACAATCACGCTGATCGTCTGCGAGTAGTTATATTTACTCCAGACGATTTATATTTGGTTAAAGGAAATCCGGGGCGCCGCAGGGCCTTTTTAGATGGGATACTGAAGGAACTGTCGGCGGAGTATCGGCTACAGTTTGAAAACTATCAAAAAATATTAAAAAAAAGGAATCTATTATTAAAAAATGGAAATTTTAATAGTAACAGCTTTGCCGCCCTGAATGAGGTCTTTATTGATAATGCGGCAAAGATTATTCTGGCCCGGATTAATCTGATCCATGGCCTGGAAGACAGCGCCGCCGTGGCCTGGCAGGAGATGAACCGGAAAGGCAGTTTAAAAATACGCTATGCTCTTTCATTTCCGGTCAATAGTGGTAAAATTAATCTGGATGTAATAAAAGAATCCCTTATCATTTATTTACAGGAAAAAAAAGAAGAAGAGATCGTACGGCGAACTACTCTGGCCGGCCCGCATCTCGATGACATAAATATCTATCTGGATGACCGGATAGCCAAAATATTTGCCTCGCAGGGACAGCAGAGGTCCATAGTGGTGAGCCTGAAACTGGCTGAAATCAATACGGTAAAAAAAATTACGGGCAATTACCCGGTTTTTTTAATAGATGAGGTTCTCTCCGAGTTAGACGCCGAAAAAAGACAGAGTCTTATCGATTACCTGGAGCGCGGAGCATTCCAAAGCTTTATGAGTGCAGTGAGCCTCGGAGAACTAGTCTGCAGGGACGCAGCTATACATGAGGTGGAACAAGGGCAGCTTCTTTGAACGATAAAGGAAAGGCTGTTTTTTAGGGAGCAAGCGGTTTTTTCAGCTAGCCCTAGAGCAGCAGGTTTATATAGAAAGGAGCAAGACTATATTATGTACATGCATTTGGGTAACAACTGTGTAATCCCCACCAGAAATGTCATAGCCATTTTGAATATGGAAGATCTATCAGAGGATGTTAAGGACATTATCGAGGTAGCCAGACTGGACAAGAAACTTACTAATATAAGTGATAAAGGCAAAGAAAAAGCTCTGGTAGTCTGCAGCGATCAGGTGTATCTATCACCGATTTCATCACTGACCTTATACCGCCGGGCAGGCAACCCCTTTAAGGAGGTTTAAAATTGAACAATACCAATGATACTTACAATGCATCGGATATTCAGGTGCTGGAGGGACTGGAAGCCGTCCGTAAGCGGCCGGGCATGTATATCGGCAGCACCGGACCGCGGGGTCTGCATCACCTGGTGTTTGAAATAGTCGACAACAGCATAGATGAGGCCGTGGCGGGGGGTTGCGATCAAATAAATGTAACCATCAATCCCGACAATAGCATAACCGTCAGCGACAACGGGCGCGGCATACCAGTCGACACACATCCGCTCATGGGGATTCCGGCCCTGGAAGTCATCCTGACCACACTGCATTCGGGCGGTAAGTTCGGCGGCAGCGGATACACTATCTCCGGAGGGTTGCACGGAGTAGGCCTCTCGGTGGTGAATGCATTATCGAGCCGGATGGAGATTATCGTAAGACGCGACGGCAAGGTGCACCAGCAGTTCTACGAGCAAGGCAAGCCGGTATCTGAATTGCAGGTCATTGGGGATTCCAAGGAGACCGGTACCACGATTTACTTCGTGCCGGACCACGAGATATTCGAGGAGATCGTATTCGACCGGGATATACTAATCCAGCGCCTGCGGGAGCTGGCCTTTTTGAACAGCATCATCACCATCAGCTTTCAGGATAACCGGGAGGAAGAACCCTATACCAAGGAATTGCATTATTCTAACGGCCTGAAGGATTTCGTGACCTACGTTAATAAAAGCAAAGAAACCATTAACGCCGATCCCTTCTATGTGGAGTGCCGCAAAGAAGATGTAGTGGTCCAGGCGGCGGTGCAGTACAACAACGGGTATACCGAAAACCTATATTCCTTTGCCAATAACATTCGTACCCAGGAGGGCGGAACCCATGAGATCGGATTCAAAAATGCCCTGACCAGGGTAATAAACGATTACGCCCGCAAGAACAACATATTAAAAGAGAACGATGGCAACCTCTCGGGTGAAGATATTCGCGAGGGCATGGCCGGTATCATTTCGGTGCTGGTCAAGGAACCCCAGTTTGAAGGTCAGACCAAGACCAAGCTGGGTAATACCTACATACGCGGTATCGTCGAGAGTGCTGTTTATGAATATATGGAAGATTACCTCAATGAGAATCCTCCTATAGCCCGCAAGATACTGGAAAAGGCTATATCCGCCCGCCGGGCCCGGGAAGCCGCCAAAAAGGCGCGGGAACTGACCCGGCGCAAGAACGCCCTGGAATCCAGTACCCTGCCCGGTAAACTGGCAGATTGCAGTGATCGCAACCCGGCTCACTGTGAACTATACATCGTGGAAGGAGACTCGGCAGGCGGGTCAGCTAAAATGGCCCGGGACCGCAACTTCCAGGCGATACTTCCCCTGCGCGGCAAGATCCTCAATGTACAGAAATCCCGGCTGGATCGGATACTGGCCAATGAGGAGATTAAAGCTATGATCACCGCTATCGGTGCGGGCATTTCTGAGGATTTTGACATCAAAAAGGCTCGCTATCACAAACTTTTCATCATGACTGATGCCGATGTCGATGGAGCCCATATCCGGGTCCTGCTACTAACCTTTTTCTATAACTATATGCGGGACCTGATCGAGAACGGCTATGTATATATTGCCCAGCCCCCATTATATGGGACCAAGCGGGGCAATGAGATTCACTATTTCCATGATGAGGACAAGATGAACCAGTTTGTCACCGCATCCAACAAGAAATGGACCATACAGAGATATAAAGGTCTTGGTGAAATGGATCCGGAACAATTGTGGGGAACCACTATGAATCCAGAGAACCGGGCCATTTTACGAGTAACGATTGAAGATGCCATCGCAGCCGATCAGATATTCTCCGACCTGATGGGGGAAAATGTGGAGCCGCGTAAGGAATTCATCCAGACCTATGCCCGGTATGTTTCCAATCTGGATATATAAAGGTGTAGGTTGCATTAAAAATCCGGACTAGGTTAATAAAAGGCCGAAATGAAATAAGCACTTTTCTAAAAGATGAAAAGGGCTTATTTTTTTATTACCGCTTTTTGTTATTTTCGTTATTGACACCCTGGTAAAGAGTGCTAAAATCAAACCAGTTTAACAGCTATAATGCCGCAGAGAAAATATCGGAGGTGATAATTATGGGATATGATCCGGAAGAATATACTGGTCCAGTTATTACACAGTGGAGCGAATATCAAGATTGTTGGTTTGCAGAGAAAGCATGGGTTAATCACTCAGATGTTAATACTAGCAAAACATATGAGAAGGGTGATTTTCTAAGAGTAAGATGTCTTCATGATGATGGTTGGTGTTCAGCTGAGGCAGGTCCAGATTTTTGCGCAATTTTTCAGAAGCATAAAAATGAATAGAATCTATAAGAAGCATAGAGACAAGTAAGCTAAGCAAAAAATAACTTTAATTATATTATTGACAAAGGAACCCCTATTCTTAATCAAGAGTAGGGGTATTTTTCATTTTATCATTAAATATAATCGATAATTCTATTATATTATATGGTTACTTCTAGTATTTATATCAAAAACTTAGTAAACTAGATATAATGATAATGTTTATTAATAACTAAGTATACAGAAAGTCAACATATAATAAATGAACTTTGAGAAACGTGTTTTTGACGCTAGAAAAAAGTTAGGTTTAACTCAAGCTCAGTTAGGAACTCTGATCGGAGTAGATAAAAGTGAGATTAGTCACTATGAGCAAGGAAGAAGAACTCCAAAATGGCCCAAATTAGTATTGTTAGCAGATTTATTTGGAACTAGTGTAGCAGAACTTCTTGCAGGAGAAGAGGTTGAATGTTCAGGGTTATACTGGGGTTGTATTGAGACAGCTCCAGATATTCTATATATACCTCACTATTATATTTAGTAAATGGAAACTTGGAGCTCGGAAATTCAATACCAACAGAGGCAAATAACCTATCCAAAGGTTTTTACACATGGATTAGCATAGACAAATTATCGATTGAACGGCTGATAGTTTCTCAGAAAGTCAGAGTATTAGTAAAATGTGAACTCCAAACAAGGATATCAGATGATATATTACTTGTTAAAAACGGGGAAAGTTATCTGTTGGGCGAAGTGGTGCTTAATAAAGGCAAAAGGACGTTTATTTCAGATTTAGATAACGCTCAAAATAATAAAAAAATTAATGATGTAACAATAGTTGGAAAGGTTATGCAAATTGTTTTGGACTTATGAAGAGATTATTTGAAAAGGGTGTCAAACCCTACTAGAGCGGTAACCAAAGAGGAGGAAAACATGTATTCAGTTGAAATATGTGCAGGCGGAGGCGGACAGGCGCTTGGCATAGAACAAGCTGGTTTTGAGCACTTAGCGCTGGTTGAAATAGATAACGCAGCCTGTTCAACATTAAAAGCAAATCGACCAACTTGGAATATCATTGAAGGAGACTTAGCCGAATTCTCAGGAATGAATTATAAAGGTATTAATCTACTAGCCGGTGGTGTACCTTGCCCACCTTTCTCCAAAGCTGGTCGTCAGCTTGGGGAGAATGATGAGCGCAATCTTTTCCCTGAGGCAATCAGGTTGGTTGATGAGATCCGTCCCCAAGCTGTTATGTTGGAAAATGTCCGGGGATTGCTAGATGCTGTTTTTGATGAATATAGAACAAGAGTAATAGGTGATTTAGAGAAACTCGGTTATCACGCCGAATGGAGATTATTAAATGCTTCTGATTATGGCGTTCCCCAACTACGACCGAGGGTATTTTTTGTTGCTGTTAAAAATGATATTTCGGAATATTTTACATGGCCAAAACCAATAGAAAGGAATCCTCTTACGGTAGGACAGGTTCTATATGATTTAATGTCGGCAAATGGCTGGACTGGAATCAATCGCTGGTCATTAAGGGCAAACGATATTGCGCCGACTATTGTAGGAGGTTCAAAAAAACATGGCGGACCAGATCTAGGGCCTACACGTGCTAAAAAAGCTTGGGCATCGCTCGGAGTAGATGGGCGTGGTATTGCTGATAGTGCGCCAAATTCTGATTTTGTAGGTATGCCGCGCCTTACATGTAGAATGGTGGCACGATTGCAGAGTTTTCCTGATGAATGGAGCTTTGTTGGAAAAAAGACACCGGTGTATAGACAGATAGGCAATGCGCTACCTCCACCACTAGCTAAATCGGTAGGCGAACAAATCAGTCAATGCATAAATATAGCAGCTAAAAATAGGCTCAGGGGAGGGATTGGGATTGGATACCCTAATCGCGGCCGCAAGAAAGGAATATCATAAACGTTTATTAACGTCTATTTTAACAGTTAATGACAAAGGAATACCTAGTAATGCGGACAAAGACAGTAAAATGTCCGTAAAGATTGCAAAGGGAATAACAGACTTACTTCAGACTGAAATTGGTGATCGGCTGGCTGGGCAAACTAGTGGCAATAAGTTTGAAGAAATAAATACTCAGTTTTTGTGTGATACGTTCCTTTCTTTAAATCATTTAAGACCTGGCGATTGGGAAATTAAACAAGTTGGCAATCGAAACCGTATGGAAATAGCAAAATTCGAACAATATGCTCATTTAGTTGAGCTTATGGAAGCTTCTAAGAAAAATCCCGAGCTTGCTGCAGCTCTTGGAAATGATTACACCATTACTCCTGATATTATTATAATTCGTAATCTCATAGGTGATGAAGAAATAAACAAAAACATACAAATTGTCGATAATAAAATATGCTTAAAATCTGCTTTGCGTGCTTTTAATGGAGGCAAACCACTCCTGCACGCCAATGTATCTTCAAAGTGGACTATTAGATCTGATAGAAGTCAGAATAGTAGGTCAGAAGCGTTAAACCTTATTCGTAATCGCAAAGGGCATCTACCGCATATTGTAGTGGTAACTGCTGAACCTCTACCTAGCAGATTAGCATCAATTGCACTTGGAACTGGCGATATAGACTGCGTTTATCATTTTGCTTTGGATGAATTAGTTCTAGCCGTAAAAGCTACTAACTCAGAAGACTCGATTGAACTGCTTGATATTATGATAAGTGGAAAACGGTTAAAGGATATTTCGGATCTCCCATTAGACTTAGCGGTTTAATGTATAATAAAAAAACAGACCAAAAGTTAACAATTAAATGATAGTATTTTGAATAACAATAAAACAGAGCGAATCTTAGAAAGCGTACAACGTAATTAATTACCGTGGTTATTTCAAATGGCGTATTTTAGGCTTTTTCGACGGAGAACCCGGTTAGTTAATTAAAGGAGGGCAAATTTATGAAAAAAGAGAGTATTGGGACTGCATTAGCACTGCGTTATTTAAAATGTGATTCAATAGATTCCTTGGACCAAAGAATTTTGCTCCAGAAAAAGCTATATTTGGCTCAAGCCTGCGGTGCTAATTTTGGACACCGATTTCATTGGTATATTCATGGTCCTTATTCAAAAGATCTAACAAATGTCGCATATGAGGTTATTCCACAAGCAGATGAAGAACTAGACGGATACAAATTAAGGGGAAATATAACACAGATTCTTGATAATATTAATAGGTTATCTACTATTAAGCCAGACACCCTTACGGAGTCTTCGTGGTATGAATTAATTGCTTCATTGGTCTATTTGAGAGAGGATTATGGAATCGAGGGCTTAAAGAATAAACGGGATGTTATTACTAAATTGAAAGTAAGCAAGCCTTGGTATGAAAAAAATGAAATTGAAATGGCTTGGAAAATAGGTGAAACGATTTGTAATGGCTAAATATAGTAAAGAGGATAAAGAAAATTTTAATTACAAATTTATTAATGATCCTATTTACGGTAGTATTGGTTTATCAAAACTTGAAACTGACTTGATTAATACCCCAGCTTTTCAAAGATTACGTCATTTGAAACAGCTGGGTTTTGCTTCTTATGTTTTTCCAGGCGGAGAACACTCCAGGTTTGTTCATTCATTAGGTGTACTATATATTATGGGTAAAATGTGCGAACAGCTTGAGGCCAATGAATTAGCATCACCATCGAAGCCGCCCTTATTTTCTCGTCGACGGGATACGGTTAAATTGCGTGTTGCTGCATTATTGCATGATATAGGGCATTATCCGTTATCGCATTTAGGTGAAGCCGTTTATTGCTATGAGGCTTATCAAACTGAAACTAAAGAAACGAATAAACATGAAATATATGAAACGTTCAAAGAGGAAGTAATAGAGGAGGAAAATGGACAGGAACAACGTCCCCTTCTATTCGATATGTCAAAAAAGTGGGGTAAAGCTGCTCATCACGAAAAGCTTGGTCTAATTGTCGTAACACATAACAATGAGATCCGATCCATCTTAGAGAATGCCAATCTTAATCCAAATGAAATTGGTGATATTTTTACACGAAGTGCTCAAAGCCCGGAAAATATGCTTTATTACAATATGCTACATTCAAGCCTGGATGCTGATCGCCTGGATTATTTGCTGAGAGATTCTGCCCAGACAGGTGTTAATTTTGGGATGGTGGATCTTGACTATCTAATACGGCTTATGGTAGTACGACGTATACCCTTTAAAAAAGAATCCTCTGCAAGAATTATAGCGTTTAACAAAAAAGGACAGCATGTAATTGAACATTTCCTAATGTGCCGGTATTTTCATTACGCCCAGGTTGTTACACATCGAACATCATCGGCATTTGAGGCCGTAGCAAAGGTGGTGTTCTATAAAATGCTAAAAGATAAGGCATTTATACCAAGCTCATATAGTCAGCTTTTTAAGGTCACAGCCGACGGGCAGTGGTTCGTTAATAGTCCTGGGTTCTTAAAATTTACAGATGACGAATGGTGGCATGCTGCTGGTGTTCATTATGAAAATACAGAGGATAATACATATCGTTTATTTTACGAGGCATTATTAAAACGGATTCCACCAAGATCCATCTATTATACCCGTGATGTATTTTCATATAGTCGTAAGTTGACGTTTACCTCTGAGAATAAAGAAGAGTATTTTATTAGAAAACGCAATATACATAAAAAATTACCCTGTATTGCTTCAAGTCTTGGTTTAGATCCAAATAGGCTTGGATGCTATTTTGGAGAATCAGATATTGAAAAGGATTCTTATAAAGTGAAATCGGAAACCCTGGACTTAAATGACGATGAAATGATGGATTGTATTAAGTTGTTCGATCGTTATAATCAACGCATCACATTACTTTCAAAAGATGAGACATCAATGGTTGCACAAATCGCCGATTTATACACAGAATCAATTAATGTTTTCTATATTCCAGAAAGAGATGAATGCATTGATGAAGCTGCTACAATAAGGGCTCTTCGTGAAGCCTTGAATGAATAATAATGATAATGTCACCTTTGCCTTGCTAAATTGTCTGTAATATATGGATATTATTACGATAAACAATTTGGGGGGTGATTAAAACATTGTTACCAGATGATAAACTGTTATTAAAGGCTAAAAGTGGCGATAAAGCCGCACGTTCTGAATTAGGTGAAATAGTAATAAATAAACTACCTTCAAGATTGTTTTACAGATTTAGAACAATCCCGTCTCAAGACGTTGATGATGCAGTGCAATTCGCAATGATACAGTTCTTCCAGGCTCCGGTGAAGGTACGAGCCACAACTATGGCGGCTTTTCTCTCCTGGGCTGAGCAAGTGGCAAAAAACTATATTTTGAATCAGCTAAATAGTGCTGAAAAAAAACGCTGTGATAGTTTCTATAAGTTTGATCAAGACGGCAACCAAGTGGAAAACCCGGTAATTGTAATAGACAGCGAACAAGCATTCCTTAGGATTGAAATGTCCGAGAGGAATGCTTTTTTATTGTCAATTGCTTTAGCCAGGCTTACCAGTGAGGAAAGCAAAATTGTTTGGGATTTCCACTTAAAAGGCAAAAGTCTTGAAAGCATAGCAGAAGAACTTGCTATATCAATTGATGCGGTAAAAAAGCGCAAACAGCGGATTCTGCAGAAACTAAAAGACTTCTTGATAGAGCTAGGGATGTCTCAAGAAGATTTGTTTTAATCACTGCAGCTCAGTGGAAGAAGGAATTGGCTTTAATAAAAGCTAAAAGGAGGGGCCCGGTATGAATGGGCAATTAAATGTCAGCGAGGCACATGAAATCCTCTCATCTTACTTGGACAAATTAGAGAGAGGGGAAGACAGTATCGAGTTGTTGGAAGTTCTTCAGGGAGTAAGTTATTTATCTAAAGAACACAAAGAAATACTTCAGAAAGCAATGCTAGCTCAAATGGTTTATAGTCAAGGATACTTTGCCGCAAAAGTACCAGAAATGCTGGCGCGCTTTGAAGAAAACATGGAAAAAATCGATGAGACTAAGAGCAACGAAAATATCTGGGAATATCTTAACCGTCTTTTGGCGCAGAAGGGTGCGACCTGGAAGGACTGTCTTTCAATAATAGGTGCGAATGCAAAATATTCATCTCAAATTACTCAGGGGAATTGGAGCCTTATGCGATTTAGACCCGAGGATCTGGCAAAAATAGCTGCCTGGATTGGTGCAGATCCTAGTGAAATAATGCGATTGAGTTATGAAGAGTTATTGAAACAAAAAGAATCTCCGGAAGGGACGATCCACTATAGGGTACAAGATCAGAGATCGAAGAATAAGAACTACGGTCAGCAAAGGGATGAGGCGGAAGAGGAAGAGTGGGAATTTATGGCCAGATTAGACGGAGCGTTGGCTGAATTTTTAACCGATTAAAGAAACCCCGGCCTTTTTACAAGCTCGACAGATAAGAGTTCTTTGCTTACTGCAAATAGTTTGGCTAACCTATCGAGGTCTGGGTTTTCTGCAAACGCCTTTTTCAATATTGGACCTGGCAAGAGTAACTCGCCAGCAAAATCCCAGGCCTCTTTTTCATGGGGGTCGGATCCGTTAATTGAATCCAACGTGTCCCAGCGGGGCCTAATATCGTGATATAGTGCCAAATGACCAAGTTCATGGGCGAGGGTCGAACGGTATAAATTATCGGGCAGGCCCTTTATTATTTCTATTGTTCCATTCCCGATAAAACGGCCTAAAGCCATATGCTCCCCCGGCATTTTTTCAACGTGTTTAACATGGGCCATATAATGGCGGCAGATAGGATTATAAACGCTAGACTAAAACTGAACCAAGGAGGTGAAAAACGCTAGCGAAAAAGTGGACCACTCTGCCAGACCAATGCCCTATTATTAGGATTGCGAGATTCTAATAAGATGGGGGCAGTAGGAGTG
>JAAYCK010000139.1 GCA_012729835.1 Syntrophomonadaceae bacterium
AAAAATGAGATTATAAATGAAGACTATTCTATAATCAGTATACTGGAGTAAAAGAATTGCTAAAAAAGGCCCTCCTGCCATTGCCAATATTCCACTCAAACTGTAGTTACTAATGCCTTCTCCTTGCCTGCTTTTCGGAACGATTTGGGCAATAATTGTAGCCGCAGTTGTAGCTACGATCCCATAAGCAACCCCGTTTAAAATTCTATTTATTAATAAAAACATTAAGCTGAGTTTGGGTAAGTACAATGCCGTTGTTACGACGTAAAATATCGAGCTGATAATCAATACTTTCTTGCTTCCAAAATCGCCAATCATACGCCCGGTTCCCAGTCTGCCGCTTAAAGCCCCAATGACATAAGTACCCGACGCAAGCCCTGCTATGCTTGCTGAAGCATTGAATATCTCCATGGTATAACGGGGTATAACAACCATGCCTAAAAAGAATTGTAGACATGCTAATAAATTTATAATAAATAGAATTACAAAGTCTTTTGTCAGCAGCTTTTCTGTGTTCATAATCTCATCTCTCTAATATTTTTCAGATAAAGAACTACTTTTAAAGTGGATTGTAATTATTTTTAGAACTGATAAACATAGGCCTTCCTACTCGCCGGTAAATAATTACCGGCGAATAATTGGCCCATATAAGAAAAAGGAGGAGGGAGGTAAACATCTTCTGAATTTGTATGAATATGGTCATCTTCTTAATAGATTTGTCAGACATGCCAATTGGCAAAAAGTATTTTTAGTAATAAATCTTGTCCGACTTTACAGATAGATGTATGGATTCTCGGACGAAATGCCTCAATAGCTATACTTTTTTCAACCCTCACTGGTTTTTATTGAATATTTTCTACTATGAAGGCTACTCCAGGGCCTCCGCTTGCACAAAGAGATGCGCACAGGTATCTGCCGCCCCGGCGTTTCAATTCGTTTATACCGGTCAGGATCAATCTTGCGCCGGTTGCTCCAACCGGATGGCCGATAGATATACCTGAACCAACTGCATTAACGATGTCTAAATTAAGCTTTAGTTCCTTGTTTACACCCAGGAATTGGGCAGCAAAGGCTTCATTGATTTCCCAGTAATCAATTTCTTCCTGTTGTAATCCGGCGAATTTTAAGGCACGTCTTACGGCCGGAACGACTCCCATCCCCATAATTTTTGGATCTACACCTCCGGTAGCTGATGATACCACCCGAGCCAGGGGCTTAATGCCCAATTCCTTTGCTTTGTCTGCCGACATCATGATCAGCGCTGTACCAGCATCATTTAAGCTGGAAGCATTAGCAGCAGTTACCGTCCCGCCTTTTTTAAATACTGGTTTTAATGTGGCAAAAAGCTCCATGCTGGCATCTTCTCTGGGATGTTCATCCGTATCAAAAATCTTGACGCCTTTTCTGGTCTTTATTTCCACCGGCACGATTTCATCTTTGAACAAGCCTTCCTTGATGGCCTTACAGGCGTTTTTATGGCTGCGTACTGCATATTCATCCTGTTCTTCTCTGGTTATACCATACATTTCGGCAATGTTTTCAGCCGTGACACCCATATGGTATCCATTCCAGGGACAAATCAGGCCGCCCAGCATCAAACCGTCCTGAATGACTTCTCCGTCACCCAGACGGTAACCCTTTCTGGCCTTTTGCAGGACATAGGGGGTGTTGGTTTGACTTTCGATCCCCAGTGTAGCACCTATATCTACTTTTCCCAGCATGATCTCCTGGGCACATATCTCGGCTGCACGCATGGAAGAGGGGCACTGCTGATGAACTGTGACTGCGGCCGAATCAAAGGGCATCCCACTGTTAAGCGCTATTAATCTCCCGCTGTTGCCGGGAGAAGCGCCCTGACCCACATGACCTGCAACCAATGACTCAACCATCTCCGCTTTAACTCCTGCTTTTTCCAGCGCGCCTTTAAAAGCGATTATACCCAAATCAACCGGGCTGAAACTTTCCAGTGAACCCATAAAATCCCCAACGGCGGTACGTGCACCACTAACAATAACAACTTCTCTCGTTTGCATTAATCTGCTCCCCTTTCATTACTTTCCTTTAAATACTGCCTTGCGTTTTTCTGTAAAAGCCTTCATGCCTTCTCTCTGGTCCTCGGTAGCAAAGGTGCTGGCCCAGGCTACCGCTTCGAATTCAATACCTTTCTTCTGATCCACATCAGCAGCCAGATTTATACACTGCTTGGCCAGTTTCAAGGCTACCGGTGCTTTGGCAGCGAGTTTACCAGCCAGTGTAAGCGCTTCTTCCAATGGGCTTTCGGCTAAGTCTACTAACCCGTATTCTGCTGCTTTACCGGCAGTAATAATATCTCCGGTATAGATCATCTCTTTTGCCCAGGATGGACCTATTAATCGGGGCAAACGCTGGGTCCCGCCCGCACCGGGAAATATTCCTAGATTAATTTCCGGGAATCCCAGTTTGGCATTGGGTGCAGCGATCCTGATATCGCATGCTAATGCCAGTTCCAGCCCGCCTCCCAGTGCAAATCCGGATATAGCTGCAATAACTGGTTTTGGCAGATCCTCAATTTTATTAAAGGTATGCCGGAAAGAGAATTCTTTCGCCTCTTCCGGGCTCAAAGTCAGCATATTGGAAATATCGGCTCCGGCAGCGAAATTTTTTTCACCGGTGATCACTACTGCTTTGACTGAAGCATCAACTGCCAGTTCATCAAAAGCCCTGTCCAATTCAAGAACCATGTCTTTGTTCAATGCATTCAGCGCTTTGGGCCTGTTTAAGGAAACGACCGCTATTCCATCCTCAACCTTTATATCAATAAATTCATAACTCATATTAGACCTCCGTTAAACTAAAGTCCGCCAGCTATTTCTTATACTCATAAAAACCGCTGCCGGTTTTACGGCCATATTTACCAAGGGCATATCTTTGTACAATGGCCGGACTGGGTCTGTCTTTTGCGTCACCGGTTTCCTGAAATCTTTCCATTAAAACGTTGTATTCCAGATCGATGC
>JAAYCK010000140.1 GCA_012729835.1 Syntrophomonadaceae bacterium
CCCCATCATAACCATACTCCATGATCAACTGGTTGCTCTTATGGGTTGTGATCAGCTGGTTTTCTGCGTTATAGGCATACGTCCACACCATCCCATCAACCGTTCGGCTGGTCATGTTCCCGTTCTGGTCATAGGCATAGCTGTTCGCCCCCGCCGATGTGACGGCATGCGGTTTCGCGGGCGAATAGCTGTAAGTCCCCACATCGCTCTTCGAAGCCAGGTTGCCGGTGGCCGGGTCGTAGCCATAGCTCTGGGAATATTGCCCCTCACCAACGCCATCCGTGCTGGCGGTGGTCAGTCGATTCAGAGCGTCATAGGCAAAGCTCTCAACCTGCCCGCTGTTGACCCAGTCCTTAATCGTGGTGATATTGCCTGCCGCGTCGTATCCATAGTTGAAACTAAGCAGTGTATCAGGCGTCCCTGCCCGAAGACTGCTCAGGCGCCCGCCATTGCTGAGCCAATCCGCATAGGTCAGGCTGGTTTGCGTCCCGTTCCCAAAGACGCGCAGGCTGATTTGTCCATGGGCGTTGACCTGCGTCCCCATCAGATAAGCGCCCACAGTATTCACCCCGCCCTGCGGCAGGTAGCTGAAGGAAACGTTCTCGCCATTCGGGTAGAGCATCGCGATCACCTGATCCGCGCTGTCATAAGCCCACTGGGTGGTGAAGCACTTGAGTAAAGCAGAAAGGTACATAAAAATGTGTCGTCAGACCAGATTAATAGCTTTGAGTTGAATCCCTTTCCATTTATGATCCAGAATACATTGGGCTACTCGGTTTGAGATGAGCATCTCCCTCCAGGTCAGATTACCATTCTTGGTCCACTCCTGTGTTAGCATAAAATCCTGCTTCACCCCAGCAAGGTCAGACGCCTTATACTCAAGTGTGCCTCCTGTATGTGCTTGATAAGTAATCGTCCCACACACTGGACAGGTAGTTGGGTCTGGCAGCTGAGCAATGTTCTGGACATTAAAAGGAAGTACGCCATCGACATAGATCTGCCTTGTCCGCAGAGTTGGAATGTTCTTGCGATGCAGCATCAAATCCCAGTCTTGAAAGCCGCTGAATCCCTGTTGCTTGAAAGTCTCAATCACTTCAGGTACCGCAAACAGTTCGTTGAGACAAATCATACTGAAGAATTGATTTTTGGCGATTTTGGGATCGGAGCTGATTCGATAAGGCGCATATTGCTCGTATCGGAAACAACCTCTGCAAAGTATTTTTCTGGTTTGGGGCAAGTAAGGGAATTTGCTCTTCAGCATCGGGTAACCGTGTTCCCATCGCCACCCGACATAACTCCAAGGCGCAGCCCGTATTTCTGCTTCAGTGAACAGGGTGTAGGTCCGGTCTAAGGTAGGTTGCTTTGCCAGCACCTGCTCAATTTCCTCCCACCCGGGGTGGGATTCCGACACCTTCATCGTAAAGAGGTAGTCGTCCTTGTTGTTGTACGTCCCCTTTATGATATTAACCTTGATTTGGTATTTCTCTGCCAACTCCACTATATCTTGACGTCGGGGGACAGATGCGGCAATATGATGAAAGACCTCCATGTGTGTTCTCCTATCGCAGATGTTGTAGAAAGTTCATCGATGCGTCTATCAGAATCGGGTAGTTCTTATAGATATCTGGAATTAATTCTATCAAGCTGTAGTATTGTGCAGACTTGGTATTTAATGGATTTAGTGAGTTACTATACCCGATGGCGCTCCTCCAAACATTTGTTATGATCTGATGTTCCACCTTGCTTACTACAATGCTCGGCCATGATCCAGGGGCTCCGAAACTTTCTCCTAACGTTAACTCAAATCTTCGTTCTACCAGGTGATGAACTTGGTAATCAGTCCCAATAGTGAGCGTCTTTAATTCATTATATGATCGCACTCCATAAGACTGGGCATGTTGAAGGTTGCACCAACTGTCCATAACTTGATTCTTTACTGCAAGCGCTTCATTTGTGCAATCTCCGTCTGCACATGCTGCATCTGCGAGCTTCATCCCACCTATCACAGCAGTTGCTGTGGTTACGGCGGTCAGAATTAAATAGATCGACTAAATTCCATTCCAGTTTCCTTTATGCGTCTGTACAGTAAATCAAGATTCTCATCTTTCATGAACCACTCTATTTTGCAGTAATAATCAAAAAATTTATCACTTATTAACTCTGCAGTTTTTACGTAATCCCAGGGATCCCAAAAACTGGTAAAAAGGTGTGAAATATTTTCTTTATTGTTTGAGAGCATAAAAATAAGTGCATTTAAACCGATTCTTAGCATTGAATGCGGCTTATTATCGTAATGGAGAGGATAACAATAGAAACCTACATCAAGTCTTTCATCCCGTTCGATATCAATTATGAACGCACCTGTATACCTTAGTATAAGGGTATCGCTATTTTCTTCGGGCGGAAAATAAGTAAAATTAAATCCCATTTCTTTCAAAGGTTTCATGCACCTTTCAAAGGAAATTAAAAAAAGTCGATTATCATCTGTTCCACGCTCGATGTTTCTCATTTCACCTCCTTATTTAGGCAGTCTAAATATTGTTGATTGCTTAACAACAACATTTTCAATATATCCCCATAGGTGTAATAAGCTTTTTTCCATTAAGTATCCTCTTCCAGGAAAGTCAGAAATAGAACTCACAAACTCTTTGCCTTGAGACATTTGTTGTTGCATAAAAGCAGTATTTACTCCATCAAAAATGTGGGAGGGTAGGTTTTGAAATACTTTCCAAGCTCTTGTGGAGGTTGAAAAATAAGTCCAATTCATTTGTTCTCCAACAACAGTGTAATATTTTCCTGATCCAATGCTAACGGTTGAAGCTGAAGGATTGTGAGTAAATGACTTTGCGATTGTTTGTCCAAGTTGAGAATTAGCTACATCA
>JAAYCK010000141.1 GCA_012729835.1 Syntrophomonadaceae bacterium
AATCGCAGCGGGGAGAAGGAAACCCTCGAAACAGATTTAACAGTTCTTGCTCTGGGATATTGTCCTGAGGAAACGTTAGCCACTGAGATTTCTGAATTGACCAGGGTTTATATTATAGGAGATGCGAAAGAAGGCAACGGAGATCTGGCACATGCGGTTTATTCCGGTTTTCTTGCTGGGATGAATTGTTAACGGATTCAAGAAATTAGTCATAAAAGGCAGTATAATTCCTATAAAAACAGCCGTTCAGCAGAGCGTCAGATTTTTTCATTCCGTAAAATTTCTTATTAGCTAGTGTAATATCAGCCTAAGAAAAAGTTATGTAACACATGAATGCTATACAACCTGTACAATAAGACAGACATATGTGTGGAAAAAAACACAACCATTCGCATATTTAATATAATTAAGGGAGGTAGCAAGCAACATGGAATTGAATTTGAGCGGTAAAGTGGTTGTAATTACTGCAGGGGGCTTAGGTATCGGCAAGGCAGTAGCCGAGGCATTTGCAAAAGAGGGATGCAGAATTGCAATATGTGACATAAGTTCCGCAAATTTAGAGAATGCTCGCAAAGAGTTTGAGGAAGCCGGTTATGAGTTATACACAAAAGTGGTAGACGCAAGCATTTATGAAGAGGTTCAAGCTTTTGGCGATGATGTTGTTAGACATTACGGAAAAATGGACATCTGGATCAATAATGCAGGAATACAAACCCAAGCATTTATTTTAGATATGGATCCTGCTGATTGGCGGCGTGTTATGCAAGTAAATCTGGATTCTGCATTCTGGGGCATTAAGGTTGCTGGTAGATGCATGAGGGAAAGCGGTGGTGGTGTTATCCTCAACACCTCGTCCTTTGGCGGAAAACTCTCCACCACCAGGAGAGCCCCTTATACTGCCAGTAAAAGCGGCCTTAACGCATTGGTCAGGATAGCGGCTGGCGAGCTTGCACCTTACAACATACGTGTCAACGCTGTAGCGCCTGGTACTATTGATACAGCCTTACAAGTCCCGGAGCAGATGAAAAAGGCTATTACCAGGATTGCCATGCAGCGTGCAGGTTCTGCCGGGGAAGTGGCTCAAACTTATGTATTTCTAGCTTCTGATGCAGCCAGTTATATTACTGGAGAGATCGTTGATGTCGACGGTGGGAAGGTATGCATACAGGATATAGATGCAGCATGGGAGTACGCAAAAAGTGGTAGTAACCAGAAGGATTAACAATGATAAATGAGCAAATAAAAATGAATTTTGAGAAATAAGCGATTATTTGAAGTAAGGCTTGGTTATTAAAGGAGCTATCATTATGGAAAACTTGAGAAATTTAGAGAACAGAATACAGACATTAGAAGATATTGAAAATATAAAAAAATTAAAGGCCAGATATTTTAATACTATTGACAGAAAATTATGGCTTGAACTGGCAGATTGCTTTAGTGAAGATGGAGTATGGGAATCCCAAAGACTACCGGTCAAGGTGGAAGGTGCAGAAGCAATTGTAAAGTTTATAAAAGGAAGAGAAGATGGAGACCATATTATTAATACGCATCAGGGCCATAATATTGAGATTGAAATAATAAACAAAACTACGGCCAGGAGCATTTGTCAATCATATCATTACAGAGAGGATATCAAGGAAAATATAAGAAGGCAGAATGCAGTATTCTACGAGGACAATTATATAAAAGAAAAGGGTTGCTGGAAAATAAAGTATACCAGGATTCTGCCAATATACTTAAATGAGTCCAAAACCGGAGATTAAAAGGCGGTGTCAGCAAAAACATTAAAGCTGCCTATAAAGGGAATTGCTGATCCAAATGCAAAGATGATTTTTATTTATCAATTTTAAGGGGTAAACAGAATGGATATAGCCCGGATTTTTGGTGAGTTTATATCCCAATTAGATTATGATCTTGTACCTGAACAAATTAAGGAAACAGTAAAAACTTGTATCCTACATGGGCTTGGTACCGGAATTGCTGGATATGACTTGGAGCCGGCAGTTACGGTCAGGGGTATGATCAGGGAGATTGAGGGAGTTACAGGTAAAAACAGCGCTACTATTTTAGGGGATGGTGGCAAGGTAACCATGACCGGGGCAGTATTTGCCAACTCAACGTTGTTACATTCACGGGCACAGGAAGATTCAAGCGGCGGCGGTTCCGTTCACCCAGGCACACTAGTAATACCCGTCGTTCTGGCAGTTGCAGAAAATTATCGTTGCACAGGCAAGCAGGTCATGGAGGCGGTACTGGTTGGCTATGAAGTACTTTCAGCCCTGGGGAAAGTACTGGGAAAATTACTGGCAGCAAGGGGTTTTCGCCCTAATGCGACGTTGGGGGGGGTTGGGGCAGCGGCTGCTATTGCCAAGCTAATGGGTCTAAGTTCTGATGAGACAGCGCACGCCTTGCGTTTAGCCGTATCTTTTGCCTGCGGTATAACAGAACCTTTCACAGCAGGCACAAATGAGTGGATGCTGCAAACTGCAATGTCTGCTCGCAATGGGATGATGGCAGCTCAACTGGCTTCTTCAGGAATCAAAGGTGCAGAATCAGCCTTTGACGGGAACACGGGATTTATGGAGGTATTCGTCGGAACTAGAGAGCAAAGTATTTTGGAGAGTATTGTTGAAGGCTTGGGTAGAGAGTGGAATATTTGCGATTTAGCATATAAAAAATATCCTACGTGTGCACACAATCAAACTCCTTTCATACTGACTTTAAATGTAGTTGAAGAGTATAATATATTGCCGGATCAAGTTGAGAAAGTTAGCTATTATATGGCGCCAGCGGAAATTAAATACCCCGGTATCCGGTATAAAGGACCTTTCTCTTCTGAATCACAGTGTATAATGAGCACTGCTTTTAATATTGCCTGCGCAATTAAACATCGAGCTCTTTACAAAAGCTACCAGCAGTGTTATACAGACCAGGAACTATTTAATTTAATTAAAAAAACAACAGCTCATGAAGACGATAGTCGGCAAATATTTAGCGGGAAGATAGAAATAACGCTTGTTGACGGTCAAATAATTAAAAGAGAAATGAATGTTACAACTGACTATCATCTTAGTTGGGAAGAAGACGTAAAATTAATACGCCTCGTTCACAAAGAAGTAGGTATTCCTGAAAGTCAAACTGATAAATTCGTTTTATGTATTAATGATTTGGAAAAAGCCAGTGATGTTTTTTCGCTGATAAGTGTGATTAAGTTAACCTAATAATAGCACCAGTCACCTTGGTGCTTATGCTACATGGACAATTATGTTAAAGAAAATGGGGGAGTTCGGCCATTCAGGTGGCCTCCTACCCAATTTTTTTCGTTTTGATCAGTCGCTGGCACACCAGCCGCCATCTACCAGCATATTGACGCCGGTCACATAGTCCGAGTCGTCCGAGGCCAGGAATATGGCTGGGCCGATAAGAGCATCCGGCGTGGCGCGATACCTGAGAGGGATGTACTTGCAACGCTCTGCTATGATTTCCGGTGTGAACAAAGTCTTCAACCCCCCCATATTCGTCTCAATGGTACCTGGAGAAATGGTGTTGACACAGATATTATAGGGACCCAGTTCTACAGCTGCCGCTCGTGCCATTGAGATAATGCCGGCCTTGGTAGAGCAGTAAGCAGTCCTATCCGGGTTGCACTGGCGTACACCCTGAAGTGAAGAAATGTTTATTATCTTCCCTTTACCTTGCTTGATCATATAAGGCGTAACTGCCTTCATAGCCCAGAACAGACCGCGCAGATTCGCATCGACAGCGTGCTCCCAAAGTTCAGGTGTACAATCAAAAAGAGAGGCCTGATTTCTGACACCAGCGTTGTTCACCAGAATATCTACGCGCCCGAATGCTTTCACAGTTTCGTCGACCATTTGCTGATTGTCTTCTACTTTCGCGATGTCCAATTTGACAGCAATGCCCTTGCCGCCATAAGCCTCGATCTGCGAAACAGTCTCCGCCGCGTTCGTCATATTAATATTAGCAACGGCAACTGATGCACCTTCTCTGGCAAAACCCAGGGCTATAGCCCTTCCGATACCACGGCCAGCACCAGTTACGATCGCAACTTTTCCTTTAAGTTTCATCTTCGTTCCCCCCTTTAAAAGCCGTAGCCGTTAGTGTAGATCGAGATTCCTCCGTCTACAACGATGGTTTCACCAGTAATAAAGTCCGAATCACCGCTTGCCAGGAAAATTGCAGGTCCTACGATGTCCTCGGGTTTACCTATTCTTCTAAGAGGAGTGTGAGTATTCCGGAGCATTTTACACCGCCTGTCCGGTGGCAGGAAACCGCCATTCC
>JAAYCK010000142.1 GCA_012729835.1 Syntrophomonadaceae bacterium
ACGTAGCAGAGCTGGGTCAGGAATACGATTTATTGCCACAGATTAACACAGATTCACACAGATGAGATTTGAAGGCCCCCGTCCTGTCATTGCGAGCGCAGCGAAGCAATCTTTAAGCTATGCAAGCCCCGGGAAAGATTGCCGCGTCCCCGGCACTCAATAAAATAGTTTCAGTCTATTAAAGTAATGCATAATAGGTAGCCGTTATATTTGGATTCTCTGAGTGCCGGGTCCTCGCAAAGACAAATACGTAGTTTCCTTGTAGGGGCGAACTCCATATCCGCCCGCTGGCATCAGATAAAATGGGCGGATATATAATCTGTGTCCATCTGTGTCCATCTGTGGCTAATTAAAAAAACCTTGTTGCACATCATCTATCAACCGCGAAAGTCGTTTCATATGTTATGCTTTACACGGATTGACTACACTCCTGATGGCCCGTCAACACTTATCTACCTGGTGAAAAATCTATTTTCCTTGACTTCCCCGGTTTAGAGTTGTACAAATAAGTCTATAATAGTAATAGTTATCGTTATTGAAACAGGGGGGTAACCATTTTTTATGCCAGATAGATTAAGAAACGTGACATTTCGCCAGCCATGGATTGCCGGACAGTATAAGCTACTGGTGCCCCTGATGCTTCTGGCGCTGTTGTTCTCAGGCTGCAGCCGGCCGGCGGCAGTCCCTTCTCATAACGGGCAGGATAAGAATTCTGGAGATAAGGTTATTGTTACTTCCTTCTATCCCGTTTATATCCTGACGCAAAATGTATGTGCCAATATACCTGGAATCATGGTCGTCAACATGACTGAACCACAGACCGGTTGCCTGCACGATTACCAACTTCGCCCCGAGGATGTAAAGACTCTGGAGAAGGCCGATGTTTTTGTCATCAACGGAGCCGGGGCCGAGGCCTTTATGGACAAGGTCATCCAGCAGCAGCCCAATCTGACCATAATCGAAGCGTCCCACGGAATCAAGCTCATAGAAGGAGCCGGGAACCAGGGAGACAATCCCCATGTGTGGGTAAGTCCGGCGTTATATATCAAAGAAATCGAAAATGTGATTTCCGGGCTGGTCCAGGCCGATCCTGCCCATGCAACCCAATACCAAAGCAACGGACAAGCATATATCAAAAAGATTAAGACTCTGCAGAAGGGGATGCACCGGGAGCTGGACGCTTTGAAACATCGTAATGTGGTGACCTTCCACGAGGCCTTTCCTTACTTTGCCCAGGAATTCAAACTGAACGTTGTGGCCATTATCGAGCGGGAACCGGGTTCGGCACCCTCTGCGGCCGAATTGGCTCAGACCATCGAGACAGTGAAAAAATCCGGCACCCGGGCGCTCTTTGCTGAGCCGCAATACTCGGTAAAGGCTGCCCAAACCATAGCCAGCGAGACGGGAGCCACCGTGTACAGTCTGGATCCCGGCGTCACTGGACCAGACCAGCCGGATGCCTATATCAAGATCATGACGCAGAATTTGCGGATACTGAAAGAGGCGTTGGAGTAGTGACCGAGCAAGCGAAAAACGGATTCAATAACCGCCAGGCCTGCGGGCTCTGCTGCACTACTATCGAGGACCTGAGGGTGGTGCGGGGGAAAAACGTAATATTGGATGATGTCAATCTCCACATCCATTGCGGTGAACTGACAGCCCTGATCGGACCCAATGGAGCGGGCAAGAGCACGCTGCTCAAGGCCATTCTGGGTGATATAAACCATAGTGGAAGACTGAGCTACCTCAATGCCATCGGTGGTGACAGCGTTAAGCCGGTAATTGGGTACGTTCCGCAGCAATTGCAGTTTGACCCCGGTTCGCCCCTTAGTGTGCTGGATCTGTTTGCGGCAGCCCGGCGCCGTCGTCCGGTGTGGCTGGGCGCCGGCCGGCGGATGCAAAAACACGCCGCCTATCAATTGGCCCGGGTGCAGGCCGAACAACTGCTGAAGCGGCGATTGGGGGATCTGTCCGGGGGGGAATTGCAGCGGGTACTGCTGGCCCTGGCTTTAGACCCGATGCCCGATCTCCTGCTGCTGGATGAACCGGTCTCCGGAGTCGATCAACGCGGGCTGGAGCTGTTCTATGACTTGGTCTCCGACCTGCGCACGCAAAACGATCTTTCCATCATCCTGGTTTCTCATGATCTGGGCCTGGTGGCCCGTTATGCGGATCGGGTGGTTTTTTTGAACCGTTCTATTCAGAAGGTAGGCACTCCGCAAGCAATTTTCACCGATCCTGAGGTGATCAAGAGCTTCGGGTTGGTTCCCCTGGAGGGTATCGCTCCCCGTCCGGAACCGGTAGCCCAGAAAATAGATTGGGGGGCTGGCCATGGCAAGCGTAATTAATGCCCTGCACTGGCTGCTCCCTTTCGAGTGGATGCAGTATCATTTCATGCAGAACGCCTTGTTGGGAGTGATCCTGGTCTGTCCGTTGTTCGGATTGATGGGGACTATGGTGGTCAATAACCGCATGGCCTTCTTCTCCGATGCCATCGGGCATTCTGCCCTGACCGGCATTGCTCTGGGCGTGCTGCTGGGTATGCGCGATCCCCTGGGGACGATGATCGCTTTTTCTATCCTGCTGGCGCTGGGCATCTCCTTGATTAAACAAAGCGCCCGCAGTTCCCCGGATACTATCATTGGAGTATTTTCGTCTACTGCGGTAGCCCTGGGAATTGTTATTCTATCACGGGGAGGCGGGTTTGCCCGTTATTCCAATTTCCTGATCGGCGACCTGCTTTCCATACAGGGACGGGAGATCATGCTGCTGCTGGCAGTTTTAGTGGGGGTCTTGATCTTTTGGCTGCTGTTCTTCAACGGGTTGCTGCTGGTCAGTGTAAATCCGACCCTGGCCCGCAGCCGCGGTAAACAGGTGCGGGCGCTGGAGTTAACCTTTGCTTTGCTGCTGGCTCTGGTGGTAACGGTATCTATCCAGTGGGTAGGGATACTCATTATTAGTTCTTTGTTGGTATTGCCAGCCGCTGCCGCCCGCAATCTGGCATCCAGCATGCGGCAGTATCATGTTCTGTCACTCATTATAGCTATAATTTCAGGTATAAGCGGCTTGATCATCTCCTATTACTGGGGGACGGCCAGCGGTGCCACTATCGTTTTATGCGCGGCACTTATCTTCTTTCTTACGGTGTTGGGTCGTCAGATGAGGCCGAATTAGCAAGTGTACGAGTAAATAAGGAGTGTGATTATGAACGGGGAAAACTCATCAGGCAACCGCACCTTGCGCAACAGCAAGCAGCGCCAGGCTATACTGGATCTGCTGGCGGCCAGCCCTGAACACATGAGTGCCGAAGAAATCTATCAGCAGGCCAGGAAAATTCAGCCTAATATCAGCCTGGGTACGGTGTACCGCAACCTGGATACCCTCAGTGAACAGGGTATGATAATACGCTCCAGTTTTGCTGATGGCAAGGCCCGCTATGAAATGGCCGGAATTGAGCACCACCACCATCTTATCTGCCTGCAATGCGGAGAGATCAGGGATCTGGAACAATGTCCCATGGCTCCAGATCTGGAGGCGGTGCTGCAGGAGGAGGATTTCCAGGTGGTGCAGCACCAGTTCGAGATCTATGGGTATTGCCATCAATGCCAGCATCGCCGGAGTGGGGAATGAGTTCTCCTAGAGCAGGCGAACGATATCATTATAGCTGGCGTAGAGCATCAGGACCATAAGAAAAGCCAGTCCCAACCAATGCAAGCAGGCCTCTTTCTCCGGGTCGAAAGCTCGCCTGCGGCCAGCCTCAATCGCGGCCAGCAATATGCGTCCTCCGTCCAGGAAAGGGATGGGCAGCAGATTAAAGATGCCCAGATTGATGGAGAGAAAGGCCGCCAAGCCTAAGACTTCCCGCCAGCCATAAACGAGGCTGGCGCCTACTATACCGGTCAGTCCGATAGGTCCGACCATATTTCCGGCAGCAACACTACCGGTGACCAATCCGGCCAGACTGCTAACAATGGCCATACCAGTCTGAAGGGTTTGCTGGAAGCCGATGGCTATTGCCTTCGCTATATTTTGCCGCTGGTAGAATAATTGGGGCTCTACCCCAATTACTGTTCGGTCGGAGCTTTCATCTCTCCCCGTGGTCAGGTGAAAGGAGAGCATCCGGTCGTTACGTTGCACCAGAACAGAGCAGGGACTTCCCGGAGTCACTTGGCTGACCGCCCGGGTGATATCGGTCCATTTCTCTACCCGGTGGCCGTTTACGGATATAATTTCATCGCCCGCCTGGATACCGGCCTTGCCTGCCGGCATTTCATTTATTGCCCGGCCAATAACCGGCTGGGTGGAATAGCAAGGTATGCCTGATACGCTATAGATGCCGATGAAGATCAGCAGAGCCAGACCGAGATTAATCAAAGGCCCGCCCAAGGCCACCATGATCTTCTTTTTTGGGGTATAGTGGTCAAGTGATTGATCGCTTAGCGCTAGATCCAGCAGCACATAACCACCCAGCGGAATTATACGCAGGGAATAGACCGTTTCCCGGCGTCGCAGAGCCAGGAGCCGCCACCCTAAGCCGATCGAGAATTCCAGCACCGGGATACCGGCCCGCCGGGCAGCCCGATAGTGACCCCATTCATGGGCCAGCACCAGAATATGTATCATTATAATGGTGATGATAAGCGTTATTAAAACTCCCATTATCTCTAACTCCTTTGCTCAGCCAGTTGAGCTAAGCCTGCGGTCATACTGGCCCAACTCCGGGTAACCAAGGAGATTTGCCGTTGCAGCAGAGTCTGGTGTTGGAGCGGCCAGTAAATGCAAAAGGCCTTGCCCACCAGGCGATCCTGCGTCAACCAGGCATTCCATTTCCGGCTGTCGAAGCTTCCATTACGGTTGTCACCCATCACCAGCAGGCTGTTGTCCGGAACTATGACCGGACCGAAGTCTTCCAGCATAGGTTCGGCAATATAGGGTTCATCGACTTCCTTATCGTTGATATATAATTTGCTGTTCTTGATTTCCACCTTATCGCCCGGCAAAGCGATAAGCCGCTTGACATAATCGTGTTTAGAATTCAGCACCTCCGGAGGATGGAAGACCACAATATCTCCTCGAGTCGGTTCTTTGAAGGAATAAATAAACTTATTGACCATCAAGCGATCACCCACCTTTATGGTAGGTAACATAGAACCACTTGGTACTACCCGGCCTTCGATGACGAAGGTCCGCAGCAACATAGCTAGAATAAAGGCGATGATAACGATGGATATAAGTTCTTTGAACATCTCCAGATACTGTCTCATGACCGAGCTCCTCTCAAAATCACCATATTGGCAGGAATGCCAGCTGGTATCGCCGAGTATACCCCTTGTTCAACCAGGATAACCGGGGGAGGCCCCTCCTGCCGAGCCAGAACCTGGGCCGCCGGAAGAATGCTTCCCGCGGCGGGACAGGCTAGAAACAGCATAGTGATATAGGCGGCGATAGTAGCGATAGCCCCTCGTAGGACCGAGGCGGTAGTGCTGCGTCGGCCTTGATGCGACATCCCGTAGACCAGTCGCTCCAAATTAAATGACTGTTCCGGGGTCAGATTGCCGGCATCAGCCCAATGTTGCAGGGCTTGATTCATACGATTATCTATCTCATTGCTGGAGTCACGCTTCAATATTACCTACTCCCTTCTGTTCTTTATCATCCAACATTTCTTTTAAACGCTTATGAGCTATATGGAGCCGAGATTTTACCGTTCCCAGCGGGATACCCAAAGCCCGGGCGATCTCCTCCAGGGAAAGATCCCCCAGGTAGCGCAGGGCAATGACCTTGCGTAAATCGGGCCCCAGCTCTTCCACCAGCTGCCAGATCATGGCCGCATCTGACAGCGGTGGATCGTACATTACGGCAGGTAGTGTCAGGGGGTCCACCGGTATCACCCGCTCCCGCCGGTGCAGCAGGTTGATGCTGCAATTGACCGTAATCTTCTTGATCCAGGCTGGAAACACGGCATCCGAACCCCGCAGTGACCTTCGGCTGCGCCAGGCCTGCTCCACCGCTTGCTGCAAAGCATCCCAGGCATCGCTTTCACTGCCCAGGATGGCCAGGGCGATGCGAAAGAGCTTGCCTTCTTCCTTATGCAACAGTTCTAAAAACCTCTTGTCGTTCAAGGACGATACCTCATTGTCTGTTTTTCAACAGAGTATTTTCACTTGCCTTGTTTTGTTGCGTCCTGATTATTAAGACCAAGCCAAAGGGTAAAAGGTTCATTTCAAAATAAAAAAATCTAATACCATGATACATTAATTAATCCAGTAGTATTAGAGGTTATCATACTCAGGCCGGCTGGCAGACGGCCTTACCATGTTAAATCATCGCCATTAATGCTTTCGCAGTATAATTAGTATAATTTGGGCGTAGTTATTAGTAATTTCTAAAAAGATGGGTGGGAGGAGCAAACCATGAGGCTTTATCTGGCAATCGTGGCCGCAATTATTATAATATCGGCAACCCTGGACCATGACTGGTTCCTGCAGATGGTGACCAAGCCGAGAGAATTGGCGGGATGGCTGGTAGCAGTATGCTTTGGTGCGTCTATCCTGTTCTTCTTCCTGTTGGGGGCCCGGGTTATCTGTCAGCGCTCCCAGAAGCTATATGCCATCGGTAAGGTAGAATCGACGTTCTTTGGCCTGATAGCCCTGGCAGCCCTGGTGCTGGCTTTCGTAAATGGATTTATCGACGGCAGTGCGGCCTTAGCCGGGGCTATCCTGCTTATTGCCATCTTTGATGTTCTGCTCTTCATTTTCTGGCGCAGCCTGGCAGGTATAGTGCAGCGAATCCGCTTGGGAGACGCGCAGTATGCGCTGACCAACCGTGAGTTTTTCCCCATAGTGCTGCTGGCCCTGGTCGCTACGCTGGCCCTGGGCATGAGCGATCAGGAAACCTTTATAAACATGGGGGCGGCTGCCCTGATTTTCATCATCGCTGCCCTGACCTATGTTTTCAGCATTATGCTCTATTGGATCTATTGGACGGTAAAAGCCCTGATACGCTGGCCGATTTTTAGCGGCAAGAAGTATGAATTTACCGAGCAAAGCTTTGTGTATCACGGTATAGTTAGGGATCTGGTTTTAAACTGGGAGGATATTCAGAGTGTAGAGGTGATCAATACCGAAGTGGGGGTGGGCCCGGTGCCGCCCAAACCAGGTTTTCCGACCCATGCGCCCGGTCTGTTGATAACCGCCAGCGGACGGCCCGGACCGGATCTGATCATGGATTCTGATCCTCAGGGGCTGGGTCAGAAAATAATGGAGGAGAAAGCCCGGCGGTAGTTAGAGTGCAGTGAAAAGAAAAGCTAAGGATTTATATGGCCGATAATCTCATCCGGGCTGTGGACCACATAGTCCGGATTTTCTTTCTTAACATTTTCGATATCATCATAGCCCCAGCTTACCCAGATGACCTTCACTCCGTTTTTCTTACAGGCTACGATATCCCGCACCTCATCACCCACGTAGATCATCTCTGATTTTTGCAGCTTATTTACACGGAGGAACTTTTTAATGTCCTTATCCTTGCCAAAGATATTGTTGGAGCAGTGCATGTCATCGATGAAATCGATTCCGTTGCGGCTCATGAACTCGCGTATATTGTACTCGGAATTAGTGGAGATGATCCCCAGCTTGTAACCCTGTGC
The DNA here is from genome assembly GCA_012729835.1 of Syntrophomonadaceae bacterium. Taxonomy (GTDB): domain Bacteria; phylum Bacillota; class Syntrophomonadia; order Syntrophomonadales; family Syntrophomonadaceae; genus Syntrophomonas_A. Next base: position 7,649 of record JAAYCK010000142.1, read on the forward strand.
ATGCAGATCGATCAAGAGCTGCTTCATTCCTGGATTGAAGTGCAGGTCGGTAAGTGACTGGCGGTAGAACCTGTATATATCCAGGGCGGCCAGCGGGAACATATACAATTTGAAATTGAGGAATTTACAACGCTCGGGGATGGTCATTCCCTTCAGTATAAGCAGATCCTCTGATGTGATCTGCCGGGAACGATATTTTGCGGCCATCTGATTGTAGCCCTTAATGATGATATCCAGTGAGTCTACCAGGGTACCATCAAAATCGAAGACCACATATTTTATCAAGCGGAATACCTCCTTCAGGTACCTCGACCAGACTTCTGCATCAGATAAGCTCAAGGTGGGCTCATAATACTATTGTTACAGTATAGCAGTAGTATATTCAACAGGCCTATAAACGGGAGCAAAGATTGGGAAGCAGTATGACTAATCTCTGAGCAGCACCGCATTAGATGGAGCAAGGGCAGAAAACCGGATGTGCATATATTTTAACAATGAGCCATTATCACCAACCATACCAGGGCGTGTTCATCAGGAGCAGGAGTATACCGATCGGTCCATAGCCTCGATGGTTTCCTTCATAGTATCCCAGCATTGCTTCATTAGATTGGCGATATCCTCGCTAGTCAGCAAGTCGGTCATGATTGGCGGCAGTACACGGATCTCGGCTACCCCGCTTTTCAACCGCCGCAGATCCATATTTTTCACATAACTGCTCACACAGATCGGGATGACAGGGACGCCTGCCTCAATAGCCATCTGGAAGGCGCCTTTCTTGAAAGGCAGCAAGTTTATCCCGCGATTGCGGGTGCCTTCAGCAAATACCCAAATCGAAGTATTTTTAGAGGTCAGGGCCTGGGTCGAGGCATTGACGGTAGCGCTTGATTGCTTACGGTTTTTCCGATCGATCAGCACATTGCCCGCCAGCCAGTACAATTGTCCAAAAAAGGGCAGCCAACGCAGACTCTTTTTTCCCACGGTAACCGTGCGCTTGGCCACTACTCGTCCACAGATGAAGAGATCGAAATTATGCTGGTGGTTTACAACATATACACAGGGCCCGATATCTTTCAGGCTGTCGTAATTGTGTCTCCGAATTTTTATGCCCAGTATGGCAGCCCCACCCCATGAATAGATGCGGGCAAACCACCTGGTATTATCGGGATGAAATGGTCGGGCCAGGCAGACCAGGATGCCTACGGCTCCAACTAGAAACAGATAGATTACAATTAAAAAATAACGCAACCAAGAAAGCATTAGTCCAGTCCTTACAAAAAATTTACAATAACTGTTGGTCTAGTAATTAAAACTATATGTAGACTAACATAATGTCGGATAAAGTCAATGGGCAGTGTGAAACGATGGTAAAGAGGAGTTATAGCTTCTGGAGTTGCTGCGAAAATCTGTGTGTGTCATTGCTATGGAAACGGGGGAAGATTGCCGCGCTGCGCTCGCAATGACACAATAGAAAATTGCCGACCCGACGGGCTGCCCCACTGTTGTTAGAACTGGACACAAGGGGACGTTATTGTTGTGTCATTATGCCTCATTAATTGGTGGGTCATTAATAGGTACTAAAAGCACGTCGCAGCTAACTTTCACGGCGTGGTGATATAGAATATGTGCTATGATTACATAATAATTGCCCCGTCTGCAAGGTACGCCAGACTGGTGGACATGGTAGACATTTTAAGCAACGCTTGAAAACAAAGGTAGGAGAAGGGTATGAATAAAGGAAAGTGGATTGTGCTACTATGTCTGTTTTTAATAGCGGCAGGAATTATCGGCTATGTGATGACGCGACCAACCGCACCGGATACTTCAGCAAGCAACTTTGATGATACTACACAGGCTACTTCCAACCTTGATAAAGCCGTATCCAACGCCATTCTCACCAAAAATCGAGGTTCTTATTTGGCTGGTGAATGTCAGGCTGAGGGCCACTATATCATGGATAGTACCACCGAGGGAACCAGCGTGATCGCCTATGTCCTAGCCATGTATGGCGAATATGGCTTTGAAGATGGAAACTTCGTGAAAGTCAGTGGCACCGGCGTGATTCCAAGCGTAATCAAGTTTTCCAAAGATGGAGCCGGAACCTATTCGATGGTGAACTACCAAGAACCGGAGGACGGGGAGGGGTATGCTGCTTCTATCAGAAAAATGTTTCCGCTAGCGTTGCAGTTCCAGTGCCTTAATATCAGTGCGAGCAGAGTAAAGGAGCTGCAGACGCAGGAGCGAGAATATGCTGCAATATATCTTAAGTCTATCAGCCGCCATGCTGCAATTGGAAATTATGGCGACTTTGACCATCCGCTGCTTACTTCGCTCGGCGTATCCGTTGAGGTGTCCAATATGATGTGTGAGAATCGAAATCTATCAAAGTATCCGCTCTGGGTCGGCAATGTTGAACGCATAGAAGACGGAATTCGATATGTCTATCAGGTCGACTATGACCAGGAGGCGCATGAAATCACTTATTCGAAACTGAAATATGACACAAAGACAGTTGCTGAAAAGTTTGTATTCGACTCGACGAGCGGAAAAGAAATCTCGCAGTTATGATTTGGTGATATCTGAACGACAATTTCGAAGGTTATCATTAAGAAGCACACGAATAAGCAGGAAGATTGTTCTCTTGTGTTTATCGTCGCATGGAGGTGTAAAAATAATGGGTATAAGAAAAATCTCAGGTTCCCGCGTTTACCTATCTCCCATGGAGGTGGAGGACGCACCTCTCTATGTACAATGGCTGAACGATCCGGAGATTGCCGTATATCTGAATGCCTTCAGCGTCAATATCGGATTGGAACGAGAGCGGGAATTCCTGATCCAGTCGCTCAAAGAGCAGCGTCCGGAGTTTGGCATCCGGCTGGCGGCGGATGATCGGCTGATCGGTAACTGCGGGATAGTCAACATCGATCAGGTCAACCGCAAGGCAGAAATCGGCATATTTATCGGGGAACGGGATCTGCTGGGCCAGGGTTATGGCCGGGAGGCGGTCATGCTGCTGCTGGATTATGGCTTCAATATCCTAAATCTGAATAATATCTATTTGCGGCCTTACTCCTTCAATACGCGGGCTATCAGCTGCTATAAAGCCTGTGGTTTCAAAGAGGCGGGTCGGCTGCGGGAGGCTAAGATCATAAACGGCCGGAAATATGATGAGATATGGCTGGACATCCTGGCCAGCGAGTTTCCTGGCTCCAGCCTGCACGAACAGCTAACGAGACTAACCAAGCATTCCTGAACCGGCTGGACGTTGGCGGTTTATTTAGTAATACAAATCTATCGTTTATATATTTGCACGCCCAATAAAGTCTTCACTTTAACATTCATATATTGGATACGAATCAGAGCTCTCCTGCTCATAGAGTTCCGGAGCAAGTTCTTCGTACAGTTTTTTTACCCCTGGTTATTGCATGCCTGGAGGGGAATTATCCAAAATTATATTTATACTAAGAATAAATAGAAGGAATATTAACTTACGTGTCGAAGTGATAATATACCGAATTTGCCGGAACCAAGTTGCCGGTCAACCGGGCTCGGAGGAAAACTGGGTTTTCTTACGGCTCAAGTTGCGTCTGAGGGAGGTGAGAAAGTGCTATCAAGTACACGGATCAAGCAAGTAATGAACCAGTTGGTGTGAACTAAACGGAACAAACCGGTGGTTTGTTGTGTTCGAGTGAATAATGTTAACGACATGGATATATTGAAGCCTTTCTCTACCGAATTCAGCCAGAGGATCACTAAAGCGATGTAACCTGCTTTAAACACTCTGCCTAAAAGGGCTTCCCATATCTTAGCATGCTTACTTTTAGCATACCTCAGTATTGCTTCGTCCTATGTCTTGCATAGCAGTCAATACTTAAAAACAACTTATTTGAAAGTGCAGCTCCAAAGCTACTTCGCCTAAAGCTACGGCCAGGGGGATTTAGCCGACACGGTTATTTGCCGGTACGGTAAATCTGGAAACGGGTTTGCCTCCCTTACTTGGAAAGGAGTCACTAGCCAGAAAAACCAATTGCGCTGTTGTTCAATATTGCCGAAAGGTCACTATTGTTACACTTTGCGTTTGGTGCCCTGTGAGGTTTTTCTGGAAGGGGGAAGGAGCAAGCATTTTGAAAGCAAATAGGGCATTTGCAATCATACCAATATTGAACCTTCCTCCTACACAGTTAGGAGTTTTTTATGTCCTTTTTACCCTAAAGTTCGGAAGGAGTGAAAGAAGTGGAAATGATCAAAATCAACATAAACGGGAAGGAGGTCGAGGCCCCGGTGGGCAGCACCGTTCTCCAGGCTGCCGAAGGAGCCGGGATCAAGATACCCCGCTTATGTTATGATCCAGAGCTTAGCCCGTTGGGCGCATGCCGTCTTTGCGTAGTGGAAATAGAAGGAAACCGCCTGCTACCTGCTTCATGTGTTACGCCGATAACGTCCGGGATGAAGATCAAGACCGAGTCGCCAGCTGTCGTGGCGGCCAGAAAGACTATACTGGAACTGCTTGTTGCCAATCATCCCCTGGACTGCATGACCTGTGACAAGGCAGGTGCATGTGTCCTGCAGGGTTATTGCTACCAGTATGGTGTAAAAGAGACCCCCTTCGCAGGCGATAAACATGCTTACGAGATCGATGACAGCAATCCCTTTATATTACGCGATATGAACAAATGTATCCTCTGCGGGGCCTGTGTAAGGGCCTGTGAGGAAATGACCGGCAAAGACAACCTGTCTTATCAAGGCCGGGGATTTCATCGCAAGGCCGCCTGTGCCGGTGATGTGGACTATATTCAGTCCGATTGCGTTTTCTGCGGTCAGTGTGTGGCGGTATGTCCGACCGGAGCCCTGACTGAAAAAACCATGGCTGGTGAAGGACGCCGCTGGGAAATCGAGCGAGTACAGACCACCTGTCCCTTCTGCGGCACCGGCTGTAATTTTGACCTGGCTGTAAACAAGGGCAAAGTAGTTGGCGTGCTTTCCAACCCGAAATCACCGGTAAATGGCCGCAGCCTGTGTGTCAAGGGACGCTTTGGCTGGGATTTCATCTATAGTCCCCAACGGCTTAAGACCCCGTTAATTAAGCGCAATGGTAAATTCGAGGAAGCCACCTGGGATGAGGCCTTTGATCTGATTGCGCAGAAGTTCAATGACAACAAGGCCAAGAACGGCGCGGATTCCTTTGCCGCGCTAAGCTCAGCCCGCTGTACCAATGAGGAGAATTTCCTGGTACAGAAATTTACCCGTGCTGCCATGGGCACCAACAATGTGGACCACTGCGCCCGTACCTGTCACGCTCCTTCGGTAGCCGGCCTGGCCAATTCTTTCGGCAGCGGTGCTATGACCAACATCCTGTCGGAGGTGACCAATGAAGCTGAACTGTTGTTCCTGATCGGTATCAATCCCACTGAATCTTACCCGGTCCTGGGTTATAAGATGCGTCAAGCGGCCCGTCATGGCTGCAAATTGGTGGTATGTGATCCCCGCCGGACTGAACTGGCCGCCGAATCCGATATCTGGCTGCAGCAGAAACACGGTACTGATATCCCTCTGCTCAATGGCTTAATGCATATCATCATAAAAGAGGGTCTGGAAGACCAGAAATTCATCGAGGAACGCACAGAGAACTATGAAGCGATGAAGGCGCTGGCCGCTGAATATACTCCCGAACGGGTTTCCGAACTGACCGGAGTCCCGGTAGAAGACCTTTACCGGGTAGCGCGTCTGTATGCCACTACCGATAAGGCCATGATCTTCTATTCCCTGGGTATCACTGAGCATATTTGTGGAACCCGCAACGTTATGAGCATCGCCAATCTAGCCATGCTGACCGGTCATATCGGTCGTCCTGGAGTAGGCGTTAATCCGGTTCGCGGTCAGAACAACGTGCAGGGCGCCTGTGATATGGGGGCTCTCCCCAATGTCTATTCCGGGTATCAGAATGTAAGTGATCCAGCCGCCCGGGAAAAACACGAAAAGGCCTGGGGCGTTTCGCTGCCTGATAAAGTGGGACTAAAGATTCCGGAGATGTTTGAGGCCGCCCACGAAGGCAAGGTCAAGGTCATGTATATCCTGGGTGAAAATCCGGTGCTGACCGACCCGAACGCCAATCATATAAAAGAGGCCATCAAGAACCTGGACTTTTTAGTGGTGCAGGAACTCTTTATGACCGAAACCGCCGAATTGGCTGATGTAGTGCTGCCAGGCGCTAGCTTTGCCGAGTGTGATGGTACTTTCACCAATACCGAACGCAGGCCGCAGCGGGTTCGCAAAGCCATTGAGCCTCTACCTGGTAAGGGCGACTGGGAGACCATTTGCCAGATGGTTACTCGTATAGGCTATCCCATGAGCTATAACCACCCGAGTGAGATCTGGGCGGAAATGGCTTCACTATCTCCCTCTATGGCGGGCATAAGCTTCGAACGAATGGAAAAAGAGTCGGTACACTGGCCGTGCCCATCCGCCGATCATCCGGGGACACCGATACTGCATATCGGCAAATTCACCCGCGGCCTGGGCGGATTTCAGCCCAATGAACACATACCGCCCGGAGAAATGCCGGACGCGGATTATCCCATTCTGCTTTGTACTGGCCGCATAATGCAGCACTATAATGTCACCACCCAGTATTCCGCCGGTATCGTCAGTGTGTGGGATCGGGAAATGACCCAGGTTCATCCCGAACAGGCTGCCAGTATGGGATTGGTAACCGGCAGCCGCATGCGAGTCACCTCCCGCCGTGGTTCAGTGTTGACCACCGCTTGGGTAACCGATCAGGTGCAGCCCGGGGTTATCTGGATGTCCCACCATTATAGCAGTACGCCGACCAATGAGGTTACCAGTCCCTTTGTCTGCGATCTGGCCGGAACTGGCGAGTACAAGGTTTGCGCAGTAAAGATTGAAACGGCTTAATCATGATCAGAAAAATCAAGTGCAGAGTATTAATCAGGAGGTGAAAACAATAATGGCAGACTACAATGAGATTATCAGCCAATACCAAGATCTACCCGGCGGCATAATTGAGGCTTACCATGCCATTCAGAAAGAATACAGCTATATACCCGAAGAAGCTGTG
>JAAYCK010000143.1 GCA_012729835.1 Syntrophomonadaceae bacterium
GATAACAGTAAAGAAACGCCAAAAATCATTGTTGAGTGCAAGAAACCAAAGCGAAAAGATGGTATCGAGCAGCTCAAAAGCTATATGCACCAATTCCATTATCCATAACAAGAATAATGTCACGGGTAACAGCTATCGGAGTTACAGCCATGTTTTTCACCTCCCATAATTATTTTGCAGAGCAAATAGTTCTCTACGCTTTGAAGTTTATAGGGAAGTGTGATTTAAGTGAAAAGGAGAGAAATGCTTATGAAGATGGTAATTAGATCGGGAAACCGGTTTCGGGATATTTATGAAATAGTTAAAGACTGATCTGACAATAATCCTTCAATTTTAAAGAGTTTATCAATTAAAATTTTCATGGCAGCATAAACCTTTTCCGGTTCAGTTTCAGGTGATCTGTTGATCTGGTATTCAATCTCACGCCCGAGGTTGATAATATTTCTTACAACCTCCGGGGTATTATAAAGAGCAATTGTTTCACTTGCTAAAATGTTTAAGAAGATCCCTCTACCAAAAGTGCTGGTAGATTTGATGGAGTTTAAATCAACATAACCATATGTTTTGTCACCAGCAAGTTTTGGTTTCCGCATTTTGAAGGGGACGAAAACTCTTTTATCCGGCAAATAAAATGGCAGCGGAAATCTGCGTCCCAGCTTTATTTTCATTTCTTTAAATTGAGCATTTAGATCGAGAGAATACGAACGGGCAAATGCGAGGCGGACACTCTTTATATTTCTCTGGTCGAAAGATTGTACAATTTTTTTATTATCAGTATAAAAGAGCTCAGTAATATCGCCATAGTCACAATAAATAGGACGAAATAAAATTACACTGTCTTTGATCTTCTCAATTTTTGAATAGATAAGATCACCACCAATCTCTTCCTATTATATAGAACAGTTGTTCTCATTATATCATTACGGTCATATTGGGTGACTGCAAAGCAAATCCCCCTGGCCAATTCACTTTCTTAGGAGAATCTTAACCAGGGGGAATATATTCATACTATAAAGATTCTACTGCTTCTCCTTTTAATTCTCGGGCATATTGTTCAGCAGTGCTTTGATCAAAAATATACGCTTCTTTAATGTCTTCTATAAATCTACCATTGTTGCTAAGATACATACCATTCTTCACTATGATCCATTTTCTTGACCTACGGGCCATAACAATTCCCTCGATTTTTCTTGCAATACACTCGGCTTCATCTCTATTATCATATAAATATGCTAAGTTAACATTATCGGTAAACTTTGCTCCAGAAGTCAGGTACTTATTCTCCTTGATAATGTAAAAAAACCCACCCATTTTAATACCTCCTAACGGTAATTATAACCATAACTATAAATTCTCCATCTATAGTGAAATACCTGCATTTAGTAATTATGGAAAGGATTTTGTTATTAAATGTTGAAGAAGTATATATAACTGACTTCCGGAGGTCAATATGAAAAGATCGATTATTCTTGCAGTATTGTTGTGTTTTGTCCTGGCATTGCCAGTAAGTGCTGCTCCTAACGTTATACTTGACGGGGAACCGCTGCACTTTACTGATGCTGCGCCTACGATCGAAAACGGTCGCACCCTGGTTCCATTAAGAGCTATCTTTGAAGCTATGGGAGCGGAGGTCTTCTGGGATTCAAACAAAAATACTGCTACAGCCATTAAAGCCAACACAAAAGTCGTTTTGCCCATTGGATCAACACAGCCTACTATTAATGGATCGGTGCAACAACTTGACGTGCCGGCCAAAATTGTCAATGGCCGAACCCTGGCTCCGCTTCGATTTGTAGGAGAAGCTTTCGGTGGTAATGTGCGCTGGGACCAGGGGACGCAAACCATTTATATTACCTCGCCAGAAGCCAGCTTGAACCTATCCTCAGCACAAAAAATTATCGTTCATTTTATCGATGTGGGACAGGCAGATGCCATCTATATTTCTTTGCCAGATGACCAGGATATCTTAATCGATGCCGGCAACCGCGTAGATGGATCCACGGTGGTAAGTTATTTAAAAAATCAGGGAGTGGATGACATTGAATTGCTGATCGCGACTCATCCACATGAAGATCATATCGGCGGGATCTCTGATGTCCTGAATATGTTTGATGTTGAGAATATCATTGACAGTGGCTATCCGTCTAATACCGCCGCCTTTAACTCTTACTTCACCTCCGTACAGGCAGAAGGCGCAAAATATGCCCAGGCAGCTTACCAGTCTTTCAACTATGGCAATGCTTCCTTTAAAATACTGACGGGCCACGAATACTGGGAAGAAGTGAATAACTATTCGGTAGTCTGCAGACTGGATACCGGTGATATAGAGTTTTTATTTATGGGAGATGCGGAAAGTCCGGTGGAGTCAAATCTATATGGAGAAATATCCGCAGAAATATTAAAAGTGGGGCACCACGGATCTAATTCAGGCTCAACTCAAGCGTTTCTTAATAAAGTGTATCCTCAAGCAGCAATAATCTCTGTTGGCGAGGGGAATGATTATGGTCATCCTTCTGATGGACTATTGACCAGGCTGCAGTCAACAGGGGCCAAGATCTATCGCACAGACAAACAAGGAACCATTATTGTTACAACTGATGGCAGCAGCTTCAGCATCAATGCTTCTCCATGTTCGCAGACGGGATATCCTGTAATAACCCCGGTAAAAAATATTGGAGATTCCGGACAATACATAGGCAACAAAAATTCAAAGAAGTTTCATCGTAGCAGCTGCAGTTACTTGCCAAAGCCGGCTAATCAGATTTTATTTGATACAAGGAATGATGCTGTTCAAGCTGGATTTGAACCATGTCAGAGGTGTAAACCATAAAGAAAAAAGGAGGTTTTTATATGTTGAAAGCAACAGGAATAGTAAGAAAGGTAGACGAACTTGGGCGTATAGTCCTTCCAATTGAATTAAGACAATCACATGATATTAAAACAAAGGATCCATTGGAGATTTATGTGGATGACGAAAAAATAGTTCTTAAGAAATATGAACCTGCCTGCATCTTCTGCAATAATGCCCTGGATGTAATCAAATATCAAGGAAAAATGATCTGTAAAGGTTGTTTAAGCGAGATTAATAAGCAGTATGCTTAAAATCTATCCGGTGAAATTGATAGGGGGGTATTATAATGGATCCATTCACTTGGTCGGTTATAAATGTGTTACTGTTGGTGATTCTAATTATTTTGGTATCTTTATATCTCGCAAAAAGGGAAAACGGCTACAGAAGAGAATTACTGGATAAAATGGATCGAATGATTCAAGTGCTGCAAGATCAGAAACAACAATAGCGAGGAGCTGGTCCGGAGAGCGGAGCCCGGACGAGCGACCGGGCACCGAGTGAAAGGCTCTGGCGAGGAAGCGACCTTGATGGCGAAGCCATCCAGGTCGCGCCGGAGGGTATCCGAGCCAGTGCCTGGAACGGGATAAGGGTATTGGTGCTAAAGGCTGCAAAGGTTCTCGAGTGCAAAACCAGGATCCAGAAGGCGAGAGAGCCGTAGCAGCATTGAGCAGCTTACCCGGGGGGCATCGATTGCTTCAAGCTACTCAGATAACAACGAGGAGGCTGGTCCGAAGCGGAGCGCAGCGGAGACCGGACGAGCGACCGGGCATCGAGCGAAGGACTCTGCCCGTCACCGGCTGTGCACATATTCCCGGTGCCAGCCGACAGGGTACCGGTGTAAGGGCAGTGTCCGCAGCGGGATAGCCACCTTCGGATAATGGAGATTATGTCGGCGAAGCAGACCCGAAGGGCGGCATAATCCTCTATTATCGGATGGTGGCGGTGGGGATTTTGAGCCATACTTTATTACTCATTTAACGATATTTAGAAAAAATTCTAAGGTGTTTAGTTTAGAAAGGTTGGGAACGTTATGCGTAGACGTTTTAGAATTCACGGAGACAATGTAGTTGAGTGTGAGCGTATCTCTAATTTGATTATCAGGTATTTATCGCCAAGTAAAGTAGAAC
>JAAYCK010000144.1 GCA_012729835.1 Syntrophomonadaceae bacterium
AATCCAAATATAACGGCTACCTATTATGCATTACTTTATAAGACTGAACTATTTTATTGAGTGCCGGGGACGCGGCAATCTTCCCCGGGGCTTGCATAGCTTAAAGATTGCTTCGCTGCGCTCGCAATGACAGGACGGGGTCCTTCAAATCTCATCTGTGTGAATCTGTGTTAATCTGTGGCAATAAATCGTATTCCTGACCCAGCTCTGTTGCGCATTATATTTCAACTACGAAGGTTGAGAATATAATTATCGATGTTTTACTCTATTCTTTTCCGGCACCGCTTCTCCAGGGGGCACTCGGAGCATACCGGTTTTTTCTTGCAGTGGCGTTTGGCGTGCTCAACGATGAGGGCGTGGAATTCCTGATAAAGGTAGATATCCTGGGGAATGCGGCTTTCGATCATCAAGCGCAGTTCGTCATATGATTTGGGGATATCATAGCCCAAACGGTAGAGGATACGCCGGGTATAGGTGTCAATGATAAAAAAAGGTTTATCCAGGGCATAAAGAAGTATCGAATCCGCCGTTTCCGGACCGACTCCCCGGACCGACAGCAATTCCCGGCGCAGGGTCTCGCCATCGACCTGCCGGGCCTGCTCCACATCATAATCATAGCCAGCAAACCAAGCCGTCAAGGCTTTGAGCTTTATTACCTTCTGATTGAAATACCCGGTGGAGCGGATGATTTCCGCCAGTTCTGCAGAATCAGCCTCGGCTACATATTCGGGATACAGGCGGTCGCCGAAGCCAGCAATTGCTTTTTCAACATTGGTCCAGGCAGTATTTTGAGTCAGGATAGCCCCTACCATCATTTCAAATGCTGTCTCCGCCGGCCACCAATAGCGCTGACCATATGATTTCAAAAGGATATCGAATACCGGTAAAAGATCCATGCCTGCCTCCAGGATTGTTGGTTTATACCATTCTATCACGACTGCAACAGGCAGGCACGCATCTTAATATCAGCGGGGGAGACGTCCCCGCTGACATCGCGCAGTCGCTTGGCAAGAGGAAATTTATCATTTCGTGCTTTGCAGGGTCTTCTCTGCATCTTTCAGATACTGCTCTACCTCCGGGGTCCGCTTATATTGATTCTTTTCCAGGACGGTAAGGTATTGTTTGATTACTTCGGCTATTTGGCCGGAAGATTTGGCAGTCTCGTAATAACTTTGCCGGGCCTTTTGATTGAGGATTTTAGTGTCGTAATCGAAGGCCGGAGTGTTATTAGCCCCGTACAGATAAGTAGTTACATAAATATCATGCTGCTGGCGCACATCATCAATCCTGGCCGAATCGGGATACTGTGTGATGAATTTCTCTGAACGCAGGGCCCGCCTGGCCAGTTCAGGCCAGGTGATGGTCATGGCGGCATCATTTAGACAGGCCTGGGTTGATTCGCTGGCAGCGATATCGATGTAAGCCTTAATATCTTCATTTACGTAAGGCTGATAAATTTGGTACTGTTCATAATCAATGATAGGATAATAGTTGCCTTCCAGCGGAATTATCTTAAACCCGTTGGCCTTGGTTTCCTTTAAAATAACGAGAAGCTTTTCATCGCGAGCACTAGCTATCATTTCGTCCAGACTACTATTGAAATCAAATTGCTGCAGAGCGGTCTGGGTGTCTGGCTTCAGCAGGGTATCGGTCCGGGCTTCGATTTGTTCCCGCTGGATGGATTCGAGCCGTAAAACCAGTCGGCTAGCAGATTCTTTGGGGAGTACGGAGATATGGTTATTGGCAAAATCCATCAACTCCTGGGGACTGGTCTTTTCGTTCATGATCTTCTGGAAGTCGCTCTGGAGATCCTTGGGGGATGGTGTCTGGCTGGTTTCGGTACAACCGGCAATGGATAATAAGGCTATTATTATGAATGATATCACAATGCGCTTCATATGATTCCTCCTGCTATGCTTGATCATAAGTAAATACGAAGGCAATGCTGCGTACCTTTCCACGATTCTTCTTGAAAATGTTTACACTGAAATAATTGGTTAGGACTCTAACTCTTGGTAGAGCGTAATACCCCAATTCATTAGGAGGTAATAGAGCAGGGCAGCCAGTACGGTGAAAAAGGTCAACATAAACAAAGCAGCCCAGAGCAGGGAATGGAAAAAGGTAATGACCATGTAGACGATTACTCCAGCTATTATCAGGGCAAACAGCAGGGAAAACAGTACATTGAGATTCTGCTTGAAGGCCTGCTGCTCGTTCTCCCATTCCAGCTTCGGTCTCAGGATATCTATGAGCAAGCCGGCTTCCAATATCGGTATTATGGCAACCAGGCTGACTCCCAGCAGCAGTACCATGAAGAGCACGCTTTGCGGAAATAGGATCCTCGATGCCACTATCATCATTAAAGCGCCGATCACGCCGAAGATATAGGCAGACAGTATCTTGGCGCTGATCTGTTGTTTATATGACAGGGGTATGAAACGTGAGATATAGAATTCCTTGCCTTCACGCGATATGGCAGTGGCGGTCATGGCGTTGGACCCTGTTATAAATAATATGATAGCTACCACAGCAACCAATAGAGTGCTCTGTCCTTGCGGCGTATTCATCAGGTTGCTCCAGGGCATGGTGATTCCCCGGCGGGACTGCAAGTAAAACGGTAGCAGGATCAGAAGCGGGGCCAGCAGATTGGTCATAACACTGTTCATAAAATAGGTTGGAGTCCTCAACAACAGGCGGATTTCTTTAAGCATGTAGGCAAAGAGTGCCGATGAGGGGTTCGTCAGCTTCTGATAATCCTTGTGACTCAGGACTTTGCGACGGGCACTGGTTTCGCTGGAGCCCATAAGGCCCTGATAATAGAACTTCTCTCCGACAAACCAGGCTAGTATCAGACCTAAAAAAGAAACCAGCATAAATATCGCTAGATTTAATAACCCGATGAGTTTGCCGGCATCGACCAGTGCCAGTCCCAGGTATCGGGTAGAAGGAAAAACTCCGCTGAGCTGATCCATAAGGCCGTTTCGTTGTGTGAACAGACGCTGCAGAAATTCCGGGTCCATGTTTTGCGGAGCAGCGTTCTGAAAGAAAAACTGATAAGCGATGACCAGGGCAATGACGAATATACTGCCAACGATCTTGAACATGTCCTTGCGCCGGCTAAGGTTGGCGAATCGCATGACTATAGTGGTAGGGATGGCGGCCAGGGAAAGCGGTAAAACCGGTATCACCAGAAAGCCCAGCAGGGCCATAAGCCAATATGAGAGACCAGCTCCGGATTTTACCCCATATACGATGAGCGGCGGCAATAAAAAGGGCAGCGCGGTCAGGTATTCATAGCAGAGTAAGAGGCAAAAACGGGCGCCCAGCACTTGCCAGGCGCGCAGAGGCAGAGCCAGCAGGCTTTCGGCATCCGCCGCGAAATAGAATAAGCTTACCACATAAAAGACTCCGAAAAAGAACACCAGCGCGCTTACCAGCACCATGCCCAGAGTCAGAATAGCGCCTGCTTGTCCCAGGGGAGCCAGCACTTCATAACCTTTGATCAGAATATTGGTATATAGAACAATGGTCGGAGCCAGGGCCACCACTATGATTAGGCCCAGCCCAAGTTTTTTAAGATACTCCTTCCGATTAACCGGATCTCTCAGCTGCCGGACGGATATCCCGAAATAGTTGATCAAGAGTATTTTCAGTAATGCCCCAAATCTATGCATCTTCGGTCAGCTCCAGAAAAAGATTTTCCAGCGATTCGTTTTCGCGGGCATGAGCCCGGATTTCCTGCATGCTGCCGCAGAAGATGACCTTTCCTTTGTTGATTATGGCCAGCCGGTCACAGACCTTTTCTGCGACATCAAGAACGTGGGTGGAAAAAAACACGGTTTTACCGGCATCAGCATGTTCTCGCATCATTTCCTTGAGATCGAAAGAAGAGCGTGGGTCAAGGCCGGTCATTGGTTCATCGAGGATCCACACCGGCGGGTCGTGCAGAAGAGCGCCGATCACGACGATCTTCTGTTTCATACCATGGGAGTAGCTCTGGATGCGATCCCCGGCGGCATTGAGCATGTCGAAACGCTGCAGCAGCTGTTTTATGCGTGATCCCCGCTGGCTCCCGGGAACCTGGTAAATATCGGCTATGAAATTCAGGTATTCAATACCGCTTAGGCGGGCAAAGATGTTGGGATCGTCCGGCACAAAACCGAACTGCATCTTAGCAGAGATCGGGTCCTCGCTGATGTTATAGCCGTTGATTCGTATGCTGCCGGCATCCGCATTCAGTATGCCGGTGATCATCTTGATGAGGGTAGTCTTCCCGGCTCCGTTTGGCCCTAAAAAACCGAATATCTCGCCATTATTAACGGTAAGGCTGACATTGTCCACCGCCTTTACGGTCGCCCGATTATAACTCTTGGATACCCCGTTTATTTCTATCATTTGTTTGTACCCCGCATTATAGATATAGTTATCAAATATTGTAAGAAATAATAACACGCTTATTTACAAAATTCAAATAAGTCAACGGCGAAGAAAAACACCTGAGCCCGCAAAGGATAAATTGGTAATTTGACCATTATATATTAAGATGGTGAATATTAAACATTGGGGGATGGGAGCGATATGTCCAGGTACGAGATCCCTTTATGTCCCAAATGCAAGATACCGCTGGTGATTCAGCGTGTTTACCACAAACCAAAGACCTTTGCTATTGCCCCGGATGGACAAGTAACAAAGGTCAACCTTACGCCGAACCTGCCGGAAGTTCTCGATTTTGAGAATCTTATCTGCGCGAGATGCCAGGCCCTTTTCAAGATTAAATATGATAAGGGAATGCGCACAATTAGGGGCAGCAAGATCTAAAAGGATCAACAGTAGGCAATCCCCAGAGTACCGGGTCCAGTATGAGATCCTACTACCGGGCCAGCTTCACTGATGGTGGTAGGTAGCCTGAATTCCTCCTCCAGACGGCGTTTCAGTTTTGCCGCCTCGAGCGGTGCCTGCACATGTATCACGCACAGTCGCTCCAAGATCGACCGTTTATTTTTTACCTCGATCAGCATGGTCACCAGAGCTTTCTCGGTGGTACGGACCTTATCAAACAGTTCAATGTGGCCATTACGAACAAAAAGGATCGGCTTTACTTTTAGGAGGTTGCCTACCAGCCCGCTGGTTTTGCTCAGGCGTCCGCCGCGCACTAGGTATTGCAAATCGTTTACGATAAAAAAGATGTCTTGTTTGCTTTGCATTTCGGCCAGGGCTTTCAAGATACTCGGACGGGTATAGCCGACCTCTAACATCTCCGCGGCCTTGATCACCTGAAAACCGAGCCCCATAGCGGCGAAACGTGAATCCACTACTGATATCCTCTCCTGCAGTTCAATCGACAGCATGTGATGCGCTACTTCAGCGGATTGCAGTGTTCCCGACAATTCTGCCGAGATCACTATTACTATGGCTTCATCATCGGGTTTTAATTGGGAAAAGACAGCAAGGAATTCTCCGGCCGACGGTTGTGAGGTAGTCGGAAACGAATTGCTGGAGCGCAGTAAATGATAGAATTTGTCGTTAGAGATGTCTAAGCCTTCTTTGTAGGTCATGTCATTAAGGTGGACGTTCAAGGGGACGGTAATAATATTGTAGCGTTCCAAAATATCAGCCGGAAGGTAAGCGGTGCTGTCCGTGATAACATATCGCGCCATAGCAGCCTCCATAATCAAAATATTCTGAAAACTGTCCTCATGGTAACAAGCAATACTTAGATTGTCAAGCAAAGCTACATAGGCCAGAGCATCCGTGGACATTATGCTGCAAACTGGGGCTGCCATGATAAGTTATAATTAAGCTTAAGGAGTGATTTATGTATGGCGGGGGACAGAATCCTCGTAGTGGATGATGACCAAAATATATGTGAATTGATCGAATTGTATCTGGGCAATGAAGGATACCAGCTGGACTATGCACACGATGGCAGCAGCGCTTTAGATATGGCCAAAGGCCTGAATCCTGATCTGATTTTGCTGGACGTCATGCTGCCGGTGATCAACGGCTGGGAGGTATGCAGGATGATCAGGAGAACCAGCCAGGTACCGATTATATTTCTTACCGCGCGAGATATGGTTGAGGACAAAGTCCAGGGTTTTGAACTGGGGGCGGACGATTACCTGGTCAAACCTTTTGAACCTCGTGAACTGGTAGTTCGGGTAAAGACCCGATTAAAATCTGCTGCGACAGTAGCCGCCCAGGAAGATGGATTGATCATACTGGGCAATCTTACGGTCGATATCCAGAGCTATTTGGTCAGCGTCAATGGGAAAATGGTAGATCTCAAGCCAAAGGAGATCCAGTTGCTACATTTCCTGTTGTTTAACCGCAATATCGTCTTTTCCCGGGAGAAACTGCTGGAGAAGGTGTGGGACTATAGCTACGAAGGGGATACCCGGACCGTAGATGTACATATCAACCGACTGCGGGAAAAGGTCGAGGCTTATTGTGACTCCTGCAGGATCAAGACGGTATGGGGCGTAGGCTACAAATTGGAGGTCATCTGATGGGCCGGAGCATCTTCAGCCGGCTTCTATCTACATATCTGCTATTAATGCTTCTGCTGACCGGCAGTTTAGCTGGGTTGCTTTCTTATGGTTTTTCTCGCTATATATATACTGAGAAAACCCGGGTTTTTAATGCGGCGGCCACTCGTGCTTCAATAGTAGTCAACGGCTACTACCAGGGTGATTACACAGCTAAGGAGATGCAGATCGCGCTGGATAACCTGGGATATATCACAGATACGACTATCTATGCGCTTAAGCTTGACCAGGCAGATCTGCACGGAACGGCCCAAGCGATTAGCCAACTGCAGCAAGAATGTCTGCCCGGAGATCTGCGTCAGATACTCAACGGTGAAAGCGTATTCCGTAAAAAGCAGTTTTCCAGGATGCTGGAGGCCGAGGTAGCCTTTCTAGGCACTCCGCTCAGAGTGGATGGCAAGATTATCGGGGCTATCCTAATTTTTTCTCCCCTGAGTGAGACCAGGTCTTATCTAGCGAGAATAAACGGCATAATCGGCGGTACCGCTGTATTGTTTCTGATCATTAGCTTTTTTATCATCTATTTGACCGCCGCCCGCATTTCAAGACCGATCCGCAAAATGGAGCAGGCGGTCCTCAGTCTGGCGGCGGGAGAAGACCTCCCCGAGTTATCCATCAAGACCGGGGATGAGGTCGAGTTCTTGGCCAACAGCCTCAATCACATGCAGAGGCAAATCGAGACCACGGAACGCATCAGACGGGAGTTTATAGCCAATGTATCGCATGATCTCAGGACACCGCTGACATCGATCAACGGCTTCATTCAGGGGATGGTAGACGGGCTGGTGCCGCTGGAGCAGTATCCCCGGTATCTTGGTTTGCTTCAGGACGAGACCCGCCGGCTGATGACACTGACCGGGGATATCCTGGAACTGGCCAAGCTACAGGGCGACGGTATTGCGTTGCATAAAAGCGCGTTATCAGTGTTGAAAACCCTGGAGGAGCTGGCTAGACAGTTCCGTTTGGGCGGAGAACCCGGACTGCTTATCCGGCTGGATTGCCCGCCGGACCTGCAGGTCATAGCTGATCACGAACGACTGCAACAGATTCTTTATAATCTCATATCCAATGCAGTACGCTATTCGGGGGAATCCGGAGAAATCTTAATAATTGCCGGGCGACAGGAGAATAGAGTCCATTTCTTTGTTAAGGATTCGGGACCCGGTGTTGCCGCAGAAGACCTGCCTTTTATCTTTGAGAGGTTCTACCGGGGCCAAAAACATAGACCCGGAGAGGAAGGCAGCGGACTGGGTCTTAGCATCGTCAAGGACCTGGTGGAGCTGCACGGGGGGAGCATCAGCGCGGAAAGCAAGCCCGGACAAGGAGCTGTATTCACTTTTTGGCTGCCTGCATAGTTTACAATCTGTTTACAAATTATTGTGAACTCTTTAATAATATCATCCTATTCTGTATCTAGAGAATAGGAAAGGAGGTTATAGGTTGAAAAAGGATTATGTTCTTTTGGTTATTCTTATGATCCTGGTTCTCTTGGCTGGCTGCACCCGGGACGGGGTGGGGACGAAGAGCGATAATGAAACCGGACAGCCAGGGTTCACTCAGCCAGGCGACGATTCGTCTGCCTCAGCAGGCGCTTCTCCCGGGGGAGCGGCTGCCGGGCAGAAGGATATAAAAGGCACGCCGGCCAGTGAGTCCACGGGGGCGGAGGTCATTGTGAAGTCCGGGAGTGAAGTGGCCAGTAAAGATAAGGCCGAGTTGTTAAACCAGATCGACCAGGAGCTCGACCAAATGATCAAGGATATCAATAACCTGGAGGACATATCTGATAGTGACCTGGAATAAAAAAGAGGAGGGTTTTTTCATGAAAAAGATAATTGCATTAATTGTAATGATGATATTTATGTTTAGTGTGGGGACCATGGCATATGCTGCCCCGGATACTACGGATACCATAAAGGCCAAGGAACAGACGATACAGCAAAAACGCCAGGAAATGCAGGCTGAGAAGCTTGAGCGTAAAGGCGCCATCGTTACATCGGATACCTTAAACGTAAAAAAAGAAGCAATACAGCAGCGCCAGGAGCTTAAAGCTCAGTTGCAGACAATATCCAACCAGATTAAGAGAAATCGGGCCGAGATCCTGCAGTTGAAAGCCGAAGCCCGTATAGCACAAAAGGCTGCGACAGCCCATATCAAGGAACTGAAGAAGAGCCCCGATAAACTGACTGAGGCTCAAATCGCCAAGTTGCATGATGCCAAAGTCACGCTGAAGAAAAGTCGGACCGAACTGGCCAAGAGCGTTGGTGAGATTAAGAACGATAAAGCTTTGTTAAAAGCCGCCAAGAAAGGACAGGACAGCGCCCAGATGAAAGCAGCACTCGAAAAAATAACCGCTGCTCAGAAGGAGCGTGTCACCATTCTCAAAGGAATCATCGAAGATCTGAAGAAAATAGCTGCTATCTAAAGATAGGAGCAAAGGCCACAGCTGGGCCTTAACATAACAGCCCGTATCAACTCTATTGGTTGGTACGGGCTCAGCTTGTCAGTAAGGCACAAAAAGCTCGATCTATCAACATAATGTCAGAACGTTGTTGAGCGAGCTTTTTGCATCTTATCTTGAGCGGTGTAGTAGTTATTGTTAAAGGAATTAATATTGCATATGTCGAAGGATTACCAGAGCATCCAAATTGGGGGGAGTATGAATGGGTAAAACAAGACGACTAAATCTTGCGCTGCAGGGTGGCGGATCTCACGGAGCATTTACCTGGGGTGTGCTGGATCGACTCTTGGAGGAAAAAGATCTTGAAATAGTAGGTATTTCAGGAACCAGTGCCGGTGCAGTGAATGGCGTGGCTTTGGTTTATGGACTTATTACCGGGGGACCCGAGCAGGCCCGCAAAACGCTGGAATCCGTATGGTGGGAGAATAGCAAGATGGCTTTTTTCTCGCCGTTCAAGCAGACCCTGCTGGATCGTTTCAAGTCCCCGGGCAATATCGACAATAATATTCTCTTTGCCATTGGGAACATTCTGACCCCGCTATTGTCTCCCTACCAGTGCAATCCCTTAAATATAAACCCGATGGAATCTATCTTAAATAAGGTAATTGATTTTTCCGTTATCCAACAAAATGACCGCTACAAGCTTTTTTTATCGGCCACCAACATACGTACTTCCAAGGTAAAGGTTTTTCCAAATAGTGAAATTACCGTTGATACAGTACTGGCTTCTTCTTGTCTCCCCCAGGTTTTTCAAGCGGTTGAGATTGACGGCGAGCGTTACTGGGATGGAGGTTATCTGGGCAATCCGGCTATGTTTCCCTTGTTCGAGCATACTGACTGCAAGGATCTGCTGGTGGTTCAAATCGACTCCACCGACTACAGAATAATCCCGAAAACTCCTAGCGACATTATGGATCGTGTAACTTCGGTAAGCTTCAATTCCAGTCTAATGCGTGAGATGCGTGCCATCAACTTTGTTAACAAGATCGTAGAGAAGGGCTTTGATGATGGCGGAAACCTGCAAAAAATAAATATTCACTTGATTCGGCCCGAGGAAACCATGGCTGAGCTGAATATGTCGAGCAAGGTCAATGCTGATTGGGGATTTTTAACCTATTTGCGGGATTGCGGACGCATGAAGGCTGACGCCTGGCTGCAGGAAAACTACCGACTGGTCGGGGTGAGAAGCAGTTGTGATGTAGATACCTGTTTCTACTAGAAACGACATAGTTGATGACTGGGAGGTTAGTTATGAGTGATTCAAAGATGAGACAAGCGTCACTGGTCTATCAAAACATTATTCATAACATGAACGAGGGAGTTATTATAGTAGATTTCCTTGGTGTCATCGTTTTGGTTAACCCGGCAGCAGAAAAGATATTGGAGCTTGCCGCTGAAGATATGCTTAGCCGAAAATACTTAGAGGTTTTCTTTGAATACGAAGAAAATGATACCTTTAATCAATGTATACTGGATGCGGTCTATGAGAAAGAGGCCATACATAATCGCATCGTTGATTATTATACCGGTGAAAACAGCAAATCACTTTTTCTTACCACCTCATTCCTGAAGAATGATCATGATACAAATGAGGAACCCGTAGGGGTTATTGCGGTTTTTAATGATGTAAGCGAAATCATGGTATTAAGGGATGCCGTTCAGGCCATGGAAGAGATTCGGCAGCTAAATCAACAGCTTGAGGCTAGAAACGAGTTTATCAGTCAGACCTTCGGACGCTATCTATCTGATGAGATAGTGAAAGCTCTGATCGAGAAACCGGGCGGTCTGAGCATGGGCGGTGAGATCCGGGAAGTGTCAATAATCATGACTGACCTGCGGGGTTTTACTTCCATGTCTGAGACGATGCCGCCGGAAACTGTGGTAAACATCCTGAATAATTACCTGAGCACAATGGTCGACGTCATTGTAAAATACCAGGGGACCATATTGGAGTTTATCGGGGATGCTATTATGGTAGTTTTCGGCACACCGGTTCCTATGGAAGATCACGCTGACCATGCTATTGCCTGCGCCCTGGATATGCAATTGGCTATGGAAGAAGTAAATCGATGGAATATTGAGCAAGGCTTTCCCACTATAGAGATGGGAATCGGGATAAATTCCGGTTCTGTGGTAGCTGGAAATATCGGGTCGGAGAAACGCTCCAAGTACAGCTTGATCGGCAGCCATGTCAATCTGGCGGCTCGGGTCGAGTCATACACTGTGGGCGGCAAGGTATTCGTTTCACATAATACCCTGGAAATGGCCAGTGCCGTTATCAGCCTCAAAGGCAAGATGGAGGTCTATCCCAAAGGTATACGGCAGTTAGTCAAGATATACGATGTTGATGGTATAGGCGAGCCCTATGGCCTTTATCTTCCCCTGGAGCATATTGGGGTGGCCGACCTGGTCCGCCCGCTGCCGGTAAGGATATCGCTGATTCACAATAAGCAGTGCGGAGAAGATTCGCTTACGGGCTTGATCACATCACTGTCTCTTAAAGAATTGACCATAAAGGGCGAACTAGACCTGGAACCCCGGACCGATGTCAAGCTAGAGATAGGAGAGGGCAGCGGCCCGGTAAAAGCCGGGGATATATACGCCAAGGTGGTTGACGTTCCCGAGGAACCCGGCAGCCTGTCCCTGCGGATAACCTCGCTCAGTTCTGTGTCACGGTCGTATATACAGGGCATTTTAGATAGTCAGCCCCTATAATAAATGAAGGAGGACATGCGGTGCAGGAATTCCGGCCAAAAGAACCAAGGCGGCCGGCGGACAGGTAGCGCTGGCTGCGCTCAATGATAACGTTCGCGAGGTTTTCGATATCTCCGGCTTTACCAGTCTATTCCCCATTATTGCCAAGGAGGATATATAGGAGCATCCATCATGCGTGTAGACAAGTCATCAAACCCTTTTGACTAAATATTCGATATAGTATAATAATAATACAAACCCAGAAGTCCAACTCAACAATGCCATAAAAAGAGGGGGGATCGATATGGGAGATATGAAGCAATACAAAGGCAAGTTGTACCATGAACTTCTCCAACAGGCAGGTTTCAGTGTGGCTTACGATGGTGATATGAAGGATGGAAAGCCGAATGGCTTCGGCACAGCCTATTACCAGGATGGCAGGATCTACCAAGGGGAATGGAAGGATGCCCAGCCCCATGGACAGGGCAAGCTTTATTACGCCAATACCAACCTCTGGTATGATGGAGAATGGAAAGAAGGTAAACGGGAAGGCCTGGGTACTTCCTATTACGAAGACGGTAATCCGGCCTTTGCAGGTGAGTGGAAAGACGGCAAACAACTGAAATAATCGATAACAGAACTAATATTGAAGCCAGGGTGAAAGCCCTGGCTTATTGCTTAGCAGGGTGGATTTTGGCGGCTTTTACCCGTGTATCATCTGCAATATCCTCGCTGGCATCCTGAACGATGACATCGCCTGGCTCGAGACCAGAAATGATTTCAATGTAGTCTCCATTGCGCAGGCCAGACTTAATAGTCTGATGCTTGATTTTGCCATCAACCACCAGCAGGACCGTCTCGTCTCCGGCCGTGCCCTGTACGGATTCTCGCGGCACCGTTACTATTTCCGATTTGGCGGCTGTCTCGATAGCGACCTGGACCTCGTAGCCTGGTTTCAACTTGCCGGCACTGTCCATAGTGATGATGACCGGCACTCTCCTCTGCTCCACCCCCAGGGCGGATACCCTGGTAAATGCACGGGGACGGATGGTTTGGACCCGGCCGGTCAAAACCTGCTCACCCATTACCGCAGCACTGATATATACCTTTTGGCCTGTTGTGATATCACCCATTTGGTCGCCTAATACATCGGCTTTTATCTCCAGTTTTTCTGGAATACCGATCTGGGCTACCGGAGTGCCGTAGTTGACATACGACCCTTTTTTCAGGGGCAGGTCCAACAGTGTTCCTGCCAGCGGACTGACCAC
This sequence comes from Syntrophomonadaceae bacterium, assembly GCA_012729835.1. Taxonomy (GTDB): domain Bacteria; phylum Bacillota; class Syntrophomonadia; order Syntrophomonadales; family Syntrophomonadaceae; genus Syntrophomonas_A. The sequence goes on from JAAYCK010000144.1 coordinate 12,966, forward strand.
AATCAACTGGCCTGATTTCTCAGTGATTTGCCCTACTGCCTGCTGACCGAGGGCCACTTGCTGTTCCAGATCGGCGATATATTTGCGCTGATGCGCTATGGTTTCCTGCAAAGACTGCACCGATGAACGTGCATGGTCCAATTCAGTCTGAGTGGCCGCCCCTGCCTTAAAAAGCTGTTCGGTTCTCTCCAGACTTTTACCGCTGGTTTCGGCGCTGATGATGTAACCGGACAACGCCTGCTGGGCAATAGCAAGTTGACCCTGCGACTGGGTAAGCTGGGATTTGGCCGAGGTAAGGGATATATGAAGATCTGTATTCTCAAGGCGTAACAGGACCTGGCCAGCCTGGACCTGATCACCGATCTGTGCCTCCACACTTTTTATATAACCGGGCTGCAGCGCCTGGACCTCAAAGTCGTCAGCGGCCTGAACATAGCCGGTTTCATTCACCTGAACGGAGATGGTACCGGTAGCTATCGTTACCGTCTCTACGGTTTGGGTTTTGCCCGCATAACTATAAACGACCAGGGCTATTACCACCAGTATGGCTCCTATCCACATATATCTCTTGCGATTCATCTCCAACTCTCCCTTAATATGATTATTCAGCTCAACTTTCGTAGTTGATTAAAGATACGCTGCGATAGTGAGGTGCAACCCATAGCCGAGTTTGCCACAGATTAACACAGATTTACACAGATTAGATACTAGGGTCCCCCGGCCTGTCGTTTTGCAAGCGCAGCGAAGCAACCTTTAAGTCTTATAAGGCATTGGGAAGATTGCCGCATCATCACCGTACTCAGAGGTTTTTTTGTTAGTTAGAGAACTTTTGCCTGAGTGCCGGGTCCTAGCAATGACACTTTGGAATTGCTACGCATATTACAAAATGCTATTGTACATAAAAATCCGTGTTTATCCGTGCGCCGCAGGCATCTGTGTCCATCTGTGTTAAATCGGTTCCCTAGTCCCAGTTCTTCAAAGTCTCCACCAGGTCCAGCCGCTTAAGGCGGGGAGTTATCAGCCAAAAGCCTGCTATCAGAAAAACAATGGCAGATACTGTTGCCAGAATGTAAGTACGCGGATAGATCACCGCCGGCATGGCATACATATCAGTAGTAGCGGCAGTCGCGATATAGTAATTGGCCAGCCAGCGCCCCAAGGGTATCCCCAGTATGATACCGATCAGGGATTGCAGTCCAATTTCCTTCAATAATACACCTCTTATTTCAGCATTGGTATAGCCCAGTACTCTTAATAGTCCCAGTTCATTTTTTCTTTCATTGAAATTCATCAGCGAAGCGTTGTAAGCGATGGCTAGAGCCAGGATGCCGGCGAATATTACCATACAGATTATGGTGAAAATTGCTGATTGCATTAAGGTACGGAAGTTGGACTCGGCTTTATTCCGGCTGACGATCGAGCTGATGCTGGTCAGATCCCCTAGTCGGCGTTCAAAGGCGGCTGCCTGACCCGGATGGATATTGACCATTACGCCTGTCAACAGCTTGCTTTCACCAAGCAAACGATTGGCAGTCTGCAGCGATACATAGGAACCGCCGCCCATCAACTGCTGGGAAATCCCCACTACCTTCAGGGTCATGGTGTGACCGGGGCCCAGATCCATTTTGCTCTTTACTTTTATATGGTCGCCAACCACCAGCTTTAGTTTCTTTGAACTCTTGGCACTGAGCAAAACACCGTTGTCCGGGATGGCGAGCTGTATGCCGGAAGGGGAGAAAACTCCCTGCATCCAGCCATCCAGGCCCAGGCCCTGCAACAAATCGTCGTCACTCTTCACACCATTGGAATCTGCCTTAGTTACACTCACCGGGACCTCCAGGATTGGCTCCAGGTCTTCAACCTCACTCCATTGCAGCCAGTAACCCAGATCGCTCTCCCGTATCGGCGAGGAAAAGTGGATCAGGTAATCATACCTGCCTTCTTTTTCAAAATGCTGCTCCATCATATAATCGATGGCATCCTGCATAAAGAAGCCCAGCATGAGTAAAACGACGCTGGCTGATACGCCGGCTACCATTACCATGAAACGAGTCTTATTTCGGGCAATGCTGCGCATGCCCATTTTCCACGAGCTGTTAAAACGCTTCCATAACCAGGGAATGGTTTCCAACAATATATGCTTGCCCTGTACCGGTGCAGCTGCACGCATAGATTCTGCGGGCTGGATCTTAATCACACCGCGGCATGCCAGTAATCCCGAGCTTGCCCCCACGCCCAGGCTGATCATAAAACTGTATACTATAGCCCGGTAATTTATGCCGCCAATGGTAGTGGGAAGATAAAAATATTGAGCATAGGTATCGGAAAGCAGTACAGCCAGGCCGATGCCAGATATGGTGCCCAGCATAGCCCCGGTGAAGGAAACCAGTACTGCGTAGCTGACATAGTGAGCAGTAATGGTTCTATTGTCATAGCCAAGAGCCTTCATTATACCAATTGATGAGCGTTGGAGCCGGATCATCCGACCTAGCAGCAGGAACTGCATGCCGGCGGCGATGCTGAAGAAAAGAAAAGGTAAAAAACGAGACATGACCTTGAGCTGGGTGAGTTCAGTCTTAAGCACCACGTGACTGAGCTGTTGGTCTCGGGGATAGGCATAGAGGTTTCCGTAAGGGGCCAGGATAGCATCCACCGCTTTTTTGATTTCATATTCATTAGTCCCTGGCACTAATTGCAGGGAAAGCTGGTTGACCTGGCCCTGCAGGTTCAGGATTTGCTCGGCCTGATTATAGGGAAGCATAGCGATTCCAAATTCGCCAGGCAAAGGTATGATAGAGGAAGCATCTTTCATCGGGTAGATAAACTCAGGGCTGGTGGCTATGCCAACAATTTTCAGGTGTACTATCTTTCCCTCAGCTACGATATCCAGTATGTCTCCCAGTTTCAGCCCAAGGCCTTTGGCAAATTGCGGGTCGACTAAAACCTCCGGGTTACCTCCGCTGTAACCCGTAAACATACGGCCGCTTAACAACACCGGCTGGTTGAGCTGCTGCCCCAGGGGCAATTTATAGCTGGTCAGGCGCAGGGTCCCGCGCCCTCCGTCCGGACGCAGGAAGCTGACATCCTTTTGAATTCGTCCAGTAGCAGCCACTACTCCGGGTATTGTTTCGATCCGGTTAGTAATATCCTGCGGGGCCTTGACTACCGAAAAAAAGTAATCAGCAAAACGGCTTTGCTGATAAAAGGTTTGCTGCGAGTTATATAGATTATAATAGGCAGTTGTCATTGAAATATAGACCAGTACCCCCATCATTACAACAGTGACCAGTGCGGCGAACTGCCCTTTGCCGGCGGCAACCATTCTCCATAAGCGTCGGTTGAGTATTGGCATTACCACTCAATCCTTTCCGGAGCCAGGGGAATATCATTCGAGGTGACTTCAGCAATGATTCCGCTGCGCATGCGGACCACTCGATCAGCCATAGCGGCTATTGCAGTATTATGAGTTACGATGATGACGGTACTGCCGACCGTACTCGTAATCTGTCTGAGCAAAGCAAGAATACTGATGCCGGTTTGATAGTCAAGAGCGCCGGTAGGTTCATCACATAGCAAGAGGGGCGGCCTTTTTACGATAGCCCGGGCAATAGAGACTCGCTGTTGTTCTCCTCCTGACAAGTGAGCGGGAAAATGCTTGGCTCTTGCGGAGAGACCTACTTCTTCCAGAACGGCCGAGACCGACATCGGCTCTTTGATCAGGCTGGCGGCCAAAGCGACATTCTCTGCAGCGGTCAGGTCCGGTATCAGGTTATAAAACTGAAATACAAAGCCTACCTGCTGCCGGCGGAAGTTGGTCAGTTCCCCTTCGTCTGCCGCGCTAACATCCTGCTTGCCGAAGAAGATTTTACCATCGGAAGGGCGATCCATGCCCCCCATTAGATTTAACAAGGTGCTTTTGCCCGAGCCGCTGGGACCCAATACAACAATCAGTTCACCGACGTAGATATCCAGACTGCTGGGCTGCAGAGCATCGACCACTACCTCGCCCATATGGTATTGTTTGCTGACATTCTCCAGACGCATCAGCAGTGGCTTATCCATGTGCTTCACCTATCCGCATTATTGGTTTATATCATTATAGCTGAAGCGCCAAACTTAGTCGGTAATATTTTTATAGCAATAGACTTACTATGACGGGTAGTTTTAGGTGGTATAATAAATCAACGGTTAATTCTTGAACGGAAAACTGAAAAACAAAAAATGAGGGGGTAGATCAATGGCATCGGAAAAGATAAAGGTTGAGACCAGGGGCCATGTGCTGACCATGGGCTTTAATCGCCCGGAAAAACGTAATGCTTTCGATCTGGACATGTATTATGCACTGGCCGAGGCTTACGGGGAACTGAGCCAAAACAAGGATCTGCGCTGCGGATTGCTTTACGCCGAAGGTGACCACTTCAGCGCCGGACTGGACCTGCCGCAATGGGGACCGGTTTTTGCTTCCGGCAAATGGGTGGAGATGAAGGAAAACATGGTCGATCCCTTCGGTCTCGATGAGAACGCACGCTGTAAAAAACCTATCGTGATGGCAGCCCAGGGAATATGTTTCACCATTGCCTGGGAGTTGATGATGGCAGCTGATATCCGGATCGCCGCCAATAATATGAGGCTGGCACACCTGGAAGTATTGAGGGGCATCTTCCCGGTCGGAGGAGCCACTGTACGCATGTACCAGGAAATCGGCTGGGGTCATGCTATGCATTATTTAATGACGGGCGATGAAATGCCGGCGGCCGAGGCATATAGACTTGGCCTGGTGCAGGAACTGGTAGAACCCGGCCAGCAGTTTGACCGGGCCCTGCTGATGGCGGAAAAGATAGCCAAGGCTGCTCCGATGGGAGTGCAGGCGGTACTGGCATCTGCCCGCAAGGCCAGGGTACAAGGCCCTCAAGCTGCCTTGAGTACATTGTTCGATGAGATCAAGCCGCTAATGAGCAGTAAGGACTCCGAGGAAGGCCTCCATGCCTTCTTGGAGAGAAGAGAACCTCATTTCACCGGGGAATAATAAAAGACTTAAAGACCAGGCACGCGCTGAGTCTCGTGCCTGGTTCCCTCACGCAACCACTACTTCATTTATGGGAAAAATTTTCTCTCCAATAGTTGACAGGCAAATAGATTTGATTTAAAGTATACTAAATGAGTAAACAAATAAATTGGAGCATATTATGATCATCAATCAGGCAAGCGATTACGGGTTTCGTGCCGTGGTATTCCTGGCCGGACAGCCGCAGGATCAAATGGTGGAAGCGCAGGTGATCGCCCGTGAGGTAGTTATTCCCATGCGTTTCCTGTTAAAGATCATGCCCAGTCTGATTAAGGCGGGGATAGTTAGATCTCAACGTGGAGCGGGAGGTGGATATACGCTGGCCCGATCTGCCCAGGAAATATCCCTGATGGATATCCTGGAGGCGCTCGAAGGGCCCATCAGATTGAATCGCTGCCTGATAGATGTGGATCTCTGCACTCGCGGGGCAGCCCCCGATTGTAAGGTTCACCAGGCCCTGGGAGATATTCAAACCCGTTTGGCCGAGGATTTTGCCAGCTATAGCGTGGCGGATTTGCTATAACGCTCCAGAATGAAATTGTTATTTAACTACAATTAGAATGATTATAAAGGAGGTGCAGGATAAAAAAGTCAGTACATAACCATGATAATTATTAAAGGAGGTATTTTGAATATGTCAACACTGGATAACACAAAAGAAGCATTTGCCGGAGAGTCACAGGCTAATCGTAAATATCTGGCCTTTTCCCAGAAAGCCAACAAGGAAGGTTTCGAAAAAGTCAGCCGCTTATTTCAAGCGGTAGCCGAGGCGGAGACCATCCACGCCCTAAAGCATCTCCAGGTCATGAACGGGGTGGATTCAACGGCAGAGAACTTGAAAAAAGCAGTAGAGGGAGAACATCATGAGTTCACCGAAATGTATCCGGCCTTTATCGCCGAAGCCGAGAAAGAAGGTAATCAAACGGCAGTTATTGCCTTCAACCTGGCCAACAAAGCCGAGCAGGTCCATCACGGTCTCTATGAGAAGGCCTTACAGGCAGTAGAACAAGGGAAAGATTATCCGGCAGATTCCTTTTATCTCTGTCCCGTCTGCGGGTATGTCCATGAAAATGAAGCCCCGGATCGCTGCCCCGTCTGCGGTGCGCCTGGTAAAGTGTTCAAACAGTACTAAGAAACCAACATTATATATCAATAAGCTGAAGCGCTCTCACCAGAGGGCGCTTTTTATATATAGGAAAAAGATATGGATAAAAGCTTAATATCGTTGCGAGCGATAGCGCGGCCATCTTCTTCACCTTTCGCTAGCTACTGCACTTATTAGCATCCTTGTCACAAAAGAAGAATTATTCTGTAAATTATTGAAGTATTTAATAGAGATTGTCCACACAGTATTGTGATTATGATATAATTTTTTTATACGAAATATCCGGAAGCATAATAAGACATAAAATGGGGGCACGCAATTGGGGAGGTGAGGAACGCAGACCCCGCATGAGACACCATTCACAAAAATATTATTCGGAACTGAGTAAAGATTATAGTTCAGTTCTATAGATTAGGGGGATTTTACTATGTCGGCTAATTTTGCTTATTTGAACACTCGTGATTTCGAATTTATAGCCCAGGAGTGGCTTCCCACAGAGATAGTATTTGCCTACGAAGATTTTGCTGATTATTATTCCAAGGATGATGTAAAATCCATTCTGGAACCTTTCCGGAAAATGGTCAAACAAATCGTTGAACCCAGTAATGAAGATGGAAATTCTAATCCTTGCAGCTTTGCCAATGGCAAAGTAACCACACCACCTACCTTTGGTCCTTTGTTCCACAAACTGCAGGAAGATGGCTGGGGAACTGCCAACATCGGCTATGGTGAAGGCGCCATGACCATGCCGCAATTCCTTTTTGCCTTCTGTACCGAGATGCTGGCAGCCGGCAACCCGGCTTTCATGCCCTATATTGGGTTGACGACCGGCTCTGCAGAACTGATTGAAGCTTTTGCTTCTGAAGAACTGAAGGAAAAATTCCTGCCTAAGATGATGGATGGAACTTGGGCTGGTACCATGTGTCTGACCGAAGCAACAGCAGGATCTGATGTTGGTGATATCCTTTCCAAGGCTTATCCCACCGATGTACCTGGTGTTTATAAAATCAAAGGAAGTAAAATATTCATCACCGGCGGAGACAATGATTTTACAGAAAACATCATCCATCTGTACCTGGCCAGAATCGAAGGAGCCCGGGAAGGCACCAGTGGAATATCACTGTTCATCGTTCCGAAATATTGGGTGGAAGATGACGGAACTCTGACTGATAATGATGTTCAGTGTACCGGCATCGAACATAAAATGGGCCAATTCGGTTCGGCAACGGCTTCTCTTGCCATGGGCGAAAATGGCAACTGTCGTGCCTATTTAATTGGCGATCCTCCCGGAGAAGACGGCAAGGGTCAGGGCATGGCTCAGATGTTCCAATGCATGAACTTTGCCCGCCTGGGGACTGGTCTGCTGGGTCTGGCTTGTTCCGCCAATGCGGTTTACAATGCCCGTGAATATACCAAAGAACGTATCCAGGGACGTCCTTTGACTGATATGAAGGGCCCACGTGTTCCCATCATTCAACATCCGGATATTCGCCGCACCCTGTTAAATGGTAAAGCTTTAGTCGAAGTAATGCGGGCCATGATCATGAAGACCTTCTTCATGTTTGATATCCGTGCCAAAGATCCCGATCCGGAAAAGAGACAGGCAGCCAACGATTTCATCGAAGTTGTAACACCAATGACCAAGGCTTACCCCACCGATGAAGTTTGGAATCTGTGCTGTGAAGCTATCCAGGCTTATGGCGGATACGGCTTCTGTGAAGAGTATCCAGTTTCCCAGATCACTCGCGACTGCAAAATCTATTCCATCTGGGAAGGAACCAACTATATCCAGTCCTTAGACTTTATTGGCCGTAAATGGACCATGAAGAAAGGTTCTGTATATGCGAAATGGTATGCAGAAGTTAAAGCATTCGCCGATGCCAACAAGAATGCTGCCGGATTCGAAAAGGAATTCGAGAAATTCAGCAAAGCAGTTGATGCCTTGGCAGAACTGCAGGCTGCCGTTATCGGATTCATGGGGGCGGGGAAAATTGATATGATGCCTTTGTATGCCCGCAGAATTCTTACTGCCAGTTCCATCGTTTATGGCGCATGGTGCATCCTGGATCAAGCCATGATTGCTAAAAAACGTGCTGAAGAAGTTGGTCCCGAGCATTACGATTATGACTTCTATACCGGTAAAGTCTACTCAGCAAGATACTATCTGTATAATGTGGTTCCTCAGGTTTGGACCATCGCCGACATCGTAAAAGAAGGCGATGCTTCAGCACTGGAAATTCCTGCTGGAGCATTTGATTACTAAAATCTCTCTGTCCTCCCTCTGATATAGCTAACCAACAAATACAGGGGCACTTCCTTTAGGAAGTGCCCCTGAGATTTTGCTGTCCCTAACCTATTATTTTTTCAATTGGTCAACTATGTTTGATTAAAAAGGCTAGCGGCAAATAGAGCAGAAATGAATTCAAATAGCTCCAATTATATAGCAAATAATTGCTTGGAATATTGGCGAGATACAGTTTGGCTATTTATCTAACTGGCATGCATCCTGATCAAGCGGACAAAAACATGAGCCAGCATTGGGTCGAACTGGCTTCCGGCACAGGCGATGATTTCATCACAGGCTGCTTCTGATGTCATACTCGGACGATAGGGGCGTCCGCTGGTCATGACATCATAGGCATCGGCCAGGGACAGGATGCGCGATATTAGAGGTATCTCCTCCCCTTGGGTGCCTAAAGGATAGCCTCTGCCATCCCAGCGTTCATGATGATTTAGTATTCCTTCGGCTATGGATGCCAATTCCGGGTCGGACAGGGCGATGCGGTAACCGATCTCCGGGTGTTTCTTAATAATTTCCCATTCTTCTGCCGCCAGGCGGTCAGGTTTATCCAGGATGCTGTTGGGAACCGCGATCTTGCCAATATCATGCAGAGCGGCCAGTAGGGTCAGGTTATTGATGTCTTCGGGGGGCAGGCTCAGCGAGTGCCCGAGCATAAGCACAATATCATGCAAACGTTCGGTATGTTCTAGTGTCTCATGGCTGCGGACCCGGAGGGTCTCTTGCAGAGAATTAATAAAGGAACTACGCATACTGCGTATCTCAGTCAGCTTATGGCGATACATGAGATCTTCCGCTTCCTTGAATAGTTGCTCAATACTTTTGTCGAGGCTGTAACGGGTAGCAGTACCCAGAGAGATACTCATCTGAATAGGAAAATCTCTTAATTGCGAGCAATCTTCATAGATAACGTTGCAAATAGCCCGAGCTGTCTCCCTGGTATTGCCAGGCAGCATGACGATGAATTCGTCTCCCCCCCAGCGAGCTGCTATACCCTGGTCACCACAATTGGCAGTTAGGATTCTGGCAACTTGCTTGAGCATTTCATCTCCTGCTTGATGGCCAAAGGCATCATTCACCATCTTCAAGCCATTCACATCACCGATTATTATGCTCAGTGGCAGCGAATGGTCGCGGTTAGCCCGGTCTTCCAGATAAGCCCGATTATAGAGCCCGGTAAGCTTGTCATGGTAGCTCAGGTATTCGATTTCATCCAGTGCTTGTCTGCGCTGGGTGATATCCATAGCCACACCCAATATGGCCGGGCCATGGTTAAATGTTATCTTACCCAGGGCAAAATCAGCCCAGGCCTCCTCGCCATTTTTACGTATCATCCGGGTCTGATATCTCCCAAAGGGGAAGGTTTCCTGTAAGCTTACCGCTGACATTCCTCGGATCATATCGTGGTATTCTGGATGGAAGAACTGCCAGGGTTCCATTTCCAGGCATTCCTGTTCACTATAGCCGGTTTGCTCTACAAAAGCTTCATTTATATACAACAAACTGCTATTGGATACCACAAAGATGAGGCCGGGAGCCGTATCTGCCAGCTGCCGGAAATTACGTTCGCTCTGTATTAGGTCATCATGGAGTAGCATTCGGCGCGTGATATCAGATGCTGTAGCTAATATTGCTGGTTGCCCGTTCCATTGAAATACGCAGGCGCTGATATCGATCCAGCATTCTGTGGCATCCTTGGGCACTATCCTGATATCGTGGCGGGTCTGGCCAAGCCCGGCAAACAGTTTGGTGATACTATTGCGGACCAGGGCTTGAAAACGCGGGTGGACCAGATCCAGAAAATCCATATCTGTTAACTCGGAGAAGTCATAGCCGGTTATATCGGTGAAAATGTTATTTACATAACGAAAGCGACCACCCTGTACGACAAAAACGCAGGCCGGAATGGAATCAGTCATTACGCGGAAGGTATTTTCGTTGTCCTGCAGCATATTATTCAGAGTCTGATTATTAGGAAGACTGCGGCCCATTTATCGATCCCCTCTAAGCAGCAAAATTAGGATTATTAACTATTCGAAAATAATCGAACCAAGTAATATTCTGCCGGGAATATTCAGGAATAAACAAATTATAGCATATTTCCTGAATTGGTTGCCAATATGAAAATTTAGTATGTAAAAGTCAGGAGCCAGCATTTAAACTAAAAAGAAAAAGATATTTTAATGGAGGTAGGCAGATGTTTGTTGGTCATCAAGCGGATATCCCGCAGATTAAGATCCAGTCTCCGGAAGCAAACGCAGTGATAAAGCAGAGCCTGGTCGGGCCTGACCAGGGCTGGGAAGGTTGGGTCATGCGCCTCTTCACCCTGGGCAAGAACGGCTATAGCCCGCGCCATACCCATGCCTGGCCGCATATCAACTACATCGTGGAGGGGCAGGGGATCTTGTTTCTGGAAGGGAAGGAGTACCCGGTGGAAAAAGGCTCGACTGCTTACGTCCCGAGTAACGCCCTGCACCAGTTCAAGAACAGCGGCAATGAGGATTTCGTATTTATCTGCATTGTACCGGAAGAGGGAGATAGGTAGCTAAAGAGTGAGGGGTTGCTCCTCGGCATTTGCAACGAAAAAGGCCTTCGTTCCCAGGAGAATGAAGGACTATGCTATTTTTACCTGGAATAATGTGATTATGCAGGAAATAGAAACATAAAGCAGAATAAGTTTAGGGGACCATTACCGTTGTGTTATGAAAATAGAACAGGGTGGTTAATCATCTCAATAAGGGAGGGCCAGAAATGAAAAAAATATGGTATTTGTGCTTTATTCTTATGTTTGTATTGGTCAATGCTGCTCCAGCTTATGCAGCGACCAATGAGATGAAGCTGTATGTGCAAAAGGTGGTGCAACCGGGGGATCAACAGGCTTATCATGGTGCGAAATTCGAGCCTAAGATTGGATCTTATCTGGGTGTTTACGCGGAAGGTGACCCGGTGGTACATAATGTTAACACGGGAGAGCCTTTTTACTTTGAAGGTATTCCTAAACTGACGGGCAAGAAACATGCTATGTATATGGTTTATGAGCGCTACGGCAGTATGGAATTCAACCATTACAAAACGCATTTTGACCGGGCAAAAAAGCTGAATGTCTCAATGCAAATAGCCCTGGAGCCTTATGAGGGAATCGAGCAGGTGAAAGACGACAGCTATTTGCATAATTTCGCCAAACAGGCTGCCGACAGCGGGATTCCGATCTTTCTCCGTTTTGCCAATGAAATGAACGATCCGGGCAGCCGCTGGGGAAAAGACCCTAAACTATATGTTGAAAAATTTCGCCTGGTAGCTCGGGTAATGCACAAGGAAGCACCAAATGTCGCGATGTGCTGGTCGCCGAATGATTGGCCTTTCGGACCGGCCACTCAATGGTATCCCGGCGATGAATATGTCGACTGGGTAGGTGTAAGCTCCTATCCGCCATATCTGGCCAATGGGAAAAGCAAGCACAACACCAAATTTTCCGATCGAATCAAGCCTATCTACGATGCCTATGCCTCACGCAAGCCCATTTACTTGTCTGAGGGGGCGCCGATTCAGAATGTAGAATTCACCACAACCGATGTTTCGTGGGTAGCTGCTAAAGACCTCAAAGAGTTCTATGATGAGCTGCCTCGCCGCTTTCCGGCAGTAAAAGCAGTATGTTACTGGGATAACGAAGAAACCTGGGGAGCGGCTCGCAGATGCTTGCTGTCAGGCAATTATAATATTTTGAATGCCTATAAAAAAGCGATTGCCAGCCCCTACTTTTTAAGTGAGATGAATACGAATAGCCCAGTTATATACGTAGATTTGGGGCACTCGGCCCTGCCGCCGGTGGCAGCCAAGACCCAGAGAATAAGTGCTTATGTTGGCAACCAGCGATTGGATACAGCCAAGGTGGTGTACTATGTAAACGGAAAATATGCCGCGGAAGTGGTGGGGTCTCCGTATGAAGCCGCCCTTGATCTTTCGGCCTTTGCCGGCAAAACCATCACCATCAAAGCAGATGCTTATGACAGCGCTAATAAGATCAGTGCCAGCGTCAGCCAGAAGGTAAAAATGGCTCCGTAGCCTTTTGGGGATTATCATGAGACCAATTAAAATGAAGAATACGTTGTCATGCTGAGTGAAGCGAGGGGGACAGTGAATACCGGAAATACCGGAGGAGCCATGACAGATATCGAATTGGAATGGATATAAGGTTTTTTAGATTCTAGACCTACATAGGGACGGGTATTGACACTCTTATAGTTGTCAATACCCGTCCTTTCTACATCCGGTCAGCTTGCTGCGCAACTTACGTTATGTCATTGTTATGAATAGTCTACGTTCGGGCCGCACAAAACAAATCTATAATGGAACAATCCTGCCAAGAATGCTTGGTTCTATTCCCAACTAATAGTATTGAACCGTTATTAATAACATACGGACCAATTAAAAACTAACTTATATGATCATTGTATCTGTTTCTGTATTAAAGCCATATATAAGCCAGATTCCTTACTCAGCCTTTTTGCCTGATTCTTAACAAATGGGTTATAAGTTATAAAAAGCACAGAAAGGATAAGCCATATGTTTAAAAAACGTGTTAGCCGATTATTAAGCATTACGATGACTATCGGATTGTTATTACTGTTATCTCTAAACCAGGCTCAAGCCTATGTCGGTAACCAAACTCTTAAGATTGGTGTGCAAGGCAATACTGTCAGCCAGTTACAGAAGGATTTAGGTTATTTGGGGTACAAGGTTGGTGCAATCGATGGAATCTACAGTTGGCAAACTCAGCAGGCTGTACGCCAATTTCAGAACAACAATGGACTTACAGCAGATGGGATTGTGGGACCTCTAACCGCTCAGTCTATTAATAAACAAGTCACTGCCCCGGCCCCTTCTCGAGGAAGCCGATCTTTC
>JAAYCK010000145.1 GCA_012729835.1 Syntrophomonadaceae bacterium
AATCCAAATATAACGGCTACCTATTATGCATTACTTTATAAGACTGAACTATTTTATTGAGTGCCGGGGACGCGGCAATCTTCCCCGGGGCTTGCATAGCTTAAAGATTGCTTCGCTGCGCTCGCAACGACAGGACGGGGGCCTTCAAATCTAATCTGTGTTAATCTGTGGCAATAAACCGTATTCCTGACCCAGCTCTGCTGCGCATGATATGTCTACTGTGAAACCTCTTTCTGCTCTCGGCGGGGCGGTTTGGGGCCATAGATTTGGTAGTACTGACACTCGATCCTGCCATTGTATAGTTTGCGCTTTTTATCAGCCGAGCGACCTAGCAGCCGTTCAAATTCCTTATGCTGGGTCAGCACATAGAAGGACCAGGTTTCAAAATTCTTGCGGAATATCCCGCCCATCTCACGGTAGAGTCTTTCCACCGCGTGAACATCCTCCAGGCGCTGGCCATAAGGGGGGTTGCAGACCATGAAACCATATTTCTCTTTGGTCTGTACCTGATCGAGTGCCATGTGTTGGAAGTGGATCTTGTCCTCTACTCCAGCCTGGCGGGCATGATAGCGGGATAGAGAAATCACTCCGGCATCGATATCACTGCCCCGGATCTTAAGCGGCAGGTCTCTGCGGATAAGATCATTGGCTTCTCTCCTGGCTTCCTGCCACAGCCGGGCGGGTATCAACGACCATTTCTCGGCGGCATATTCCCGCTTCAGCCCCGGGGCTTGATTCATGGCAATGAGAGCAGCCTCGATAGGCAGGGTGCCGGAACCGCAGAAGGGGTCCATAAACAAACGATCCGGATGCCAGCGAGATAGGTCGATCATAGCCGCCGCCAGCGTCTCCTTGAGCGGTGCAGTGGCAGAAAGCTTACGATAGCCGCGTTTGTGCAGGCCCGCCCCGCTGGTGTCCAGCGTAAGTGTAGCAATATCCTTTAATAAGGCCACTTCGATATTGTAACGGGGCCCGGTTTCTTCAAACCATTTCTTATGGTAGCGGTCCTTCATACTCTCCACTACCGCCTTCTTAACGATAGCCTGGCAGTCGGGCACACTGAACAATCCCGATTTTATTGACTTGCCCTGTACGGGGAAATTGGCATTGACCGGCAGCCAATCTGCCCAGGGTAAGGCCCGGGTCTGGTCAAACAGCTCTGTGAATGTAGTGGCCTTGAATTCCCCCATCTTAAGCAGCACCCGGTCCGCACTGCGCAGCCAGAGATTGGCCCGGCAGATGGCTGATAGATCAGCCTTGAAACTCACCCGGGCATTCTCCACTACCACGTCTTCATAACCCAGATTTTTGACTTCCCGGGCCACCACCGCTTCCAGCCCGAAGGAAGATGTAGCGATTAGTTCAATCTTGTCCATAATATTTGACCTCATTTTCTAAACGATTATTACTATACTAACCTGATGCGCAACAATATATAATGTGCTACCCGGTGCTGACCCACCGTAAACTCCATAAATAATTATAACAGCTGGCAGATTGATAATCCCTCACTATTAAGGACAATCAAAACCCCCCGCTGGCATACCGCTATCGGTCTGTCGGCGGGGGATCAGTTATCAATACTATGTTGTAGAATGCGACTGCTTTGGAGTATCCTACTCAGGTTTATCCTTTTTGCCCAGACCGGAGTGGTCACGGCCGGTATAGTAGTTATACCAGGCTGAGGTCTGGTAAAGGTCCCAGTTCACCGGCGGCAGGTACATCTTTTCCAACTGGTCTTCCTCATGGTATGCCTTCAGCATCGCGTAAGCCTTGACCCATATACATTTCTTTTCATGGGGATACACCTCGCACCAGCCGTTGAAGCTCCCGCCACAGGGTCCGTTGCGCTGATTTTTGGGACATTGTGACATGGGGCATTGATAGGCGATATCCAGCAAGGCGCAGTCACCGCAATCCTTACAATCATTCCCTACCACCTTGAGAAAATGTTCAAAACCATGTTTCCTGGGGTCCTTGACCCCCTTATAGTAACTCTCCATTGCCGGGAATAGGTTTTTACCGGGAGTAAACAACAAGTGGTGGAAAAATCGCATCATCTGGTAATTGAATTCAACCGGGACATCCCCCGGCAGGCCGGCTCGATTGACCGGCTGCTTGCTATTGAGCCCGGTAACGGAATCCTTTTCATAATAATAGAAGCCGCCCGGCTGAGGATAATCGAAATAGCGCAATAAACTCGACCAATCACCAGAAAGCTCCTCTCCGGTCTCAATTATATATTTGACCTGTTCATATTTCAGATTATGCCCGCCGATATGCACACCGTCATAGCCCATTCCCTTCATGATGGCATACATCCTGGCCGCTCGCAGCAGGCGAGCGCCGACTCCCTTGTCTTCAGCGGCCTTTTCAACATCCAGATCTGCCAGCAGCTGATCCGTGACCACACAACCCGGCAGTTCATTGGCATTCATCATACGACCGGCTCCATAAGGCAAGATATAAATATTACCTATCACCGGAACATCGGCCCGGTAGTTGCGGACAAACTGCAATACCTCATGGAATTTACGGGCATCGAAGCCCAACTGGGTCACAATAAAGCTGGCACCATGATCTATCTTCTTTTGCAGTTTATAATACTGCGCCATCAATTCCGCCTCGTTGGCCTTGAATGGCGATACTACCGCCCCGGCAAAGAAATCGCTGGGCTGATGATTGACCGTGCCTTTTCCTGCCGGTACCTCCAAGCCTGCATTCATGCGGCTGATTAAATCTAAAATATGCACCGGGTCCAGATCAAAAACCGGTTTGGGCCGACCCTCATAACCACTGACCGGGTAATCCCCGGTCATTACCAGCAGGTTTCTCACCCCGGAGCGATCCAGGGCGTAAAGTTCAGATTCTATGCCATTGCGGTTCTTATCCTTGCAGGTAAAATGGACCAGCGGTTCGATGCCCAGCTTAATGATCTCAGCCCCCAGGCTGGCCGCAGACATAGCCGGCCGACCACCCGGGTTGTCAGTCAGAGTCAGGGCATGCACCAGCCCATCCTGCGCTGCTTGTCCCGCTGCTTTGATAGCATCTTCCTGCGACTTTTCACGAGCCCCCCGACCGGGTACCAGTTCCCAGGTAACTGAAAATACATCTTTATTCAGTAATGAAGCTTTAAAACCGTTAATCAAATTCTCCTCCTAGTTAGAACGTAATCATGTTTACTCACGAAGTACATATGAATTATAGCATATGTCGACTATCACTTTTTGGCTCCGCAGAACCAGTATCTCTGTCAGCCGAAACTGTTTCATAATCCATTACTATAACGTATCATCACTTACTTGACTATAGCATTTTTTATGGTTATCCGTACTAAGGTTTCCATTAAAAGAGCCGCCCGGCCTTTTGGGGTAACTTTTTTGCGAATATGAGCAGAAATGCATTAGATGCTATTACACCGGGTTTCGGCATTCGAACCCCGGTGTAATATGGTGATTGGCAGGTATTAATTAAGGGCTTGCTGATCTAACCCCAGAATATCCAGGGCTACCCGGACCAAATCCGGGTCAAACTGACTTCCAGCACACTTTTCCAATTCCCTTTTTACTTCAAACTGGCTGGCCGGCGTCTGATATGGCCGGCCGTAAACCATCACATCATAGGTATCAGCAATGGCTACTATCCGAGATAACAGCGGAATATTAGAGCCTTTGATTCCCAGCGGATAACCCTTGCCGTCCCAGCGCTCGTGGTGATGCAGAATGGCTTCAGCGATCGGCGCCATTTCTGGTGAACTCAACCCAATGCGGTATCCGATCTCCGGGTGCTTCTTGATAGCCTCCCACTCCTCTGCTGTCAGCTGCCCGGTTTTTTCGAGAATGCTGTTCGGTATGGCTATCTTGCCAATGTCATGCAATGCCGCCAGCAGGAGCAGGTTATCCATTTCACTGTCAGGAAGTCCGACGGCATGACCTATCTTCTCAGCGGTCTTCTGCATGCGCTCGCAATGCTCCCTGGTTTCATGGCTTCTGGTCCAGAGCGTCTTTTCCAGGGACATAATAAAGCGGCTGCGGGCACTGCGGGTCTCCAGCAATTTATTGCGGTACATCTTGTCCTCGGCTTCTTTAATTACCTCGTGGATATCCTGCTCCGGATGACTCTTACAGGCCAGACCCAGTGACATACTGGTCTGGAATGGCACCGTGTCGACCCGCTTGCAAGCCTTCTTAACACGGTTGTAAACTTTGTGAGCAGCATCATAATCACAACCGGGGAGTAATACGATAAACTCGTCACCGCCCCAGCGAGCCACTACATCCTCGTGGCGACAGAACCTCTTCAGGGTCTCCGCAGCTGTTACCAGGAGACTGTCACCATGGAGGTGACCCAGGGCATCGTTTACCAGCTTGAGGCCATTAACATCACCCATAATGATGCTCAGCGGCAATTCCCGCGCAGTATCCAGCCGTTTCAATTCCTCTTCAAAGTAGGCCCGGTTATAAAGCCCGGTCAGCTTATCATAAAAACTAAGATACCGTATTTCCGCCTCGGTTTGCTTGCGTTCTGTGATATCAGTCACTATACTGAGCAAACACTTTTGCCCGTCGATATCCAGCATTTCCGCCGAGTATGATCCCTGGCGCTTTTCACCG
The DNA here is from genome assembly GCA_012729835.1 of Syntrophomonadaceae bacterium. Classification (GTDB taxonomy): domain Bacteria; phylum Bacillota; class Syntrophomonadia; order Syntrophomonadales; family Syntrophomonadaceae; genus Syntrophomonas_A. Next base: position 4,614 of record JAAYCK010000145.1, read on the forward strand.
CTCTTTCGGCGAAAGACTATTTCCATATCCCTTACCGGCTGCTTGTTGAGCAAGCTGTTTACTACTTGTTGCCGCTGGTTGGTATCAACCCAAAAGCCCAACTCCAATGAGGGTTTTCCCAGTATCTCTTCCCGTTTATACCCGCTGACTCTGCAAAAGCTATCGTTGACGTCTATATAGCGGCTATCCTCCATGACAGAAATAGACATGGTGGCCGGACTGGCATTGAAGGCCTTGGAAAAGCGCTCTTCAGAAAGACGATGGGCGGCTACTGCCGATTTTTGCTCCGTGATATCGACAGCCAGACCGACATAATATTCAGGATTACCGGCTTTATCAGTGACCGCCGAACCGCTGGAAGAATGCCATCGCCAGCTTCCATCGATATGTTTTACTCGGTATTCGACTGGTTTATGCGTCTTGCCGGTGGTCATGGCAACATTAAGAAAATCCCGACAAACGGGTATGTCGTCGGGATGTATTAATCTTTCAAAGGACTGGCCGCGTACCTCGCTTATCTCTTGGCCCAGAGCATCAGTCCAGCCGCGGGAAATGAATAGGAACCGGCCATCCGGGGACAAAGTGTAGATTATCCCGTTGGCATTGTGCAGTATGCTGCGCAAACTGGCCTTGTTTTCCTGCAAGGTTTGCTCCATCATATGCTGCCCGGTGACATCAGTGCCCACGCATATGGCATAGCTGGTCTCGCCGCTGTCATCCCAAAACAAGGTTATGGTCCAGCTTATGTAGCGTATATCCCCTGCGGGGTCTAACCAGTCGGTTTCGTATTGATCCTTGAGTATCAGGGCTCCTTTATTGCTCTTGGCCCGGTCAAAAAATGCCTTGGCGCGTTCAATATCACCCGGGCAGAGCAGGGAGTCCCAGATGTAGCTGCCCTTCAATTCTTCCCAACGATGACTCATCATCTGTTCACAGGCATGACTGTGCCTTAATATCCGTCCCTTGTGGTCGCAGAATAGGATCAGCTCATTGGAAGCAGCTAGAATAGCAGCATTAAGCAGGCGTTCCTCCCGCAATTGTTCTTTCTGAGTGCGGTTGGCTAGCCTCATGCTCTCCAAATCTATTTTACTTTGCCATGCTTGGGGCGAAACACCCCGATTGCGTTCTTTACTACTATTCATTATTGTCGCCTCTTAATATAAATTGACTACTTTATACCTATAATATTAAGACTTTAGTCTATTTTGTCAAACAATTGTCGATATTTGTCTATATTTTTGCCTTTAGTTCAATTGAAACCTATCCATGCTGCCCAGTACTTTAACCGCACCCTGAAGTCGCCGCTCTTTTGTCAAGGACTAAGGCGTTTTAATGTCCTGGTACCTGTTGTACAATAGAGTAAAGATCAGCCCGTGCTTAGCATTCGGGGCGCAGTATCGATCAAAGCGCCTTTATCAGTGTTTCTGGCTTCTGGCACAATATGTGTTTATGAATAAATCGCAAGAAGAAAAACACAAAGGGGGTTTTTGTATGGAAACTGCAAGCAGAAGTCCGTTCGAAACGATTGCTAGCCTGGCCCAGACTCAGATGATGTCGCTGGGTTCGGAGCTGGAACGACAGGCGGTGACATTAAAGGAGCGTCCCGCTATCATCTTTGAGGAACGCACCGTCACCTTCGAAGAGCTTAATGCACTGGCTAACCGCTATGCCAATCACTTCAAGTCACTGGGACTGCAAAAGGGTGATGTGGTAGCACTACTCATGGAAAACCGGCCGGAATTCCTGATCGCGGCTTCCGGGCTCAGTAAACTGGGTGTGATCGTCTCCCTCATCAACAACGGGGTACGCAAAGATGTCCTCGCTCACGCATTGAATATCTGTGATGCCAAAATGCTGATCGTAGGGCACGAACTGATGGAACCATTTCTAGAGATCCGCGAGCAAGTACACCTCCAGGAACCTGGCTATATTTTTGTCGAAAATGAGGGTCGGGATCTTCCGGTACCGGAGGGTATCATCGATTTGCAGCCGCTGCTGGCGGCAGCCCCTGACCAGAACCCACCTGAGACCACATCGGTCACCAGTGATGATGTAATTGTCTATATATATACTTCCGGCACTACCGGTTTTCCCAAGGCCTGTGCCGTAACCCAGAAGCGCTGGCTCATCCTGGGTAATCTATCCGAGATCGTGGGCCAGATGACGCCTGAGTCTGTACAGTACATGGTACTGCCGCTGTATCATAACAGCGGTTTCGATATCGGTTATTCCGCCACTATTATCTCAGGCGGCGCTATGGTCCTCAGGCGCAAATTTTCCGCCCGCAACTTCTGGAGTGAAGTTCGCAGACACAACGCTGACCTGTTCATTTATGTAGGCGAACTGTGCCGTTATATCTATAACCAGCCGCCACAGCCGGACGACGCCGACAACCCTCTAAAAAGCGTTATCGGCAATGGGATGCGCGGAGATCTGATGGTGCCTTTCAAGGAGCGTTTCGGAATTCAGACCTTAATTGAGATCTACGGGGCTACCGAAGGCGTCGGTTCTTTCCTCAACCTGGCCGGGATCCCCGGAATGTGCGGCAATCTCAGTATGCTGGGCAGGCGCCAGGGAGAAGTGATCAAGTTTGATCTGGATACCGATGAGATAATCAGAGATGAGAATGGTTACGCCATCAAATGCTCGGCCGGAGAAACCGGGCTCCTGGTCTGCGAGGTCAATGACTTGAACGTGTTCGCCGGCTATGTCAATAATCCCCAGGCCACCACCGAGAAATTGATGCATAACCTGCTCCAGGAAGGTGACTGTTATTTTAACAGCGGTGACCTGGTCGCCCTGGCCGAGGATGATTATTTTTCTTTTGTGGACCGCATGGGAGATACCTTCCGCTGGAAGAGCGAAAACGTTTCCACCACCCAGGTTTCCAACCTGGTTAACCACTTTGGGCAGATGGAGGATGTCAACGTCTACGGCGTCCAGGTACCCGGAATGGAAGGTCGCTGCGGCATGGCTGCCATCAAGCTGCTGGAGGGTGAGACCCTGGATTGGGCCAAACTGGGGGCCTTTGTCTGTGAAAAGCTGCCTTCCTACGCCCGGCCCTATTTCATTCGCTTGCGCGACACCATCGACGCTACAAACAGCTTCAAGCAGGTGAAGACCCAGCTTCAGAAGGAAGGCTTCGACCCGTCAGTGATTAGCGATCCCCTTTATTTCCTGGACCCCGATCAGAATGTCTATGTCGAACTTACTCCGGAGCGCTATGCTAAGATAGTCGACCACACCATAAAGTTTTAAGGATTGCAGAAAATTAGCTCAGAGGCTGGGATGTGCAAATACGCATATCCCAGCCTGCTTTTTTCTTGATTACTCCAACATGATTATCAGGAATTCAAAGTTTGCATCAATAATTTAGGGTAATATGTAGATAAGATAATATCAAATAAACGAAAGGATACTCGCTAATGAGAAGCACGAAAGCGGTAGCGACATCTATGTTTGTGCTGGTCCTGGCCGGGACTTTGCTGGCCTGGCCCTTTCGGCAGTATTTTGCAGGTGGGTTGCTCTTCGCCGCTTGCTCGGCGGCTCTGGTTGGCGCATTGGCCGATTGGTTCGCAGTGGTAGCTCTGTTCCGGCACCCGCTGGGCTTAAAATTTATTCCGCATACCGCTATCATTCCAAATAATCGTGACCGAATCATTGAAGGCATTATATCGATTGTGAAAGATGATTGGCTGAGTCTGGATTTTATCAAGGCCAAAATAAATGAGTTTTCGCTTATCGACGGACTGGCTTCTACTCTGGAAAGCGAGAACGGCCGCCGCGAATTGGAACGATTGATCCAGTCTACCGCCGCCACTGCGCTGAGCGAGCTTAGCCCGGGGGATATGGCTCACTTCGTTCAGCTGCTGCTGGCGGATAATCTGGAAAAGATCAATCTTCCGCCCCGACTGGTCGAACAGCTGGAGAAATTGGTGAAAAATCTTTATGCAGATGATCTGATCCGGATTTTGTTGAATTGGGCTATGGCGGCAACCAGTGGTGATGAATTTGAACGGATTGTCAAAAGGACTTTGACCAGAGCGGCCGCTGATTACTCCAACCAGGGCAATTTTATCCGCCGCATCGGTAAAAGCCTGGGGGAGAGCCTGGACGTCCTTAATTATGATGAAGCCGCCCGGGTCCTGTCACACCGTATTAACAGCATCCTGGCCGAAGCCCAAAAACCTGACAACCATTACCATATTAAGATCAAAACCGAACTGCAACAGCTGCAGATTGCCAACCCGGACGAAGCTGCACTGATGTTAACCACCCTGCTCAAAAACCTGGCCGAAAATGAGACCGGCCGTAAAGCGGTAACGGAATTTTTTAGCGTTTTCAAGGCACAGTTTTTAAGTGATCAGGAGCAGGACATGCCCATGACCCGTTACCTGACCAATATGGTGATTGAACAAATCAACCAGATCCGCCAGGATGAGGAACGAAAAAATAACCTGGAATTGCGGATCAAGACTGAAATAACCGGCCTGCTGGAGCACTATCACTTCGTTATCGGCAATATCGTCAAAGAAAACCTCGAGGGTCTCGATGATGCCGGGCTGGTGATTTCACTGGAAGCCAAGGTGGGCGATGATCTACAGTGGATCAGGATCAACGGCACCGTGATCGGGGCATTGGTAGGTATGCTGCAGTACCTGATCCTTCGTTTGGTATAGCCTTGCGTATATTTTCATTACTATAAAAGGGGTTTCGGATTTAGTTCCGCAACCCCTTTTATTATCATTGGCGTAGCTGTTATGCGCCTAATATAGCTTATTGCTCTTGCTCCAGATCTTCATGTCTTTCGCTTGCTGGACCAGCTCATCCCGGAGATCGGGATGGGCAATGCCGATGACCCGCTCGGCCCGCTCCCAGGTGCTGCGCCCGGCCAGGTCGCATTTGCCGTATTCAGTAATGATGATGTGAGCCTGGGTACGGGGAACGGTAACGATCGAACCCATCGGCAGCATGGGTACAATACGTGAATGCAGCTTGCCCTGCTTGTCCATATAACTGGACGTACAGCAGATTATCGCCTTGCCGCCCCGGGAAAGATACCCGCCGGTTACGAAATCCAATTGCCCCCCGGTGCCGCTGATATGACGAGTGCCCGATGACTCTGAGGAAATCTGCCCGTACAGGTCGACTTCCACACAGCTGTTGATCGACACCACGTTATCATTTTTAGCAATATTGTGCGGATCATTGGTATAGATGGTAGGATAGGCAGCCAGACCGGGATTGTTATCCATCCAATCATAGAGAAACTTACTCCCGGCGGCAAAGGCGTAGACCGTCTTGCCGGTATCGATGGACTTACGTTTATTAGTCAATTTGCCGGCTTCAAACAGATGATAATAGGCGTCACATAGCATCTCGCTGTGACAGCCCAAATCCTTGAGGTCAGATTCGGCCAGCAGTGTACCTACCACATTGGGCATCCCGCCGATTCCCAACTGGATACAAGCCCCGTCCACCATCTCTGTCATAACGTGTTCGGCAATTTTCTTGTCATTTTCAGTAGCCGGAGCCGGCGGTATTTCCACTACCGGCGAATCTGCTTCCACTATATAATCCACCTCGGAGATATGCACTAGTTCATCAAACCCGCCGCAGGCCCAGGGCAGGTCCGGACAAACCTCGACGATGATCTTCTTGGCCACATCACAGATGCCGCGCAGCACAGCTACACTGCAACTAAAATTAAAATAACCGTGCTTGTTCATGGGCGGTACCCGAAGCATGGCTACATCCACATCATCATACAGGCTCTTTCTATAGAAGAGCGGATTATTGCGATAAAGGTTGGGGATATGATAGCAATTTTCATTGTCGTGCTGGGCTCGGTCGGCTCCGCCAAAATGCCAGTTGTTCATATGGAAAACTTCACCTTCAGGATCAGCTTTCCAGATCTCATGTGACTTAGCGCTCATAACCAGACGTATCTTGATATCATCAAGCTCATCCTTGCGGGCCGCCAATGCGGCATCCAATGCATAGGGATTAGAAAGGATCTGACCCCAATCTATCCAATCCCCGCTTTTGACCACCTTAACGGCTTCTTCTGCACTGACCAGTTTAGAACGATATTCCTCCGCGATAGACAAGCTGCTCACTCCTTGTTAAATTGTTCAGATAACCCGTCCCCGAGACTTGCGCATCAGCAGCGAGGCCGGCTCCTTAAAAGGATTAACTTTTACATTTTACATGGCTATTCGCCCATTAACAAGATAGTATCTATTTGTCGAAATCTTTTACCAAATAGAAAGAAATTCAGCCTTAAGTTATAAATGGGGTTCAGTTTCCTTTGAACTGAACCCCCAGGGTGTCGTGAAAGTACTAGCAGAAAGTGTGTTCTATATTGCCGCGCGGCACGTTTTCCCAATCTAGCTAATAGCTGCGCTGTGGGGTGCGGGAGTGGTTCTTTTTCCGGGACGGATTGCTCGACCGACGATACCCGCCATACCCGTTATTGACCTCCCTTGGATTACGCAGATTCTTGACATGAATCGGCGGCGCCTCGGTCAGAATCGGCAGAGGATTCTCTTGCGGTTCCCTGGTCAATATCTTGAGCGCTGCGGCCAGCAGGGTCTCCGAATCATGTTCCTCCAGCAACCCCTCAGCCAAGGCCCGATAGCCCTGAATGTCCTCTCTCCCGGCTACCTCTAATAGGTTATTGACCACGGCCTGTTGTAAGCCGGCCAGGGCATCACTGGAAGTGGGCATGGGCTTGCGGTTTATCTTGTGTTTGATCGATTCCTCGATATATCTCAAGTGTCCTATTTCCCGGGAAGTAACAAAGGTGATGGCCAAACCGGCTTCACCCGCCCGACCAGTCCGGCCGATGCGGTGGACATACCACTCCGCATCCTGCGGTATATCGAAGTTGTAGATATGAGTCACCCCAGTGATGTCGAGCCCGCGAGCGGCCACATCAGTAGCTACCAGAATGTCCGTAGTTCCATTTCTGAACTTGCGCATGACTATGTCCCGCTGGTTTTGGGTCAGATCTCCATGGATACCATCGGCAGAATATCCCCGTTTGCTCAGAGCTTCGGCGATCTCATCGACCCGGCGTTTGGTACGGCCGAAGACGATGGCCAGATCAGGGTTCTGCAGATCCAGCAGCCGGCACAGCACATCCAGTTTCTTGAGCTCTGGCACCTCCATGTACTGCTGTTCGGTATTGACTACCGTTACTGCGCGGGGATCGATATGGACCATCTCCGGGTTCTGTATGAATTCGCGAGCCAGATTCTGCGTGGGCACGGGCATGGTAGCTGAAAACAACAGGTTCTGACGTCTCTGCGGGGCTTGCCGGAGTATCTCTTCGATATCCTCCTTAAAGCCCATGTTGAGCATCTCGTCTGCCTCATCCAGCACCACTATACTGATTTGACCCAGGCGCACCGTGCGCCGGCGCAAGTGGTCCATCAGCCTTCCGGGAGTCCCGACAATTATCTGAGGGCGGTTCTTCAGCGCCCGTATCTGTCGTTCTATCTCCTGCCCGCCGTAGATGGGCAGGGCACGGATCTTCTTCCGGCTGCCGATCTTGTTCAGTTCCTCGGCCACCTGCATCGCCAACTCACGGGTAGGGACGATAACCAACCCCTGGATCTGCGGAAGGTCCGGTTGGCACCTATCAACCATTGGTATGCCATAGGCTGCGGTCTTGCCGGTTCCGGTCTGGGCCAGGCCAATTACATCCCGGCCGCTGAGCGCTGCCGGTATCGTCTTCTCCTGGATCGGGGTGGGCTCTTCGAAACCCATATTACTGAGGGCAGAAATTATGATAGGGTCTATTTTTAGTTCATGGAAACTTGTCAAATTAAATTCTCTCCTAAGTTTTTTATTAGTATTTTTAGAATCGCGCTGGAATAGTCAGTTTTTTTTGATCTTGAAAAACGGCCATACAATCTATCCCTATGCACAGAAAAATCCCTGGAAACATAAAGATTCCAGGGATTCCTAAAATCAATTCTTACCAGCTGTTTCTTCTGGGCTGCGGGGTATAGCAATCTCTGCAATACACGGGTTTGTCACCGCTGGGCTTAAAAGGAACCATCGCTTGATTGCCGCAATTTGCACAAACAGCCTCATACATTTGGCGGTCTGCCTGGCCGTAGCCACCGCGGTTGCCTCCCCTGGCCTGAGCCTTGCGTGCAGCACGGCATTCAGGGCAGCGGCCCGGTTCATTGGAAAATCCCTTTTCTGCATAGAATTCCTGTTCTGAAGCAGTAAACGCAAATTCGCTGCCACAATCTCTGCAGGTGAGCACTTTGTCTGAATACATGAAAAAACCTCCTAAAATTTCCCGCTCATATCAAGGGCAGTACCTGATCTGTAACTCCCCTTAATTCAGAAGCTTTTAGAAGGTCTCTTGATCCCTAATTATCGAGCTTGGGTAAGCATACCAGATATTTGCTCAAAAAGCAAATATCTTGCATGGATAGTTCAAACTTTGTGTTATTTGGACTGGGAATGTTCTAGATATTCGTCATAGCTCATCAATTTATCAATTATGCCATCCGGGGTGATCTCGATAATTCGGTTGGCTACCGTCTGCAATAGCTGGTGATCATGAGATATAAGAAAAATCGTGCCGGGAAAGGCCATTAACCCGTTATTTAACGCGGTTATTGCTTCCAGATCCAGGTGGTTGGTGGGCTGGTCCAGCAGCAATACATTGGCTCCGGATAGCATCATGCGGGCAAACATACAGCGGACCCTTTCTCCCCCCGATAGCACCCGGGCTTTTTTCTGTGACTCTTCTCCCGAGAACAGCATCCGCCCCAGAAATCCCCGTACATATGATTCCTCCTGATTGGTTGAATACTGGCGCATCCAATCTACCAAGTTCAAATCAGAATCAAAAAAAGCCGCATTCTCCTTGGGGAAATAGGCTCGATTGGTGGTCAAACCCCAGGTGAATTCGCCGCTGTCGGCTTCCATTTCGCCCATGAGTATCTGCAACAGTGCAGTTTTAGCCTGTTCCTCCGCCCCAACTAGAGCTATTTTATCCCCTTTCGACACTACCAGGTTGAGATCATTTAACAGGGTTTGGCCGTCAATACTATGGGTGAGGTTTTGCACGGTCAGGATATTTACCCCCGCCTCCCGCTCCGGTTTGAAATTGATCCAGGGTAAGCGACGTGAAGATGGCTTGATATCCTCCACGGTGATTTTATCCAACTGCCTTTTTCGGGAAGTGGCTTGCTTTGATTTAGAGGCGTTAGCACTGAAGCGCTGGATAAACTCCTGCAGTTCCTTGATCTTGGCCTCTGCCTTCTTATTGGCGTCCTTGGCCTGCTGCAAGGCCAACTGGCTGGATTCCATCCAAAAGTCATAATTGCCGACGTAAAGCTGGATCTTGCCATAGTCGATATCGGCGATATGCGTACAGACCTGGTTTAGAAAGTGACGGTCATGGGAAACAACGATTACCGTGCTGTCCAAGTCAGATAGAAAATCCTCCAGCCAGGCAATTGATGCAATATCCAGATGGTTGGTGGGCTCGTCCATCAACAAGATATCCGGGTGCCCGAAGAGGGCCTGGGCCAGCAGAACCTTAACCTTTTCGCTGCCGTTCAATTCCTGCATTTTTTTATCATGCAGTTCTTCACTAACCCCTAGTCCATTGAGTAAAGTCGCCGCTTCCGCTTCAGCTTCCCAGCCGTTCAACTCGGCAAATTCGCCTTCCAATTCAGCTACACGCAGGCCGTCAGCCTCAGAAAAATCCGGTTTGCCATAGATCTCGTCCTTTTCCTCCATGATGGCATACAGGTGACTATGTCCCTTCAATACGGTTTGGATTACCGTAAACTCATCAAACTCAAAATGATCCTGCTTGAGAACCGAAAGCCGCATGGTGGATGGGATGATCACTTCGCCGGTATTGGCTTCGATCTCTCCGGAAAGGATTTTCAGGAAGGTAGATTTGCCTGACCCGTTGCCACCGATAAGGCCATAACAATTGCCCGGGGTGAATTTGATATTCACGTCTTCAAACAGGGGTCGCGCCCCATACCTTAAACTTATACCACTGGTCGTAATCATACTGATTCCACTTTCTCTCTAGACTTGGTCTACAACTTGTGTATTGTATCATACTCACGTACAAAAGAGAACGGGGATCAGCCGGGGTTATTATTCTGTCACCTATTTCGGCTATAATGATATGAAGTTCGAAACTCCTGTCATGTTGATGGCTATTTAGGGAATGAGGTGAAAATCAATGTTGTGTTCTAAAATTCTAGTTGCTTATGATGACTCAGACTTATCCCAAAAATCCCTTGAAAAAGCGACCTGCCTGGCAAAAATGAATCCATCGATAAAAATTCAAGTAGTACATGTAATAACCATCCCCGAGATAGATTATCTTGGAAGTGATAATATTCAATTACTTGTTAATGCTTTGTATCAGAAGGGTAAAGAGACTATGGGGAAAGCAGAATTGACCCTGTCTGCCCTTCCCAATCAAGCGGAATTTTATTTACTTGAAGGGAAATCTACCGCCTATGTGATTTTGAATCATGCCCAAGAACATAACTGCGATCTTATCATTATGGGAAGCAGAGGACTGTCCGGAGTAAAGGAATTCCTGGGTAGTGTCAGCCATAAAATTGTGCAGCACTCTCAAATCCCCGTCTTTATTATTAAATGATTAACCGCAGGAAGCATTAGCATATAACAGGCTGGTTGGGAGTAGAAGCGAGAACATGGATAAACCAAAATTATGGACTAAAGAATATATATTAACTACCTTTATAAATTTTTTAACCGCCTTAAATTTTTATTTATTAATGATCATTGTTTCCAAATATGCCATGAATAAATTTGACTCTCCCCCCAGTGAAGCAGGGCTTACCGTCAGTATGTTCATAGTTGGCGCACTTATAATGCGCTTATTGACTGGAAAACTAATCGCGCGGATTGGTTATAAACAGATTCTTTGTGCGGGTGTAATTGCAAATTTAACTATGACCTTGTTATATTTCGGGGTTAACAACCTTATCTTCCTGCTAATTATCCGCTTTTTAAATGGCGCGGCATTTGGTATTACAACCACAGCCACGGCGACAATCATCGCTGATATCGTACCCCAGGAAAGGACCGGTGAAGGCATTGGTTACTTCTCATTAAGCCAAACGCTCGCTACGGCCATCGGTCCCTTTTTGGGTATGTTTCTCAGCCAACATGGCAGTTACAGCATGATTTTTACTGCATGTGCTATTGCCGCTCTATTATGTATAGTTATGGCTCCGTTTTTATCATTGCGTAAAATGGAACTTAGCGAAGAGCAGTCAAGGGAAATGCAGGAGCGCAAACTCAGCAACTTAATTGAATTCGGAGTTATTCCGATTTCAATTATTGTTTTGCTGATTTATCTGTGTTATTCAAGTATTGTATCTTTCCTTGCGGTATACTCGCAAGAAATTCATCTTGTGTATGCTGCCAGCTTCTTTTTTATTATTTATGCCGTGGCAGTATTGCTTTCGAGGCCCACCGTTGGTCGATTTTTTGACTTGAAGGGCGAAAATTTCATTATGTACCCGGCCATTCTAATATATGCCATAGGGATGCTCTGGTTCAGCCATAGCTATCATGGTTATGAGCTTTTATTGGCAGCGGTTCTGATCGGCCTTGGGGTCGGAGCTATACAGTCCAGCACCATGGCCATTGTGGCCAAAATTACTCCACAGTATCGTTTGGGAGTGGCAAATGGAACCTATTTCATGTTTGCAGACCTGGGGATGGGAGTTGGCCCTTTACTGGTTGGATTTTTAATTCCTTTTATCGGGTACCGGGGGATGTACACCAGCATATCTGCTATGATCCTTGCGTGTCTATTACTATATTATTTATTGCATGGAAGAAAGGCCAAACCAGGGGAGAAGGTAATTATTAAGAGTGAACACTATTAAGTCAGGTTATAGGTCTTTTACTCCTACGCATGGTATATCTGATTTTAAAAATAGGATCCAGCTGACCAATGAAAGTGCAGAAAAAATGGTAATCAGTGCACCCAGACCTACTATAATATTTCCCCAGGGCACAGAAGCTATGGACATACCGATGGCTCCCAGCACGGTGAACACAGTATTTATCAGTGAAGCAGCTGATCCAGTGTCGCTTTTTTGCTGCTCCAGCATAAGGTTGGTGCTGAACGGCCTGATGATATAGTTTGATAAAGACAGCAAAACAAAGGACAGCAAAAACAATATCGGAGCCAGGGTTCCGACCGTCATCACCAATACCCCGCTCAAGGTTGATATGCCTAAAAACAGCAGTGTGAATACCTTTTTATCCATACCGTTTAAAAACCGGATATATATGAAGGGACCGCAAAGAGAAATCAAAGCATTGGCCGCAAAGAAATAACTGTAGACCTGAGCACTCAGACCAAAGTAATCCTCATAAATATAGGATGAAACTGCTATGTATCCCATAAACGGTAAGGCGCCTAAAGAAAATATGACTGCCGGTATAAAAAAGCCTTTATTTCTTGCTACAATAACCAGCCTACCGATGGAACCTGTCAAGGTACCTTCATACCTTTCTTCATCTTTTAATGTCTCCTGATATAATACGGATAATATTAGATTTATTATGCTTATGGCCGCCAGCATCCAGAAGGCGCCTCTCCAATTAGTAAGGCGTAAAATCAAGGCACCGACTACCGGAGCCAGCATGGGTGCAAGTCCGGAAATGGACTGGCAAATAGCTAAGATTGATTCTCTTCTTTTGCCCGAGAATGAGTCCTTAATGATGGCCATCGAAACCGAAGTAATACCGCCCGCGCCGATCCCCTGAAAGGCTCTGGCTAAAATCAGAAACCATATATTATAACAAAGCGCACAAGCGATACTACTTATCATATATACCATGCTTCCCGCCAACAGGACCGGCTTGCGCCCATACTTGTCACTCAAGGGACCCCAGAACAGCATTCCAACGGCATACATAATAAAAAACACACTCAAAGTCAAATTGGTTATGGCTGAACTGCTTCCAAAATATGTACTCATATTGGGTAATGCAGGCAAATACAAATCTGTAGAAAGCGGTATAAACATATTCATTAAGCCAATAAAAGCGATAAGACCCTTATTTCCAAGATAAACCTGCCTGATGTCTGCCGTCCGATTACCAGTTACTACGTCATACACGGCGAGTGGAGCAGCAGATACTGGCTCTGGCATTGATTCGATCACTTCAGTGTTTGATTTCAAAATAACCTCTCCCGATATAAACTCCGTAGCGTGCTACATAAATACCCAAAAATATCGGAGTCAAGTGACTCCATCTGATTAAACCTAAATGTTTTTATAGAGTGATTTTAATAATGATCTTTATTCCTTAATCTGACAATCTGTAGGCCTTGCAGCTATTATGTTGCAGGAGTATAAAATAGTCAATCTTCAAATTCATTTATAGCTGCCGTGCTCGTACTCGATGCCAAGTCAAGAATCCTGTGCGAAACAATGTTTGGCAGGTGGTGGCGGAGCAGGCTTCGCCAAATCCAGAATATAGAAGCGGCAGCTCTTAGGACTTCCTGTTAAATGTCCTCACAATCCTAATATTCCGGTAAGCGATTTATTAATGATCGATGATATGGGAGGCAGTGTGATCCCTATGGAAACCATCACACTCAAAATAAGACCCATGAACCATAAAACCATAAAGAAGCTTAATTCCCGCCACCATTGTTTGCGAACCAGACCAGGAATTTGTATTAAGGCCACCATTCCAAACCCAATAAGCAATAGAGCAATCATACCTGGTCACCCCCTGTTTGAGGCAGCTTGCGCAGTTTGGCTACGACTAAGGTAATAAGCGGAATTCCTATTTGAAAAGGAATTGCATAGAAAGGATAGCCCTGCTCGGCAAAGTCAACCATCTCCTGAGTATTTCCTACATTAGTCAGCGCAAAAATTACCATGAGGATCCCTACCGGAAGAATTATCGGGCGATAGCTGTGTAAATTAAAAACCTGAGCCAGGCCCAAAACCGTTCCATATAACAGGACCGTTATTTTAATAAAGCCCATGGTGATTAAGGAAATGGCAACCAGAACCTGCAATCGGGTAAGGATATCACCAATGTCGATGACCTGCGCTGCGAGGTAGGTTGGATAAATGGTAATTTCGGCCATTGGTCCCAACACTGCAGCATTGCGGGCTACTGCCATAATCAGCATAAATCCAACTATTAGTAAGCCCCCGAAAACAGCAGAAGGGGCTTTTTCTGGTTTATCAACAAAAGCCAATACCATTAAAAATGCCACTGTTTCCGCAAAGGGAAAGCTGGCTGCCCCATGACTAGCCAATAATAATTTTCCGCTGGGCACATCCAAAACAGGCATCAAGTTATTGAAGTCAATATGCGGAATTAGCAACAACGTATCTGAAAATACCACCAAAATTATAATAGGTACTAAAATTATGCTTAATCTGGCTAATACTTCGATGCCCCTGCCTACGGTCGAGGCACACACCAGTATAAGTAAAAGAAGCGTAACGGTATTCGGAGTAGCGGGATATATTTGCAATTTGAAAAAATGCGTATAATTGGTTAAAACCAATGCACTCAGGTGAAAAAGATACCAGATAAATAGCAGGGATATGCCCTTGCCCAAAATCTTTCCGTAGACCAGCGAATTTATTTCCATAATCGTCTTATCTTTAAATTGTTTGGTCAGGGCCGTGAATATCCAGGCTATAAGCAAACCTTCCATCAATCCTATAGCACATGCAATCCAGGCATCGTGCCCGGCACCTTTACCCCCAGGAGAAATAATGACGGAAGAACCGAAAACAAACCCTATTATTAAAACGCTTAGTTGGAAATTGGATATTCT
>JAAYCK010000146.1 GCA_012729835.1 Syntrophomonadaceae bacterium
ATGGAGCCGATAATATAGTCTTCATTCCGATGAGTTTCCAGGATGTATTTTATTTTCATCCCATGCTTCAGCGCCAGATCGAGATAGACCTGGGAATCACGCCGCGGGTCGATAACCGCCGCCTTACTTCCGGAGCCGATAAAGTAAGAGTTATGCGCCAGTCCTTCTGATTTTATGCGTTCAAAAATCATCAGTTCCTCCTCCGGGTAACATGACTGTTGTTAAGAGGTATCTTTTCTATTCCTCGGCTATCTTTAGACAGGATTTACCAATGGGGGATAAGCAACAAGAACAAAAAAGACAGACCGTGAAAACGAGCCTCTAGAATATATTATACAGGCTATCACTGTCGTTTATTTTCCTGGAGCCGGTCCTTTCAATTCTTTTATAATCATACAGGTAAAAATCGGGGTTCGGGGGTATTATCATACCAAAATCCTTCACTGAAGTGCACAGTATCTCATAGAAGATAATAATTCATGAAGAAAGCGGTAACCTCTTCGCAAACAGGAATCTCATTATGTCAATTCAGGTATGCTGACCGCCAAATACAAAATTCGAATCCCTCCCGGTTGCCTCGCTGAGTTCCAGGCCGACACCGGAAATAACCCTGAAAGCAAGCACCGAATCCTGTATAATTTATCTATATTGGCCAAAATGCAGACGACTATCAAGATTATTAATCTGTCTCTCCCCTTTAAATTAGGCAGTGTCAATTGCTACCTTATAAAAACACATACCGGTTATGTGTTGATCGACACTGGTTGCTCCAATGCGCGGGACCGGCTGGTCGAAGAACTTGAGAGAGCAGGTTGTCTGCCCGGCGACCTGAAACTGGTACTCTTGACTCATGGCGATTTTGACCATGCCGGGAATGCTGCTTTTCTCCGCAAGAAGTATAAGGCCGTCATAGCCATTCATCATGAAGATTCCGGCATGGTCGAACATGGAGACATATTTTATAGCAGAAAAAAACACAATGTCGCTGCCGGTTTTCTCGCCCGCTTCCTCTTTAGGTTCAGCAAGTCAGTCCGGTTCAAGGCCGATCTGTTTGTCGATGAAGGCAGCGATCTTACTGAATACGGACTCCCGGCTAAAGTACTGCATCTTCCAGGCCACTCCAGGGGATCGATCGGCATCATAGCTAACGGCGAAGAGTTCTTTTGCGGCGACCTGCTGGTCAATGGTAAAAGACCCAGGCTGAACACCGTTATTGATGATCCGGAAACCGCCGATAACAGCGTCCGCAAGATAGTAAGTATGGGACCTGAGACAGTCTACCCTGGGCACGGTAAGCCGTTCTCAATGAACGCGTTATCGATACACCCGCCGGCCAAAATGAAGCGTTCTCAACCTCTGATCAGCCAGTATCCTACCCCCAGATGAATCAGGGTGCTGACCAGCAGAACAAACGTAAAAAAACCCTTCTGGGTCTTGTGCCGGAAAACCTCGCGCCCGGCCCAGCCGCCGGGAAACCCTCCCGCTAAAGCCAGCCAGTGCAGGACAGCTTCCGGTACACGCCAGCCCCTATTCCTGGCCCGGGCTTTGTCAAACCCGTATAAAATAAAGGTGACGATGCTCATTAAGATTAACCATACCGCGTAAATTATGAAGATTTGCGGTTCCATATCGCCTTAAGTTTACCATATGGTCTTTCCCCTGTCATATGCCAGGGCCTCTGCAATCCGGAACAATCTGATAGCTTTAATAAAGGAATTCATCTTTTTCCAGGCAAATACCCCGGGTCCTCACAAAATCCTGATCATTTACGCTCCGGCTTTCACTCTTGATGGTAACATTTGCAGACGGCATGGGCTATTGCTCCGGATGAGTTTCAGGAGTTGCGCTATAGCGCAGCAGAATAGCAAGCAGTCATAGGGTATACCTCGCCATGGCGAGGTAGAGAGAGTGTTGATGTCCAGCGAATCTGTCACTCCTAAATGTTCAGCGATTTTGTCACTCCTGCTTAAATAATTAACGATGAACCCACTGGCGCCAGGGATGAAAAGCCGGGGTTGCATTTAATGGGTTTTTCTTATTTTGCGCAATTGGGATTAAGTTCTGTTTTCTTAAAGCTGGAGCTTCAAGCGGGGCAGGTCTGCTTTTTAGGATTTGGCCTTGATAGCAAATTGCCAGAGTATTATCCAACCCAACCTGAATCTCCACCCGGCAATGAGCGTAACTCTGTCTATAGGCAGAGGGCAGAATTTGAATTCTTTTCTGCTCAAACTGAACCACATTATCAATTCCAACCAGACGAGTGTATTTGTAACAAAAGACTTGATCGGCTTTAAAATCAGGTTGGGGTTGCCGATAAGCTGATCCAGCCTCTTTAGCCTGGACCATAAACCGTTGATTATAGTCGGCTAAGAATTCTTTCAAGGTCTGGTTAGCTTCGCTTTCATTACTGGCTCCAACCTGCCTTAACTCACTGACCAGCCGGTCCTGGAAGGTTCCCCATAAACGCTCCACCCGTCCTTTAGCCTGGGGTGAGTTAGCCGATATGGAATTGATGCCCAGTTCCTCCAAGATTCGTCCCAACTGAGTTTGGGGGCTTTTGCCAGCTAATTGTTCATCCAGGGTAATTTGATGGTCGGTTACCTTAAAGATACTGTGGCGGTCATGGTAAAGGGCTAGAGGAATGCCATGGCTAGAGGTGATCGCTCGTAACATCCGGATGTAACCCGCCGTTGTCTCAACTGATTGGAAATGGGCATAGACTACCTCACTGGTCGCATCATCGATAGCTCCTATTAAACACATTTTGGGACCTCGACCTTCCAGCCAATCATGGGGGCTGCCATCCGTCTGTAATAGCATACCAGCCTGGGCATAACGGTCTCGCCGACTACGATGTTTAGGAGCTTTCCTCCTGCGGGGACTGGCAATACCCTCGGTAAGCAGGATTCTTCGCACGGTTGAGCGAGATAAGGGCACTCCTTCTCTTTCCCTCAGCTTTTCGCTAAAGTGCTGTTGATTGAATCCCCTGTATTTGGTCTTGGCCAGATCCACTACTTGTTGGCGGATCGTCATATCCAGGACATTATAAGGTAACTTCCCACGATTACCATGGGCCAGGGCACTGGCTCCTTCTTTCCGATACCCCGCCAATAATCGTTTAGCATGCCGCAAGGATACTTGCATCAAGGTGGCGGCTTGACCAATTGTCATCTGCTTTAAATTCACTTCGTTTAGTACCTTTAGCCGGTTCTGTTCCTTCTGGTTCAATGTCACTTTCTCCATAGTGACATTTTCGCTGAACAATTAGGGGGGTGACAATATCGTAGCACTTCGACACTTCCACGCTC
>JAAYCK010000147.1 GCA_012729835.1 Syntrophomonadaceae bacterium
AGATATATAAGGCCATCTGTTCCAGTTCCTCTTTGTGCATGGCCTCTTCATTCAACTTGATCAGCCGGGTATTGACACGGATGATCGGTGGCGTGAGCGCAGACAGATGTACATCTGAAGCTCCTTTTTTGACCGCGGTTTTTAGAATTTGGTCTAATTGCACAGTTTAAAATCCCCCCGTAATTATTATTCATTTGGCAAAACATCTATTAATAGCATTATAACATAAAAAATGGAAACTTCTATTTTATATTAAGAATGATGATCCCCGCTGCAGGTACCGATTCCCTGAACCAGGATAATGTGGAAGGATTGCTTTTTTCCCGCCATTCAATTATTTCCCAGCCGGAATTGGTAGGCTCAAGAAAATTAGGCGGCAATTCGTACATTAAACGCGGGTCATGCCAATAATTCTTACCATAGCCAGAGCTACGTTCATTCAAAATATCGTATGGCGCTGGAAGATCCATTAAATTAACAGCGAATCCAGCTAGCGGACCCGTTTTATACTGTGTTATTGACCCAATCAAATTTACATTGCCTTTTGTGGATCCGGATGTATGTTCTTCATATTCAAAGGAACCGGTAACAGCAAATATTGATGCATGGATATTGATTGTAGTTGGTGCTACATCAAGCCTGGTCCCGTACCAAGAACCGCCGGCTTTAGGCCAGTTATAATGCAAAATACGAACGTTTCGATTGGCAATCAACCCTAACATATCGTTGCAATTCAGTAAAGCAGTTTCAAGATCAGACTGGCTCGTAATAGCAGTCGAACCCAGGTCTGCATAGGTTATACCTCCTGCTGCAGCAGTAGTAGTTCCGGGATTATTCCAAATAGTTGGATCATTAGCTGTAATGTAAATATCATTTTCAGCAGCAATGGTCAGGCGTCCATTCAGTACTCCGGACATATAAACATTTGCGATTTCTTTGCTCCATTTATTGTTACCAGTTGTACCTTCAACATAAATGACAAGGCCGTCTTCCGGTATTGTAAGTGTTGTTTCAGCGCCTTCTTTATCTTTTACCTTCACACTGGAGTTTTCAATATGAATACAAGTTCGTCCATTAAAAACATAATTCGCTATGGTCTTGAGATTTTCGTTGCTGGAAGGAAGGCCCATCCGATCAACGTTTACTGGGTTGCCAGCTTGGAAATCGACAGTGCTATCAGTATTTGGTAACCAATCAAAAATATCAATTGCATCAATTAGTTCGCTGGCACCACCTATTATTTCAATAAAATTACCCGAATAGGTGACCGGTCCTGTAAAAACAGGTCCAGTCTGTCCATCGCCATGATAGCCGTCAACTACCAAATCTCCATTCATATGCAAGGGGCCATTAATAACGTCTCCTCTTATGAAACGATTCGTATACCAGAAACGGTCGCCACCGACATTTGTTGTAATCAGGTTTCTTACAAATTCTTTTTTTTGAAGCTTTACTTCTACGGTTCTCTTTATATCACTGTTATTTGCCCAGCCAGTTGAACTTATTATAACATAGGGACTTGAACTATTAGGTGCATCTACTGTTAGGCGAAAATAGCCGGCAGACTCAAAAGGAGTATTTGTATTCTGCATGGCTGTTGTTTTATAATATTTACTATCCTTACTCAATTGGGCCATATAGCTATGTATCCCTGCTTCAGCGAAATGTAAGGCTTGTTCCCTTTGCTGATGACGGCTGACCATGAGGGTCTGAGCGTCGACAACATTCATGACCGCAAACCCGAGTATGGTTGCTATTACCATCAGCGCCAATACAAGCGTAAGTGCTAATCCCTGCTGATTGTTGAATCTTTTCATCAAATCCCTCTCCCCCATGCTGAATGTGCCCTCCTAATGACAGCTTTGTTTCAGAGTCAAACTTGCTGTAACATTATCCGGAGAGACTACTTCAATAACACCATTTCGTGGGTTGCCGTAAAACAAACGAAGTGGGTTATACCGCTTGTATTCTAAAGTATTGATTATAGCATTTTGCCCAGATCGAGTTGTTCCCCGATCACGATAAAGGTCGGGATTAAGGTCCAATTCCTCTATTAGTTCCCCTGTTCCGTCATCATATATTAAGTCATAGTAAGGGAATTTTAACCAGAGCAAGCTGTCCATCCTTTGTTTCCAGAGAAGATTTTTATTGGTTGCATTTGTTGGGTAGACCCGGGCAGATATTTGCAAGTCGGACTTTCCAGCCGAAGGTACAGTATACTCGGTAATCTCATTGCCTGCAGAATCAAAAAACTTAATGCTTGTAACCGGCTCATAGGCGCTGCTTGCATTGGAGGCAATAATCGAAGCAGTTGATTTACCGGTTCTGCTCATAAGGGCGGTTTGCATATGTACACTATTATCCAAATCGGGATGTGTTGCATATATATCAACATCGATCAGGCGCCGGCTGCTGACGGAATCATTACGGCTGTCACTGAAGATGGCCGCACTTCCCGGCAAAATATTGGATACGACTGTTTCCCAGGCACCTTCTCCGGTATCTGGAATTCCTCCATACTGTGGATTCAGACTGCTGCTTTGATTTTCAGACGACACAAAACCTCTTTGTATTTCTGTTTCATTAAGGCGGTAGGAAGTAAGAAAGTATTTACTGACTGTAACATCAGGATCATCATCAGAAGGAACATCTTTTTTACAATAGATATTTATTCTCATACCTGAATCTGTTATATTAATCGATTTTGAGGAACTGTTAGGCTCAGAAGCAGAGCGGATATCTTTCTCTAACTGGAGAAAAAACAAGTCGACCTCCTGTATAACAGCACTACGTGCATCAGCTCTGGCATAACTAGTCTGGGTAAAGAATAAAAATTGATAGGCCGCGGCCATTGCAATACCAATAAGGGCTAGCACCAGCATCAGTTCCACCAGTGTGAACCCTTTTTGATTTCTAAAGTGATGCTTATAATTTGGCTCCATTGATACCATCCTTTCTCGCTATGGCAAGTTATATTGGGACATCAGATAATTGCTAACCAGTTCCATATTTGCTTCGCTTAAGGAAGAACTATAGATGAGAATGGCTGCTACATCACCTGTGAAGTATCCATACCCATCTCCGCCAACCTTTTGAGGAGTAGATACATGAACTCGAGGTGATTCAATGCCAGCTTTTCTCATTTCTCCGTTTATATAGATAAAGGGCGTTTTTTCATCATAATTCACTGCAATGGCATTGAAACTGCTCATATCACCTGAATAAACTGCTGTTGGGGGCATATAACCATTTGCATGTTCGTAGTTTGATATCCCATTTGTTCCCAGCGACAAGCCTTGCCCAGCGTTGCTGTAACCTCCCCATTCAGGCCAGAAAAGATATTTTTGATCCCACACTCCCTCTATACTGGTAGTACTTTCCGTATCGATCTGATGAGTTTCTTCAGGTTTGGCTACCACAAAGATGGTAAAGTTATCGGTGGAAACAGATCTGCTGTCTATAGTGATTATCTGGCTTTTGCTTCCGGTAAAATGCACCACCGGCAAATCGTTAATCGCAGTTTCTTTTAATTCAGGTGCTTGTGAAAGAGCAGCAACGGCGTCATAATTATTTCCGCTTTGATCCTTCCAACGGGTCACTCGGTATACTCCGGAACCGTCCGGGATCGAAGGATCATCAGGAACAAACTCGGTTTCCAGCATGCCCGTACCAGTATATAAATGGACTTTCAACAAGGAGTTTGTCTGGGTGAAATGCTTAACAGTCAGGTTAGTTGTATCATTTGCCTGCAAGGTTCCGTCCCATTCAGAACTATTGTTTTGAGGACGAGGCGTACCATCAACGGACATATCATATTCTGTATAAGCTTTCAAGGTAGAACTATCTAATACATCAGTCAACTTGAGAGAATAACTGCCGCCTGGCCAAAGATTACCAATTTTCGCAGCGGGGATATAATTATTAACAAAATCATTTGCAGTGAAAGCAATTGGGGACAAATTCGAAGAATTTGTACCATTAGACCATTGTAATTCAAGGATTCCATTACCAACTATGGAATTGCCAGCATTATCCTCCAAGGACAGGTTTATTTTTGCTCCATAGTCAATATAGAACTCCACCTCATTAATCAGTCCGTCATCAACCTCAACATTGTCAAGTACCAGCCAACCTTCTACAATTGTCTGCTCAGGAGAATAAGTCATATCATCAGGTATTTGTGCAGAAACCATATAATACCCTTCCTCAAGCACACCAAAAATTGTTTCTCCATTTTCGGTATTATTTTGCTGGGTTAACGCACTGCCGTCCTGAGCCTCAATTTTCACCGGAATCGAAGCAGATGATAGCTGGCTGCCGGTATTATCCAGTATTTTAACCAAGATGTGACCGGAATTAGGTAGGCCTAATGTTCCTTCTTCTGCTGCTGCGGTATGAAAAGTAGCCACCACTTGCTTCAATTTATTAAATGCACCGGCGTACTCCACAGTTACAGATACATTTTTATAAGTTACAGACTCATCCCAAGAAATATTTGTTTTTATGGTGTATTCTTTGCCATTAATAGTTTTTACTTGCTGGGCGGGAACACTGCCTGGGGGATTACCATCTACAATACCCAGTTGTGCTTTGGTTGTATCAATTTCACCGGTAACTGGATCTAAGACAATAAACGGTAACGTGCGCAGGTATTCTATTTGTTTATTGGCAAGGGCAGTAGCGGTATCCTTACCCTGGTTATTGCTTACTGCTTGTGCTACAAAAGTAAACATCGGAACAAAAGCCACGACCAGGATCAGGAGTATAACCAGAGACACCAATATCTCAACCAGCGTAAACCCGCTTTCATTTTTAACAGAAAAAGAATGAGCCCCTCTATCCATGCATCCCTCTCCTTTACTTA
>JAAYCK010000164.1 GCA_012729835.1 Syntrophomonadaceae bacterium
AAAACCATTCGTCAAGTCGATGAAGATAGACATTGGCCAGAAGTGGTGACACAATCCCACCTTGGGGTGTTCCCACTGACGTTTCTGCATATTGCAGGCCATCCAGGACGCCCGCGCGTATCATCTGCCAGAGCAGCGATAGGACGCGGTCGTCGAGAATGCGCCGACGCAATTGTTGCATCAACGTTCCGTGGTGGATACTTCCAAAGCAGTCTTGTATGTCACCCTCGATGACGGTGTAGTATTGGCAGAACGGCGACAGATAGTGATACGTCTCCGCCAGCGCGTCCCACGTGCAACGATTGGGCCGAAACCCATACGAGCACGGCAGGAACGTCGCTTCGTAGATCGGCTCAAGGAGCATCCGCACCATTTGTTGTACCACACGGTCTTTGATGGTGGGAATCCCCAAGGGCCGTTGCTTCCCGTTGGCCTTCTGGATGTAGACCCGCCGCACCGGTTGGGGTTGATAGGTCTGCGCTTGGAGTTCGGTCACAATCTCTGTGACCAGTTCCTCACGCCTCTCCTCGCCCAAGTAGTGCTGGCGCGTCTGACCGTCAATGCCTGCGGTACGGCTACCACGATTGCGGAGTATTCTGTCTACGGCTGCCTCCACCCATTCGGTTCGGGTCAGGTACTTGTACAGCCGCTTGAACCGGGTTTCCGGCTCAAGACTGGCTTTTGCATAGAGCATCGTTTGGGTTCTCTGCACTTTACAATCTACGTTTGTATCCGTCATAGACTGCCTCCTTTTGTAAATTCGGCTCTCGTGCAGGCTTACCTGATGCTCCCATCTCGCTGGACTCCCTTCGCCGTGAGGTGGGCTTTCCCCACCGCTATTGACTACTACGGAGTCCTCCGCCCCCGCATCACCACATCAGATGCAGCTATCCCATCCCTGAATTGCTTCAGGGCCAGTGATGCGGGTTCTCCTGTTCCGTCGATATGTCTCTCCTTGGACTTAGGCTCCATCTATACACCGGAGGTTCTATCCTGACCGTTGTACCTCTGTACAGTCAGGCCATACTTGCAGTATGCGGCGCACCACAAGTAAGTTACGCTTTCAGTCGGTGCAAAAGCGAATTAACCTCGTATCCCGGACCATCCCTGACATTTCCAGTCCGGTTAATGGTAACGATGCCTCAACGATGGTTCGTCATCCTAGCCATATCCAAGCGCGACTAAGCGGCCTCACCGGGAATCAGGGTATCCCAGGTATTGCCTACCGTTCCCACGGGGCTTCAGACAGGTTCGTGCTCTTGTTCCCCTGCCTGCCCGTTTGGTCGCTAGAACTTTGAGGTAGGTTCTATACGGTCTGTTTCCAGACCGGCCACGGTTACAGCCCGTGGCTGGCTCTCATATCAACAGCTTACAGGACGCACGCCGGTCCCCATCTCGCCCTGGATCAGGGTATGCCGTTGGGCCTTGAGGGTACGCGTCAGTGCAATCGTCACGTGCTTCTGCACCGGCAACAGACCGGCTTCGGCCTGGCCCGGCAACGCCGCGCGGTTCTTGCCCAGCGTGCTCAAGTGCTGCCATTCCGCCGTTGTCGGCTTCAGGTCGTAGCGCGGGGGATGCTTCAGGATTTCGGCGGCGATTTCCTCGCCGTAGTC
>JAAYCK010000020.1 GCA_012729835.1 Syntrophomonadaceae bacterium
CCGGCCGCCTCAATGGCTTCCGGCACCCGGTCAAAATTGTTGATGATCACGCCGCCCATTTGATTCGAAAACCAGATATAGATTGGTTTGCTACCGCTGCGCCCGGTAATCCTTAACCCTCCATAGGAAGCGCTATCTGCCAGTAAAGCGGAGCCTGCAGGCTGGGTCGAAGATGCGCGTCCGCTGATTACGGATAGAAAGGCCAGGGCCAGTAAAAGTTTCCGAAACCATCCCGGGTTTCTTAAGACCACCAGATCAACACCAATCATCTGGTCAAAGCATATTTCTCTTACACCCTTAAAAGTAACCAGGTACAGGGCTTGCGGTGTAAGCTCGATACGGTAGGAAGCATTCCAGGCATTGCTGTAGAATAGGTAGATAGCAAGGCAAGACATAAGCCACATAAAGAGGGTTATCGGCCACAGACCCGTGACAGCCTGGACTGTTCCGCCGTTGATTAAAAAAGGCAGTCCGTAAAAAGGCGTAAGGAGTATCACCCCGACCAGGTCTCCTGCTACCATACTGCCAGCCGAATAGACGATGTCATCAGCTTGTTTTTTCCGGCGGGGCAGCAATATATAAAGCAGCAAACCTAATACCATGAGTATGATGCCAACGCTACGATAAGGATGGTAAAGCCACCCCGGAGCAGTACGGTACGGGCTGGACATAGCTCCCACACTGGTCTGGTAATCATAGTATTCTAAGCGCAGATAACTAGTAGCATTGCCGTTATTGGTACTGATATAGGCTGTTTGGCCGTCACCTTCCTGCAGCCCCCATTGGGCATAGGGTAATTCATCCGGTTTAAAGAAAACCTCTACCGGCCTGGTTGGCTTCCAGAAGTCATCCTTGTCTTCTTCACTGACCCGATCACCATAGCGGGAGAGGCCATAGTCCCCGTCGCTGGCCAACTGTACCTGGTTGAAAAAATCAGACCACTGATCGCTATCTACGGCCACCACTTTTCCACCGGTCTTGGCCTGGATATACTCTTCCAGTGGCAAGGCAGAGAGTCGTTTCTCCTCTTGGGTGGCCAGACCACTGACAGATCCCAATTCACCGGCCTGCTCCTGTTCCCAATCTACAGCTGTTGCACTGATCACAGCCGGTACCACATAGAAAAACAGGGCCATCCCGACCAGAATACCTAAAACCAGGGCTAATCGCCTCCAAAGTTCCATCGCACTTGCTGTGGCCGTCATGTTTCACTTCTCTCCCCTGCTAATAACTCTGGGCACGGTCATCTTTGATATCCATATAATTCGGGCACCATTTTTTGATAGTGCGGACTGCTTCAGCCGCATCTATTTTAGTCATAGCAGTCATTTTATAGTATTCAGAATTGCCGCCAGGAGCTGTGACGTAGACGCTGCCCCGTCCCGGTGCATAATAGGTAAGACTTTGATGCCCGGCAGCCTGATTATCCTCCCGCAATAACAGGCAGTCTTCGAATTTGGCAAAGCCTAAGTCCAGATCCACACCCATATCCATTACCTCATATATGGTGGATCCATACTCAGTATCATAGCTCCAGGTCTGCCCCACCGTCATATTGTTTTTCAATACCGGGTATATTTCAAAGGGGGCTGAATCCATAATATAATAAGTCC
>JAAYCK010000163.1 GCA_012729835.1 Syntrophomonadaceae bacterium
AACACGGCGTCGGTCAAGACGTACATCGAGGGCCGGATGCAGGCGGGAATGGCCAACGCCTCGATCAACCGGGAGTTGGCGGCGCTGAAACGGATGTTCCGTCTCGGTGCCCGTTGCACGCCCGTCAAGGTGGGGCAGGTGCCCTATATCCCGATGCTGCGGGAATCAAATACCCGGAAAGGTTTCTTCGAGCACGAGGATTTTCTGAAACTCCGCGACGATCTGCCCGTCTATCTAAGGCCGGTCGTTACCTTCGCCTACCACACGGGCTGGCGGCGGGGCGAGATCCTCAACCTGACCTGGGACAAGGTAGACCTGGCGGCGGGCATCGTTCGGCTCGATCCCGGCGAGACGAAGAACGACGAGGCCCGGACGGTGTACCTGAACGAAGAGCTGTCCGCAGTGATGAGCGCCCAGCACAAGAAACGGCGCCTGGGCTGCCCGTACGTTTTCCACAACGAGGGGCATCAGATCCGAGACTATCGGGACGCTTGGCAGAGGGCCTGCAAGCGGCTGGGTCTGCAGGTCAGGGACGAAAAGAGCGGCCGGATGATCGCGGGCAAACTGTTCCACGATTTTCGACGGACGGCGGTACGCAACATGGTCCGGGCCGGCGTGCACGAGCGGGTGGCGATGGCGATCTCGGGCCACAAGACCCGGTCGGTTTTCGACCGGTACAACATCATCAACCAGGACGACCTGAAAGAGGCCGCCCGCAAGCAAGAAAGTTACTTACGGTTACAAAATGGTTACATCTTGGGCACACCGCCAAACGAAAAGGCCTCCATCAAAAAGAGGCCTGATCGCAAGGGTTTGATATTATTGGCGGAAGTGCATGGGAATCGAACCCACCTGGGAGGGTACTAGCCCCCCACTCCGGATTTGAAGGGCACAATTTCAGAATCCGCTCACCGCCAAAGATCGTTTAAAAACAAGTAAATACGAACTGTTATCTAAAACTTCCGTTACCGGAAAGTTGGCTGGAGTTGGCCCAAATCGGTCCTTTTTTGATCCTCGCGGGCACAATTTTGGGCACAGATAAACAGGTCTATCCCCCCTCAACGCCATTTAAAATCATTCGCGCATTTGTTCAGGTAATCTGTTGCCGCATCACTCCACTCGCTATGGCCGTCAAATATCAGTGCTGTCACACCCAGGTCCAATGCTGTAGCCTTCAATAATGAAGTCCGCTTCTCATCCAATCGATTCTTCCACATGTAGCGCCCTGGTGGCACCCACCCTATCCCATCTCCTTCACGCAAGTAGATCGATGCGCAGGCCAAGCCTACGATATATTCGAACAAGTCGAAGATGTGCTCGAATTCTTTGTCATCCACGAAGTATGAATCAAGAAGCACATGCAGTTCCATGAACAAATGTTCAGACAGCGGAGTTTTATACGTCTGATTTTCACCCGGGCGGTAAACACCTTTGGCATATTGCGAGATCGAATCCATCCGTATGTAGTCTACTAAAGGTACTCGTTTGGCGATGTTAAAAAGTTCGTGCTTGACACCGAGCAAAGTGTCTCGCACCAATAATAGACGGTTCTGCTGCAGTGCCGATAACCCTATGACATACATGAGGAGCACCGCCGGATATTGCCATAGCCCTTCATTCAGTTTCCGACCGGTCTCAGGACCCGGGTCTCGAGTTACGATAGAGACAACACGACTCACAGAGGGAAAATGGGCTGGATCTCCAAGGTTGGCTGCGAGTGCGCAGACCGACAGCGCAGATCTCATGATTCCTCGATAGTCGGCAAAGAGCTTTGCCGCATCGACTTGCGGCAACTCAATAAGTGCACTCTCATAACGCACTTTCAGATGTGTGTACGCATCCCTCGCTAATGCGTCAGCCAATTCACGTATTCCAATAATCTG
>JAAYCK010000148.1 GCA_012729835.1 Syntrophomonadaceae bacterium
AAGCATTGGTATCAAAAATATTTAATCCTTATTACACTACCCGTGAATCACGCCAGGGAATGGGACTGGCCGTAGCTGAATCCATTGTGCGAAGACATGGGGGAGCTATTGCAGTTAAACCCAACCTGGAGCATGGGACTACTTTTGAAGTATATATGCCGGCATCGATTCATTTGCCGAATCTCACAGATTACCCAGAAGAAATTGCAGCCATGCAAGGACAGGGACGTATCCTGGTTATGGATGATGAGGAGTACATTCGGATCATCCTGGGCAGAATGCTTAAAAAATTAGGTTATGAGGTACATTTGGCCTGTGATGGGCAGGAGGCTATAGACAACTATACCAGCAAAATGCATAGTACTGAACCATTCGATGCAGTAATAATGGACCTGACCATTCCTGGGGGAATGGGAGGAAGTGAGACGATTCAGGAACTGTTAAAGATTGATCCTAACGTAAAAGCAATAGTATCCAGCGGGTATTCCAGTGACCCGGTAATGGCGAATTACTTAGAATATGGCTTCTGCGGAGTCATACCCAAGCCCTATGAGATATCCAAATTAAACAAGGTGTTGCATGAGGCCCTTTGTATGCAATCCCCCTATACATTAATGGATACCGGCAGCAATTTGGGATGAATAAAAGGTAATCGTTAGCCAGCGACGAATAATTGAATTAGAGGTAAAATAAAAGAGAAACCATAATGGTTTCTCTTCTTTTATACCTTATCAGTGAGCAAAACCTGTTGGTGCTAAGACAAACATTTTTTTAGGAACGCAACTTTCGCATTTGATATAAGATGCACAATAATTGTGAATTATGAATTCTTAATTTTTAATTAAGGTGTGCACCCTCCGGGTGCAATTATTAATAAGAAATGCGAAGCGTTTCCACATTAATTAATAATTTAAAACTAAAAATTTAAAATTTGGCTTATTCCTGATGTCGCATCATTAGTCAATTCCGAGAGTTGAATTAGTAATAATTAAAAAGAGGTGGTTGTAGTGGTAGCTTATTCGCATTTGTTTTCTCCAACTCGAATTGGGGGCAAACTGGTCAAGAACCGCCTGGTAATGGCTCCTATGCTAACTGGTTTCGCGGGTCTGGATGGTGAAGTCAGTTCTAGCCTTATCGATTATTATATGGAAAGGGCCCTGGGCGGAGTTGGAACTGTTATAGTTGAAGCAGCTTGTATCGATCTTCCTGCTGGACTGGAGACCTTTCATCAATTGAGACTGGATCATCCCCGCCATATTACCAGTCTGGAAAACCTTTCCCGCTCAATATCTAAGTATGGCGCCCGTTCATTTCTCCAGATTTTTCATGCCGGCAGGCAGACCTCGCAATTTATTACCGGTGTGCAGCCGGTTGCACCATCTGCCCTTGCCTGTCCGGTCACCCGTGAGGTTCCCCGTGAGCTAACAGTCACCGAGATTGAGGACATTAGCGAGCGCTTTGTCAGGGGGGCGGGCTATGCAGCTATGGCCGGGTTTGATGGTGTAGAGCTGCATGCCGCGCATGGTTATTTGATCAACCAGTTTCTCTCGCCGCACAGCAATAACCGCAACGACCGCTACGGCGGCAGTTTAGACAATCGCATGCGGTTGTTGCTGGATATTGTTAAAGGCATCAAGTCTAATTCTCCGGGGCTGTTGTTGTCGGTCCGGATTAATATTGACGATTTTGTGGACGGCGGTCTGGTCCCCGAGGAGAGCCTAATCATCTGTCAGCAGATGGAGGAAGCAGGAGTGGACTTGATACATTGTAGTGTAGGAACCTATGAATCCGGGTTAACCAGCATCGAACCATCATCCTATCCGGAAGGCTGGCGGATATATCTGTCCGAACAGGTGAAGAATGCAGTAAACGTTCCGGTGGTGGGCGGCGGGATGATCAGAAATCCTCAAGCGGCAGAAGAGGTAATCGCCAAGGGCCAAGCTGACTTTGTTTTCCTGGGCAGAAGCCTGCTGGCTGACCCGTTGTGGCCCGTAAAGGCCCGGGAGGGTAGGATTCAGGATATTAGACCGTGTATTAGCTGCAATAATTGTTTCTCGAGTAATTCAAAGGGTTTAGCCGTTAACTGTACAGTCAATCCCTGGCTGGGTAATGAGGGGCGCAAACTATCCGGAGCAAACAGGTCGGTCAGGAAAGAACGGGTCGATGTCATAGGAGGAGGCCCGGCTGGGATGCAAGCGGCCATCTCTCTCGATAAACTAGGGTTTGCAGTTTCATTATATGAACGCCAGGAGCATTTAGGAGGGCTTTTGAATTTAGCCAGCCGGCCTCCACATAAAGAAGACATAAACAAATTGAGTCAGTATCTGATCCGGCAGGTAGAGAGCAGCGAGATAAATATCCATCTGAATACGCCGTATGCGATCAGCACCCTGAGTGATAACCGGCCTGATCATATTATTGTAGCCACCGGTTCGAAGCCACGCATTCCCCAAATAGATGGTTGGGATCCAGGTTTCTGCTGCAGCGTGGAGCAGGTTTTACAGCAGGAGGTCATACTGAAAGGGAAAAGGATACTGGTAATCGGCGGCGGCAGAAGTGGTTGTGAGGTAGCTGATTACCTTATAGGAGACGATAATGAGAGCACCATCGTGGAAATGGACCGCTTTTTGGCGGCCACTATGGAAAAGAAAAACCGGCGGGCCCTGATGAATCGTCTTGAAGAAGGCAAGGTAAAGCGTTTACTGTCAGCCCGGGTGCTGGAGGTACACCCGGGACAGGCATCAATAAAAATCGAACATGGCCAGATTGTTTCACTGGAAATCGATACGGTAATCGGAGCTGCCGGCTTTACTCCCCACAATGATTTATTCTTCCAGCTAGGGCAGCACCATGTATCGACCTTCCTGATCGGTGATGCCTATCAGGTGAGCGGGATCAAGCAGGCACTGGACCAAGGAGAGATGCTGGCCCAACATTTGTACCGCACCCGGGGGAGGTAACGGGATTTGATAAAAAAGGGGCCGGACTATCTCAATGAAGAAAGAGACCGCATCGAAAAACTAAAGGCATATGAATACGAAGCCTATGCCCAGGGCTATGAACTGATAGCCGGAATCGATGAGGTTGGCCGCGGACCGCTGGCCGGGCCGGTAGTTGCCGCGGCGGTAATCCTGCCTCCCGATTTCTTCTTGCCCGAGGTAAATGATTCAAAAAAGCTTACATATAAAATTCGCCATGAACTGGCCGATGCTATCAAGGAGTCATCGATAGCATGGTCTCTGGCTGCAATTTTCCCACCATATCTGGATCAGATCAACATATTGAATGCCACGCGCGAGGCCATGCGGTCTGCAGTGGAGCATCTTACACCTGCTCCCGATTTTCTACTGATTGATGCAGTCAAACTTCACGATATAAATATCAAACAGATATCTATCGTTAAGGGGGACAGCAATAGTGTATCGATTGCCTGTGCCTCTATCCTGGCCAAAGTGGAACGGGATCGCTCCATGGAGGCCTTTGATCTGCTCTATCCCGGTTACGGTTTTGCTAGGCACAAGGGATATGGGACTAGGGAACATCTGGAAGCATTGATGCGCCAAGGGATTTGTCCCATTCACCGAGAAAGCTATGCCCCGGTTAGAGCCATTCGTGAAGGAGGGAATTATGGATACCAACCAGGTCTCTTTGACCAGGACCATGCTTAATATAAGTACTCCTAATAACCAGGGTGTCAACTTTTCCCAGGGTGAGGTCCTTAAGGGTGTGGTGCAGGAAGTGCGCTCTGACGGGATCGTGATGATAACCATCAAAGGGCAGACCATAGAAGCCTTGACCGAGGTGCCGGTTAAGCCTGGCCAGCAATTGTACCTCAAGGTTGATGACTTCCGCGATGGGAAGACCTTTCTCAAGGTAATTACGCCACAGGCCATGGAAGCTATAGA
>JAAYCK010000179.1 GCA_012729835.1 Syntrophomonadaceae bacterium
GGAGGGTGTGTAAAAACAGCGCTTGCGGTTGCGCTGGACGGCGATGCGAGTATGTTTGGGGCAATTGGGTCGTTGCTCGGGGAGACCACTAAGGAGCTGTCGATGTCACCTTCACCTCGCTACCATAACACGGGTCGTGACTCTTTTCTCGGCGAGTGGGCTTATCAGCGGCTGGTGCAGCGCCACCCGAATCACTTTCTGGTAGTACTGAATCGGCTCTTTGATTGGGACAGCAAGTCGGATGAGATGATTCAGATGTACCAAGGTCATGGGCGCATAGGCCGTCCGCCGTATAATCCGGTTCTGATCTACAAGATGCTGTTTCTGTCCTACCTCTACAATGTCTCCGAGAGAGCTATGGAGCAGTTGGCCGATGAGCACCTGATGGTCAAGTGGTTTCTGGGGCTAGCCGTTGACGAACCGGCGCCGGACCACTCCACGCTGACGGCATTCAAGAGACGGGTACTGCGTGGTGATAACTGGAGACTACTGCAGAAGGTATTCGATGACATGCTACGGCAGTGCTTGGAGTATGGTCTGCAGTTCGGTGAGTTGCAGGTACTGGACAGCGTGCATACCGAGGCAAACGTGAACAACCAGAAAGATCGTGATCGCCAGGACAGGGGTGGCAGTTCGCGGGATCCGGAGGCGCGTGTGGTGAACAAGGGCAAACGTCAGATGGTACAGGCGGACGGGCAGCGCACTACGCAAGAGATGCGCTATCGTGGCTACAAGACGCACACAGCGGTGAATGCGGCTACCGGGCTAGTGACCAGTCTAGTGGCGGCGCTGGGGAATACAGCGGACAACGAGGCTTTCCCCGCCTTGCGCGCTCATGATCGGGCCTTGGGGCTGCCGGTGCATGCCTATGGCGGTGACAAAGCCTACGATGACACGGACATCCACGAACGACTAGCGCAGGAAGGTCTGGACACGGCCATTACCCTGACGAGGCAACGCACTGCAAAGAAAGATGCCAACAAGGGGCGATGGCTGGACTTAGTGGCCGATCCGACTTACCAGTTTCGGGTGAAACAGCGTTATCGCGTAGAGCAGCCCTACGGCATCGCCAAGCAAGGCCATGGCTTTGAGCGATGTCGTTACCTGGGCTTGGCCCGCTACCGGCTACAGGCTTTCTGGACCTTCACGGTAGTCAATGCGAAGCGCATGATCAAGTTACTGACGGGAGTTACCTTCCGGCCCCAAGCCAAAGGCCGGAAGGCCGAACACCTGAAACCCGTCTTGGCCGCGACATCGTGGGCGTAGTATGCCTGAAGGACGGAGGGGCACGCCAAGGACGACCACTCGGCCCGGAAAACGATGGCGCTACGACGCGCACAAGGGGGATGCCGCTAGCGGGAGCCCCACTTCGAGCCCACATCCGCACGTAAGCCGTCAAGTTATCGCCAAAGATAGCTCAATGGGCTGCCGCCCTTCCTTTTTACACACCCTCCGCGCTACAAGGCGGCCTTCCCCCAGCACGTCACGGCTTGCCAGGCTCCTCCGGCGTCTGCGCGATCATGTCATCGATCTCTTGGCGCAGAACCCGCAGATTCGCAAAAGATCGATAAACGGAAGCAAAGCGCACATAAGCCACGCCATCGAGTGCCCGCAGCCGCTCGATGACCAGCTCAC
>JAAYCK010000149.1 GCA_012729835.1 Syntrophomonadaceae bacterium
GAATTAATGTGGAAATGCTTCGCATTTCATAGCAATAGCAAGCGACAACTGTAATTGCACCCGTAGGGTGCACACCTTAATTAAAAATTAAGAATTCATAATTTACAATTGTTGCACATCTTTAGTCTAATGCGAAATAAAAAAGGCTGGCTGCAGCATGGGGTATAGGACGGATAATTTGTAATATCATGTTGATAGTATTTAGGGTCAATCAAGGAAGTTCAATCTGGGCAAGCACGGGTAGATGGTCGGAAGCACAGGCATTTGCGATGATCATATGATCAACCGCCTGGCACTTGGCAGTAAAGATATAATCAATACGGATCTTGGGCTGGTCAGCGGGGAAGGTGTTAACCTCTGCTCCACTGTTTACTTCGAAGGAATCGGCCATGTATTCCTTAACCAGAGCGATTTCCCGGTAACCGGACGAGGCATTGAAATCCCCGGCCAGGATACAGGGCTGATTGCCCTGAACCAGCGGGATGATCGTAGACTGTACCTGCTGCAGACGATCAGCGGATTTCAGTCCGAGATGCACCGCCAGAATTTTTACCGGAGTTTGCCCGATCATGACTCCGGTTTCAAGGCAGCAGCGACGGTCACTATCTGGCGTCATGACGTGATTGGCTGAATATTGGATGGGAAAACGAGAAAGAATAGCATTCCCATAAGACCCCGGACAGTAACTGCGCACCGGTCCAAAGGCAAGTTTCATATCGAGTTTTCGCGCCAGAAAGCTGGCCTGGTCCCTAAAACGGGTATGCCATCGGTGACAGTCGACTTCCTGCAGGGACACTATGTCAGGTTGCAGATCCGCCAACTCCCGGCAGCAGAGTTTCAGGTTGAGCGTTTTTGCCAGGTTGCAGCCGTGTTGTATGTTGTAAGTAACCATCCTGATGACTGTCAAGTCATCCGCCCTCCTCTCATTGATACCAATAGATTCGTTACGTCAGGGTTTTTTCCTGTCAGAACTTATACAGCAATCTCTATAATCGGCTATAATAACCTTCAAGGCTGGTTATAACCCATCCGCCAGGAGGTTGAGCTATGAAAATACTGGTAGACGCCGATGCCTGCCCCCGTTCAGTCCTGCAGATCTGTATGAAGTGGGGAAACCAAAAAGGGATCCCGGTTTGGACGGTAGCCAGTTTCAATCATAATATTGATTCGGACCATCATGTGGTAGTCGGCAATGCATCTCAGGAAGCCGATATTAAGCTGATGAACTTGGCCGAAGCCGGTGATATTGTAGTCACTCAGGATTGGGGCCTGGCCGCTATGCTGCTGGGGAGAGGATCTCGACCGCTCAGCCCGGTCGGGCGTGAGTACAGCGACCAGGCTATGGACTTCCTGCTGGAAGAACGCGAAGTCAAGGCCAAAGTTCGCCGGTCCGGCGGAAGGACCAAAGGTCCCCGCAAGCGCAGCGCAGCCGATGACCAACACTTCGAGCATACCCTGCTGCGAATGCTGGAGGATTGTGATTAAGAAGACTGGGGTTACGATTCAACACAGATGGGCACAGATGCCTGCGGCAACACAGATGCACTCAGATTATATTTATGTGGACCAGGGCGCTAGTAGGCATTAACCCTTTTAGAGTGATCTTTCCAAGGTGTAAACGCCGATATTGTAGGGGCGGATTCAATATCCGCCCTCAGACTACGCTCATTTCGAAACTACGATATAATGAGAATTTCAGATTGCCGCGCTGCGCTCGCAATGACAGATCGGGCGGATATGGCGGCTCCTTGCCATCCATGGCACCACGGCACTAGTCCATCCCTGGACGTCAGAATCCGCCCTTACAGGATAATCCATGGTCTATCTTGGTGAATCTGGAGCAATCTACCCATTACCCAACAACCTCGATCAGACCAACCATATGCATTTCTGATTTTGCCCTGCTCAACTACCTCCCTGATCTTAATCTGTGTTCATCTGTGGCATAATTAAAAGTTATCTGTGTTCATCTTTGCCTCATCTGTGTTCATCTTTGCCTCATCTGTGTTTATCTGTGGTTAATTCACCCGTTACCCCAATCTGGTCAGGATGAGTTTTTTTCCTGC
The DNA here is from genome assembly GCA_012729835.1 of Syntrophomonadaceae bacterium. GTDB lineage: Bacteria > Bacillota > Syntrophomonadia > Syntrophomonadales > Syntrophomonadaceae > Syntrophomonas_A. Next base: position 2,067 of record JAAYCK010000149.1, read on the forward strand.
CAGCGTTATCTGGTACCCCATATTTTCCGCTAGATCATAGATGGACATCACCAGCGTATCGTTGCGGCTGGCCGTTACCGGATGGGCCAGGGACACTCGCGAACCGTCAACCGTCATGTAGTTGGCTCCCGGGGTTATTATGATGCGATCAGCTGGCCTGGTGCTTACCGCATCTGTAGCCGTCCATGCTTCAAACACATCCCAGCCATACATACCCCGACTGGTTAGCCACTCATAAGGAAGATAAGCATATCCCTGATCTCCCCAGGAACTTCCCCAGGAATTACGAAGTATAAGACATCCTTCTTCTGGAATATCACCCGCTATACCCACAGCATGCCCACCACGCACCGGTCCCTGCGGTAAGGGCAGGCGGTTATCCCGGTCCGGTCGGAAATTTTCACAGACTAAGAGGGCTATCAGGAAGGGGCCTTCATTCTCCAGGGCTTTACGCATTGCGCCCAGAGTTTGTTCCCGTCTTAAATCGCTTGTCGCGCAAAGCTGGGCATAGTTCCCAATGCGATAGGGCTGCGCAACTCCCCAGGCCTCGTCTGGTACGTCTGGAACCTTCGGAGCCGGGAGATCACTCAGGGTCGAATAGGGCATGACATCTTCCGGGCAGACCCCGCTCTTCTGCATAACCTTCATGGCCACCCGTGGTTGGGTGCCCTCCTCATTCGGCATGCCATCCTGCTGCTTACAAAGGGTATAGACAAAGGCGGCGGAAAACCCGTCCGGCGGATAATCACCGTTTTTAATTTCCTGCCACGCCTTTACGGTCCAGGTGCTGGCACAAGCCACGCAGCTGCCGCGCAGCCCCTGATCAAATACCGCAGGAAGTTGGCGCCGATAATCGATCTTTTTTACTTCCGAGTCTCCGATGGTATCCAACTTCAGGTATTGATAATCGCGGGGGTCATAGGCAGATGGACAGCAGTGGAGCGACCGGCCCTCATGCTCACCGGCCAGACCCTCCAAATGACGGCGCAAACGATAAACTCCTTCAAAGGACATATACCTTTCCTCCTCTGACTTTCTACAGGTTACATGTATATGCCGGAAGAGGCAGATGCAGGTCTTTATTTTTCGGGCTATACTATACAGGTAAAAGCCACCGCGAATTGAGGACTCGAACCTTCTGCGATTATCTTATAAACAGGAGAGTATGCATGTCAGATTCTCGATATCCACCATTGCCGGATCATCTCAGACCCGGTTTGAAGATCATCTTTGTTGGTTTCAATCCCAGTCTGCGCTCGGCAGAAACTGGTCATCACTATGCTAGTCCCTCCAATCGCTTCTGGAAGATAATGCACCAGTCCGGATTAACGCCGCGCCTGTACCGGGCTGAAGAAGATGGGGATCTCCTGGGACTGGGTTATGGGTTTACTAATATAGTCGCCCGCCCCAGCCGGGCAGCCGCTGATATCTGCCAGGATGAATACCGGAAAGGCGGCCAAATACTGAAGGAAAAGCTGGAACACTATCCTCCGGAGCAAGTATGCTTTGTCGGCAAGGGGGTTTACCAAATATTCAGTGGCAGAAGGCATGTTGAATGGGGTTTTCAGGCAGACTCGGTGGTCGCTGGGGTTCGCGATTTTGTCGCCCCTTCCAGCAGCGGTCTGGTCAGGATGAGCATTGAACAGGTAAGCGAAATCTACCGGCTTCTGGCCGAGGATGTCTTGCGGAAAAGTTAGACACCCTTGTTGTTTTTCAACAAGGCGATACGTATGGCAAAATAAGTGATAACATCAGGCAGAGCTGCTTTCAGCAGCGTCAATCTCTCGCTTCCGATTTGCCGGGCAACAGCCCTTATCTGTTCTTCCTGACTCGCGGTGATAAAAGGGGTCCAGTCCACTGGCTTCCCTTCCCCGGCTGCCTTGAGCAGATGCGACTCGATGGTCTGTTGTCCCAAACCGCGCTGAGCCGCGATCTCTTTCAGTGAGGCACCACCTTGATAAAGCTGCCAGCTGACCAGATGGGTGGGTACCTTCTCTTCACGGAGCGGTTTTTCCGCTGGCTCTTTTCGTGGCTTGCGACTTAGCTGCTCCCGGGCTGGCTGTTCGTCAGCGTCAGTATCTTTCTCCCCTGCCGAGCCGTTGCTCTGGTCAGCCGGATAAGAGCGGATAAGCTGGAGGAAACGCTCACCATAACGTTCCATTTTTACCTCGCCCACCCCGGTGATATCCAGCATGGCAGCGCGGTTCCGGGGCAAGTGTTCGGCCATCTCGCGCAGGGTGGCATCGGAAAATATAACGTAGGGCGGCACCCCCTGCTGGCCGGCCAGTTCCAGGCGCAGCCGGCGCAGGTCCTGGAAAAGCGTACTTCCCTCGCTGACAGCCACCTTGACCGGCGGCATTTTTACTACTATGCTGGCTTCACCCCGCAGGACCGGCGCGGCTTTACCGGTCAATCTGACCACCGGGTACTGACCACCGGAAACCATCAGGTACTCCTCTGCTACCAGCAGATTGATCAACTCGACGATTTCTCCGGTATTCATCCCGCTCATAATGCCATAAGTGGATAGCTGGTCCAGGCCGAGCTCACGGATACGCTTTTGTCCCGATCCCTTTAAGACAGCCGCTACCAGGGCACTGCCGTACTGCTGACGCATGCGATAGATGCAGGAGAATATCTTCTGTGCCTCCAACGTTATATTACGTGCCTCATAATCGCTGCAATGATCGCAGTTACCACAATTATCATCCGGGGAAGCTTCCCCGAAATACTCCAGAATATAAGCGCGCAGACAGCGGGAAGTATGGCAGTAGTCCACCATGCTCCTCAGCTTGGCATACTCCATCTGTTTCCGCTCAGGATGCAGCGAGGTCTGTTCGATGAGATAATTCTGGATCTGGATGTCCCCAGCCTGAAACAACAGGATACAATCAGCCGGCTCCCCGTCCCTACCTGCCCGTCCCGCTTCCTGATAATAGGCCTCAAGATGCCGGGGCATATTGTGATGAATAACAAAACGGACATTTGATTTATCGATACCCAAACCAAAGGCATTAGTAGCTACGATCACCGGACGGCGGTCATAGATAAAATCCTCCTGGGCGGCAGTGCGTTCTTCATTGCTGAGACCAGCATGGTAGCGACCGGCCGGATAATCGTGGCGATTCAGTTCCTCATAGAGCACATCCGCCTCCTTGCGGGTAGCCGTATAGATGATCCCGGGCTGGTCAGGATGCTCGGCCAGGTAACGCCGGATATAGCGTCCGCGTTCCGCTCCTTTAACCAACGAAAAACGAAGATTGGGACGATCAAAGCTGTTGACGAAGACCCGGGGAGCCATCAGGCCCAGACGGTCGCTGATATCCTCTCTCACCCGATCAGTGGCAGTAGCTGTGAAGGCAGCCAGCACCGGCCGCTGGGGCAGCGCGCCGATCCAAGGACCGATATTGAGATAGCTGGGACGGAAATCATGTCCCCAGTGCGATACACAATGAGCTTCATCCACCGCCACCAGGGTAAGCGGGAGTTTGCCTAACAATTCGGTAAAACCTGCGGATTCCAGTCGCTCCGGGGCCACGTACAGGAGCTTCAAACTGCCGGAAGCCGCCAGTTGCAGGCGCCGTCGCAGCTCGCCCGAGCTGATCGAGCTGTTGATAAAGGAAGCGGCTATACCCTGGCTAGTCAGCGCATCGACCTGGTCTTTCATCAAGGCGATCAGGGGAGATATTACCAGGGTAAGTCCGGGCAGCAACAAAGCCGGCAGCTGGTAGCACAATGATTTTCCGCCGCCGGTAGGCATAATGCCCATGGTATCTCGTTTTTGCAGTATACTGGCAATGATCTCATCCTGCCCAGGCCGGAAGCGGTCATAACCAAAATATTTCTTCATGGTCGAGGTAACTGTAACATCCATGTCTGTCTTATCTTTCTCTATTATCCTCTAGCGGGATAGTAACGGTCTTCGTGGCACACCACCTCACCCAGGCGCTCCAGGCGTTCCAGATGGTGCAGGGCCATTACACATTCATGCATATAGTAGACACTGCGCGGCTCAGGAAAGCGCCCGCCGAAACATATAGCCTGTTCAGCTATTTGGGGTATATCAGATGTGCCGCCCTTAACCATTTTTAATATCTGTTCTTCGCGGCTCAAAATCTCATTCTGGTACTCCCGCAAGCGGCTGTCTAGATTCTCAGTGTATAAAGCGGGACCATGCCCACCCACCAGCATATCCGCCTTGATCTCCCGTAAGCGTTCGAGCGAGCTGATATAATCATCCACACTGCTGTCCAGCATAGCATAAATAGGCTTGATGTTAAGATTGATATCAGCAGTGTATATAAATCCCTGCCGGGGAAAGAAGAAACCACAGTGTCCTATACTGTGACCAGGCAGGGCAATTACCTCGAATTCTAACGCCCCGGTCGATATCTTCATGCCATCATTGAGTTCGTCATCTGCCGGCCGGGCATGGTATTGTACCGCATCAAGATAAAATGGCCGTGTTGCTTCATCTGGAAAGCGGTAATAACCATAAGCAGTAAGATAGGTCTCACCCGAGGCCGCCCTTTCATGCTCAGCCGGATGCAGCAATACCCTTGCTTCAGTAAACAAATGATTACATGAATTATGGTCACTGTGAGCATGACTGTTAACGATCAGATCGATTTTTTTGCCCTCCAGGCAGGCTCTTTGTTTGGGATGCGGACTGGAATCCACCAGACAGTTGAGGTCATCTTCTATGAGCAGGCAGTTGCAGTATGGCAGAGTGTATTTGTCATGATCCAATATTTTGATATGGTCAAACAATTGTTGCATGATCAATCCCCCTAATGCTGTTAATGAACCCAGCGTTCTCTTTATCGGCTGGCCTGATGCGTCTGTCCCTTTAGCAAGTCTCAGATTACGACATATATTCAAAGTATACAGGTTTTTGTACTGTATGTAGAGCCTGACTCGATAAGCACGCGTATGATTGTTGATATTGACCAATATATATAACAGGAGTAAAATGATAATTGATAATAATTATCATTATCGTGACGGGTGGGTTTTATATGGTCAATACAAAAAATCCTGGCCAGAAACAAAGCTTGGGCCAGCGGGCAGATAAATATTTATTGAATCCCTATACCGGCTTCCCTATCATGCTGCTTTGTTTTGCCGCACTCTTTGCTGCCAGTTTCATATTGGGTAAACCAGTATCCAACTGGCTGGGCCTGGGTCTGGATTATTTAGTAAATATCTTCGAAACATGGTCTTCGGCCGTGCATCTGCCCTGGCTGCTTACCAGCCTGATCTCCAATGGCATCTTTCGCGGAATCGGTTCGGCCCTGGCCTTTTTCCCTCAGATGCTGATCTTCTATGTCTTCTATTCGGCAATGAACGATACCGGCTATGCCTCACGCATCGCCCATATCATGAACAGCCCCATGTCCCGCCTGAATATGCAGGGCGACGCCTTTGCCTGCCTATTCCTGGGATACAGCTGCAACGTACCGGCAATAGTAGCCACGCGGGATATCCCCCGCCGCCTTGATCGCTTAATTATTATGCTGGTCAGCACCTTCACCCCCTGCTCCGCTCGCTTCGGGGTTATTTTGTATATCGCCGCGGCCTTTTTTTCTCCCTTGACCGCTACCCTGGTAATGACCGGGCTTATCGGACTCAGTTGGCTGATCAGTGCTCTGGTAGCCTACGCTATCAAATCCAGTTTTCCGCGTTCTGAATCTGCCGGCATCAAGCTGACACTGCCTCCCCTGCATCGGCCCAATTTGCGCCATGTATTAAAATCTGCCATGATTCGGACCCTGGACTTCCTGAACAAAATAAAGAATGTAGTGATCATCAGCGCAGTAGTGGTATGGTTTTTATCCAGCTTCCCTTCCAACGTCGGATTTGAAGGGTCCTATATAGCCATTATTGGACAGAGTCTGGAACCGTTGGGCCGCCTGGCCGGTCTTAACTGGCAGCTTATCGTAGCACTGCTGCTGGGCTTCTTTGCCAAGGAAACCACCCTGGCTACCCTGGGGGTTTTATACCATGCCTCCGAAGGCCTGGGCAATCTCTCTGCTATCCTGGCAACACATATCAGTCCCCTGGTCGGGCTGACCTTTCTAGTGATCTACATGTTCTATACCCCATGTTTGGCTACGGTGACCACCATCTGGCGCGAAAGCAACAGCCGTTCATTTGCAGCTTTTTCGGTGGTGATTTCTCTGCTCTTGGCTTTCGTGCTGGGCACCCTGGTCTACCAGTCCGGCCGACTGGTGTTAATCCTACTCGCTTAGATGCTGCTCTCCCTTTATGGATTCTGTCCCATAGGGTATAATCTAATAGTAAAAAATCTGCTGGGGGGATATTATGCAATACCAGGTTCATACATTATTTAACGGCATCTTTAATATTCTGTTCAAATCGGTGCCTCCGATCGCCAATATACCATGTTTTGCTTTTCTGCTCACCGCCGAGAACGGTGAATTGATTCTGGTGGATACTGGTTTTAACCCGGAGTTTATTCCCGGACTGCACACCAGCTTTGAACAAGGTCCTGAGCACAAACTCCCGGCAGCTATTGCCAGCCTGGGTTACCAACCCGGTGATATTGACACCGTGATCATGACCCACCTGCACTGGGATCATACCGGTGGCATGCAGGACTTTTCATCAGCCCGCTTCTACATCCAGGCTGATGAATTCCGCGGTCTGTTCCAATTGAATCCCAATGAGGAGACCTACTTCAACCCCAACCACTGGCTGGACCTGCTGCCCCAGTTTGAACTGGTGGAAGGTGATATAGAATTGAGACCCGGGCTGAAACTGATCAGGACCGGTGGTCATACCAAGGGGCACCAGATAGTTGAAGTCAACACCGCTGACGGCCCTATTCTGCTGGCTGGTGATGCGCCGTTCAATTACGATCTATTATGGAAGATGATTCCGGCTGAGGGTTGGAAACTATATCGCGAAGGACCTGGCAGCCGTTTTTACTGGGATGAATCCATAGCTCCCATCATAGCTGCCTGGATGGATGAAAAGCAAATATCCGGACCGGTCCGCAATGATGCGGTCCCCTGGAAAGACTTCAAGGGTATGGGCAAGCGCTTTTATACCATCCATGATCCCCGCCTGCTGCAAAACAAAATCTCTTAGAGAGGTCAAGACTGTGAAAATCGGAGTAGATATTGACAACACCATAACCCACACCACCGAGATGATCATGCATTATGCCAGGATATTCGGCGAGAAACACGGTCTTAATACAGTGGCCGATCCCAGCTACTACTATCTGGAGGATGCACTGGGCTGGGAACGTGATATTGCTGAGCATTTCCTCGACGTCTACCTTCCTGATATTTACCGGGAAATGCGCCCCAAGGATCAGGCAGTGGAAGTGATGCGTCAGCTAAAGGATGAACATGAACTCGTGCTCATCACTTCGCGCAACCAGAAGTTCCCCGAGGTGGAGCAGGTGACCCTAGAATGGCTGGAGCGCTATGGCATCGCCTATGATGGGCTGATTCTAAATGCCACCCCTAATAAGCACTTTTTCAGTAAATTGGGGGTGTGCAAGGAGCAGGGGATCGAAATCATGATCGAAGACCATCACGATCTCATCATGGAACTCGCCCAGGCTTTTCCGGTAATCGTCTTCGACTATCCTTACAATCGCCATATCAACGCCCAGAACGTCTACCGGGTCACCCACTGGCAGGAGGTACTGGAGCGCATCAACCAACTGGCTGCCAAGCGATCCGCTATCTGAGAATGGCCGGATACTTTCCCTACTTCTTTTCTTTAGCTAAACCCCACCGGGCTGATTCCTTGATCCCCGGCGATTAGCTCTTACACAAAAAAAGCGGCCTCAGTTTGAGACCGCCCAGATTGTCAACAAAGTAGAATCTTATTTAATAATGACGGTTAGTTCATAAGTCTGAGCAGGCTGAACACTCTCCCAGGGCCGCTGGTAATTCAGCCTCAATTTGGTGGTTCCGCTCTGAAGAGCGGTAACTTTCCACCAGTTGGTGCCACCCTGTCCGATCAGTCGAGTATCCGAGCCGGGCAGAAAACCTTCACTGTCCAGGCGCAGCAGGGACTTATCCCCGATATCCATCATCCAGCTGTACCCGGTGGTGGGATTGCCGGGCAATTCCAGGGTAAAGCTCTGACCGATCGCCAGGTGGTATTCCTTATTGTTGTAGGTCTGGTCCACACTCATCATACTGGTGCAGCGATTCAGTATCCGGGCCAGCTCGGCGCGTTTTACTGCCTGCCGCGGCCGAAAATTGTTATCGCCATCTCCCTTCATAATTCCGGTATTGCTGACGAAGACCAGGGCATTGGTCTCCTCCTGGGTCAGCCCCCTCATATCATTATATACCGGCATCATCATGATCATGACAACATCAATTTTCTTGGCTTCAAAACACCTTTTGACCGCCTGGGCCACCTCGATGCGTGTGACATTGCGATTGGGTTGGAACTCTTCACCGTCCCCCACAAAAATATCATTGACCGCGCACATGACCAGGGCATCGGCATACCACGCCTTATTATCGACATCCCAGTAATAATCACTGGCTAACGGTTGTTTTATAAAACGCAGGTCGCCATAATCCAGGTTAAAGGCCCGGGTAAGAACTGCCGCCAGCTGAGCCCGGCTAACCGCAGCCTCGGGACTGAATATGCATTGGCCCTGGCTGTTAAGGCCAGTCCCCACCATCATACCCCGGTCTATAGCAGTTTGTATCTCCTGTTGGGCCCAATGTCCCTGGATATCCACCGCTGCCGCCCTGGCGCCTATAAGTGTTGCTTGGACAGGTGTATCAGCCCAGGCACCGCCAGGAACTGTTAATATAAATAACAGCATCAGCAACCAGGTTAGATTTCTATTCATAGAATCCACCCCACAATCTTTTCTTATCTAAAAATACGCCGCCGGCAGTATATCCTTTCAGGGGAGAGCCAGTGGCAATTATTGGCTGGATATTCCCTGCAGATGTTTACGGGTGTATAACCATAGTCCGAAGATGATAACCAGAGTCCCCAGCACAAACAAGTTACTGATACTCTCATCAAGCAGATAGGCCGCCAGGGCGGTTGCCAGTACCGGTTTAATGAAAAAAATCAGTGAGCCTGCTCCAGGCGGAAGGTGTTCCAATCCGTAGAGGAACAGGTAGTAAGCCAGACTGGTCACTATCACGGTAAGGTAGACCAGCCAGGGCCATACCCCATAGTCGAAAGTCAGGAGCGGGATATCGAAATAAAGCAGAGCGGGTATGCAGGCCAGAGCTCCCAGTATAAATGATATGCTGTTGACGGTAAGGCTCCCCATTTCCTGGGTCGCTTGACGCGCCTGCACAATAAAGAGTCCGTAGCTGACCGCTGAAAACATAGCCAGTCCGGTCCCCAGCCAGGAACCCGAACCCATCATGACCTCGTGAAAAGCCACGATAAAGAGCCCGACAGACGCACAGGTCAGTCCCAATACCTGATACCTACTGAAATAATGCTGGCCCCGCCAGGCTTCAAAAATATGTACAAATATCGGATTGGTACAGAATATCACCGCCGCGGTGGAGGCCGGGATATATTTGATGCTGATCTGAAAGAGCGACAGACACAGGGTCACATTTAAAAACCCCAGCCAGAACAGGCTCTTGAAATCCCCGGCATGCAATTGCACCGAGCGCTTGCGCTGGTCAGCCAAAGCCAGGGGCAGCAGGAGGAACCCACCCAACAGGAAACGCAGGTAGTTGATCTGCATCGGTTCTATACGATAGGTGATCTTCTTGGAGACCACCTCAAAAGTGCTGAAAAAAATAATAGTAAGGGCCAGAGCCCCTACCGCCTTCCATCTGGCGGTATTCTGCACGCTCACTTCTCCCTCCCTTTTTCGAAGCTATCGAGGACGGGACTCCTGGATCACAGCAGTGCCAGAGGAGCCATATCATCGGTCTTGTTTCGTTCGCCTATGCCTCCCGCCTCTTTGGATATCTGGCGCACGGCCCGGCAGATCCGTTCTATCCCGATCCGAATCTCGTTCTCTTCGCAGCGCGAGAAGCTCAGACGTATATGATCACTGCCGCCGGCATCGGCATGGAAGGCTGATCCAGGTACAAATCCCACCCGGATACTGCGACAGACTGAAAGCAAACGCTCGCCGGTAACTCCTGCTGGCAGTCGGCACCAAACATAGAACCCGCCCGGAGGGTTGTCCCATAACATCCCGGGCGGCGCAAATTGCCTGAGAGCTTCCAGCATGGCCTCCCGCCGCTTATTATACTCCTGGCGAATAGTCACAAGATGCCCCTGCAGCAGTCCGCGCTGGCAATATACTGTCACGATCTCCTGAGCCAGGGTGACGCTATGGATATCATCCAACTGTCGCGCCAGTACCATTTGCCTTATCACCTCGCCCGGCCCTGCTGCCCATCCTATTCGCATCCCCGGGAAGAGCATCTTGGAGAAGGTGGACAGGTATAACACCAGCCCGAATCGGTCAAGCGCAGCCAGCGGCGGCACCGGTGGTTCATCAAAAGAGATCTCGCTATAGGCATCATCTTCGATAATTGGCACATGGCAGCGATAGGCAATTTCCAGAAGTGACCGGCGCTGGGCCTCATCCATATTCGTTCCGGCCGGATTCTGATAGGTGGGCATGGTGTAAAACAACTTGGGCCGGTAGCGGAGCATGGCCTGTTCGAGGACCTCCAGGCGCAGGCCGCTCCTGTCACGGGGAACTCCGACCAGCCTGGCCCCCGCCGCCCGAAAGACCTGCAGGGCTCCCGGATAGGAAGGCTCCTCTACCAGTACATTATCGCCTGGTTCGAGCATGATGCGCGCCGCCAATTCCAGACCCTGCTGCGAACCGCTGGTGACTATGATATCATCCGGACCAGATGATATTCCTCGTTGGTGCATATATTCGGCCAGACAGGTACGCAGCGAGAGCAGTCCCTGCGGGGATGAGTATTCCAGCATCTGATGCCCGGATGCAGCCATGATATCTGCGCTTATCTGAGCAATATCTCCGGTCGGATACAACTCCGGCGCCGGCGCCCCGGCCGCCAGATTTATCATATCGTCCTGTCCTAAGTGATTTAACAGATTGCTGATCAGGGGATCACTGGTACGGGCTGATTCGCGGTTGAACAGGTGGGTCCAGCGCAAAGGCGGTTCAACGCACGCATTGGCCGTCCCTGCTCCAGGGGTACCTGCCACTATTGTCCCCCGCCCTACAAAAGATTCTATCAGGCCATCAGCGGCCAGTTCCTCATAAGCCTTGACCACCGTGCTGCGGTTGACTTCGAGGGTCGCTGCCAGTTTGCGTTCCGGGGGCAGGCGATATCCAGGCGCCAGCATACCGTTTATTATCATCTCCCGCAGCGCATTCCTGATCTGCAGGTATAGCGGAGTCCGGCCGCTCCGATCCAATACTATGTTCATGGTATCCTCCTGACAAAGATTAATAGGCGCAGTTAATATAAAATGCGCAATAATTGTGAATTATGAATTCTTAATTTTTAATTAAGGTGTGCACCCTCCGGGTGCAATTACAGTTGTCGCTTGCTATTGCTAAGAAATGCGAAGCATTTCTACATTAATTCATAATTCAAAATTGAAAATTCAAAATTATGACTTGTTGCACATCATAAGTCAACCGTGGAACTTGAAGCGTCAATCATAAAAAGTCTGCGTTATCTGCGTTATCTGCGTCTATTCCATCTCCTCCGTCTTTTGCATCATATACTGTCTATTATGCAACATCCAGGTGCGGCTTGATCAAGCGGGCCAGGCGGCGGATCCCTTCGTTGATCAGCTCGGGGCTCGAATTCGAATAATTCAAGCGCATGGTGTTTTCCCCCCCCTCTCCGACAAAGAACGCTTTCCCGGGGACAAAGGCTACCTTCTCGGCGATAGCCTCAGCCAACAGGAGCCCGGTATCCACGCCCTCTGGCAGTTGCACCCAGAGGAACATGCCCCCTTCCGGCAATGACCAAGTGACTTCCGGAGGAAACTCCCTGGCCAGAGCTGTCAGCATAGCATCTTTGCGTCGCTTGTACTCGGCCTTGATCCTGGCAACATGGGCCGGACTGTCGGTTTCCTGCAGATAACGGGCCAGTATATGCTGGACCAGGCTGTTGGTATGTAGATCAGCTCCTTGCTTGCATTTGGCCATGCTGCCTATCACCCTCGGGTCGCCTACCATCCAGCCTACCCGAAAGCCAGGCACCACTGTCTTGGAAAAGGTAGAAAGGTAGATTACTCGATCGTTCTCTATGCTCTTGATACAGGGCAATTCTTCGCCCTCAAAGCGCAGAGCCGAGTAAGGATCGTCTTCTACCAGGACAACCTGATAACGCCGGAGTATCTCAGCCACCGCCCAACGTCGCTCCCGGTTCATGGAGCGTCCGGTGGGATTCTGAAAGGTCGGCACCAGGTACACCAGCTTGGGGCTATATTCAATTATCGCTCTCTCCAAGGCCTCCGGCACCATGCCCTCATCATCGGTCGGCACCGCCTTAAACCGGGGTTCAAATACTTCAAACGCCTGAAGCGCACCTAAATAGGTAGGGTTTTCCACCAGTACGGTATCACCATGGTTCAAAAACACTCTTCCCAGCAGGTCGAGCGATTGCTGCGAGCCGCTGGTGATTAAGATTTCTTCGCTGGAGCAGCTCACTCCTCTTTCCTGCATGATACCGGCTATTTGCCTGCGCAGGGGCAGATAGCCTTCGGTCGGGCCATACTGCAGCGACGCCGCAGCTTCGCCCTGCTCCAGTACCTGATTGACGGCTGCCTGTATCTCAGCAATGGGAAACAATTCTTCCGCCGGTAATCCACCAGCCAACGATATCACATCCGGCATCTCGGTGACCTGGAGGATCTCCCGGATAGCCGAGCTCCTAAGTTTGTTTACTCGTTCGGCAAATTGATAATCCATACTATCCCCTCCTCGTTGGATCGTTATAGGGAAGTATATTACCGACCAATTTATTATACAACATCCAATTGGATTATTTTTATCACCATCCAATTTTACACTTTTGTTAATTAAGCGCAAGATTGCCGCGCTGCGTTCACAATGACACAATAAATAATTGAATGCACCGGCGCGCCACGCCTTCTCATTTGCAAGGAGCGTTAGCCTGCCCGATGTTTAATAAACTATTCCCCAGCCAGGTGTATAAGTCACCGCTATTGTCCAAAAAATATCACTAGCTATAACAGCAGCCACAAAAAAGAAAGGAGTAGCCATATGAAACACAAACCCGATGACCGTCGTGACAACGTGGAGCGCATCCAGCAGCATATCGACGATACCATTCAAAACATCGAAGCAGCGGAAGAAATGATCACCGCAACAGATAATCCGCGTACCCGGAGCGACCTGGAGAAAAAGAACCAGAGACGTGAAAAAGCCCTGGACAGCATGCGCCAGGAGATAAGGGACGAAGCCCTGGACCGGCAGAAAGATTAGTTGCATCATTTCCTCTTCTTGATTTTTAGATAAACAATAAGCAGCGGCATCAATAAACCCCGCTCTGTCATCGTAGCAGACATACGGTGAGTGAGCGGGGTTGGTGATGTATAAAGATGATGAACACGATGCGTAAAGCGACCGGCGCACGGACAGCCAGGAGCTGCGACTCGCTAATTTATGCTTTGCTAAGCCAGCTCAAAACGGTTGCGCCCGTTTTGTTTAGCCTGATACATGGCGGTATCAGCCGCCTGAATGATATCAACGATCTTTTCCGGTGCTCCGGCATTATTGAAGGCGATCCCCAGGCTGATGGTGATTGGTATCTGTTGATCATGGAATAACACCGGGTTTTCTCGCACGCTATTCATAATACGATTAGCGATAATCTCCGCCTCATCCCGGCTGCATCCCGGCAGGACCAGCAGGAACTCCTCGCCTCCGTAGCGGCCTATACTATCATAAAGACGCAGATTCTTTTTTATACGTTCACTAACCTCTACCAGCACCGCATCACCCGCGACATGTCCGTAGGTGTCATTGACCTTTTTGAAATGATCGAGGTCCCCCATCATGATCGCCAGGTTGAGCTGCTGCCGATCAGCCCGCTGTAGTTCCTGATCCAGAATCCTCAGAATCTCGCCGTGATTCAACAGGCCGGTAAGCGGATCATGCCGTGCCTGAAAGCGCTGGATCTCCAGAGCTTCCTGCAAAGACTGCTGCAAGGAGACGATTCGCTGGCCAACCCGCAGCCTAACCTCGAGTTCCTGAGTCAAATAGGGTTTGGTTATATAATCATCAGCTCCAGCATTCATGCCATCTATCAGATCCTCCTTGCTGTCACGACTGGTGAGCATGATAATATAGTGATAATCGTTCTGAGCGGACTGGCGAAGTCTACGGCACAATTCAGGGCCATCCAATCCTGGCATCATCCAATCAACTAGAGCCAGACGCGGCGAATCCTCGGCCTGCATAATCTCCCAGGCTTGCAGCCCATCTGTGGCTTCTACCGGCTCATAACCCCACTTGACCAATAGATTGCGCAATACCCTTCGTGATATGGAGTCATCATCAGCCACTAAAACTCTCATCGAGGATACCTCCTAGTAATAACGTAAGAATCATAGCTATGCCCAGCATTATTCCGCAAGTTCACCGATTTCCTGCAACAGCCGTGCACTTCCCTTTTCGTCACCGGCTAGAGCCAACTGCTCTAACTCTTTGAACATCTCATATAACTCGTTAATCCGCAAAGTTCCGGAAGAGCCCTTAATATTATGGGCTTCAGCGCGTAACGCGGCAAAATCGCCCTTGCGAAGTGCCTCGTGCAGCTTTTCCAGGGTCCCTGCCAAGCGTTTTCTGAATTCATCATAGAGTTCCTGACACTCATCCACTTCCAGACCAGTCTCTTCCTGGAACATTCGCATGGCTTCTTCCATCATAACCTCAAGTTTATGTGGTTCTTCATTTTCACCGGTATACTGGTCAATCAGCCTGAACAGTTTATCAAAATCTACTGGTTTGCTTATGTAATCATCCATCCCTGCCTCTATGCACTTCTCACGGTCTCCCTCCATAGCATTGGCAGTCATGGCAATGATAATTGTATGACGGCGGGATCCCTCCATCTGCCTGATGCGGCCAGTGGTCTCATATCCGTCCATCACTGGCATCTGGCAGTCCATGAATATGATGTCGTAGTGTTTCTTTTCCAGGGCAATTAGCGCTTCCACTCCGCTGGCAGCTATATCACAATGCGCTCCCCGTTTTTGCATCATCTTAACGATTATCTTCTGGTTCATTTCATTGTCTTCGACCAACAGGAAACGCAGGCGGGTTGCCACTGGATGTTCATTTACGGTATACCTGGTCACTATGAGGTCCGAGCACTTATCCTGATCTTTCAGGCCCTGGACCATGGATACACATTTCAAGAGTTCATCGCGTTTGACCGGCTTGGAAAGGTATCCGGCAAACCCGCATTCCTTGACGAGATCCATATCACCCTTCTGGGCTGCGGAGGTAAGCATGATCAGGCGCAGATTTTTCCCCAATGGGGTAGAGTTGATCGCATTCCCCAGTTCATATCCGCTCATACCCGGCATCTGGTAATCGACGATGGCAACATCCACCGGATTATCACGCCCTTCCGTGAGCATGCCTAAGGCTTTTTCTCCGGAATCGGCTTCTTGCACCTGGCAGCCGGCATCCTCCAGATAAATGCGAATGATCCTGCGGTTATTCAAATTATCATCGACGACCAGGACTCGGGTACCCTTGATCTCGGCATATTTATAATCGGCAGGATCGACTTTGATCTTGCCCGGCCTGAAAACTGCCGTAAAACTGAATCTAGCACCCTTCCCCAATTCGCTTTCAACAAACACATCGCCATCCATCAGGTTGACCAACTGCCGGGTTATGGTCAATCCCAGCCCGGTCCCCCCATATTTGCGAGTGGTGGAAGCATCCACCTGAGTGAAAGGTTTGAAGAGTTTGTCCAGATCTTCCGGAGCTATCCCGATGCCGGTATCTGTTACTTCAAAATAAACCTTTACCAGGTCAGGGGTTTCAAACTGCAATTCAGCCATCACCAAAATCTCACCGTAATGAGTAAATTTTACTGCGTTGCTGAGCATGTTATTGAGTATCTGGCGCAGACGGCCCGGGTCACCGATCAGGGTCTCTGGCACATTCGATTTGATCAGGGTATGCAGTTCCAAGCCCTTTTCCCGGGCTCGGGGCGCCTGTAGGGAAACCGCATCTTCCACCGCGTTGCGAATATTGAACTCGATCTCATCCATCCGCATCTTGCCGGCCTCTATCTTGGAAAAGTCCAAAATGTCATTTATCAGATAAAGCAGTACCTCGGATGCATTGTGGGCCTCTTGGACATAATCCCGCTGTTCACCGCTCAATTCGGTCTCCTTCAGTAAATCCAGGAAACCTATGATCCCATTCATAGGAGTGCGTATCTCATGAGACATATTGGCGAGGAATAGGGACTTGGAGCGATTGGCCTGCTCGGCATCTTCCTTGGCCTGGGCCAAGGAGTTTTCCATCTGACCGCGTTGAATAGCTTCGGCCAGTGAACTGGCAAAGGATTGCAGCAGGGAAAACTCGTCCTCGGTCCAAATCCTTTCGTATTTGCAATCATCGAATCCTACAAAGCCCCAGAAGGAGCTATCAACTATAATGGGCAAGACCAAAAGTGATTTAATACTCTGTCCCATCAGGTGATTACGCATAGTCTCGTCTTCTATATCCTTAACCAGGGTTTTGACCGCTCTACCCTTCGTCAGCGGTCCGCTTATGGGCTGTAGCGCAGAGAAGAGCATCTCTTGCAGTTCTTCATTTTCGATCTGTGCTTCGAAAGCACCGGAGTTCCACTCCAGTATCTGGGAAGTAACACCTTGCCCGTTAACATTATGGTTTTTGAAAAGGTAGGCCCGGTCCACCCCGGTAGCTTCCCCCAGCATCGCCAGGGAGCGGCCGATGGCCTGATGTATATCACTGTTGATCAGCAATTCATTGATGGCATCAGAAAGGCTGCCCAGCATCTTCTGTCTGATCAACAGCTCGTTCTCGGCCTTTTTTCTCATGGTAATGTCCCGGGCCACGCCGATCAGTCCGGCCACCTTGCCATCCTCGTCATAGAAGGGGGTCTTTACAGTTTCAGCCTCAACTATAGACCCGTCCGCCATGTTAAGAGTCTCCTCGTTTATCTGGGAGACCCCGGCCTCCAACACCGCCCGGTCCTTGGCCCGGAAAAACTCGGCTAACTCCCTGTCACCGAAGAAGTCAAAGTCTGTCTTACCGACGATGTCTTCTTCGTTCAAACCAATGAATTTATGAGCAAAGGCGGCGTTGCAACCCAGATAAACGCTGTTGACATCCTTGTAAAAAACCAGATCGGGTATAGCATCAATCATCGATTTCAGGAAGGCCCGCTGTCGTTTTATTTCGCCTTCCAGTTTGCGGCTCTCAGTAATATCCCGGGCAATTCCAGTAGTTCCGATGATATTTCCGTCCTTATCCAACACCGGAGTCTTGAAGAAGCTGAACCATTCTCCGCCCATCTGATCAGGCATCAGACCGTCTTTAATGATCTGTCTGCATTCATTTATTAATATCAGGTCATCATCCAGTGACTCCCGGGCAAAATCCGGCGGCCAAACTTCCGAAGCATCCCGGCCAATGATCTGGTCACGACTCCGTCCACAGGCCTTCTCAAACAACTTGTTGATCTCGATGTAATGACCTTCGGCATCCTTCAGCCAGGCCAGCAGTGGAAGATTGTCCAGTATCGCCTTCAACTGCGAACGGGTACGGCTCAATTCCTCCTGAAATTCCTTGATGCTGGTGATATCGGTATGGGTGCCGATAGCCCGCAGCGGCTTGCCGGCGGCATCCCGCATAATGACCATGCCCCGGTCCAGTATCCATTTATAGTGTCCTTCCTTGGTGCGCAGGCGGTGTTCACTTTCGTACATAGCAGTTTTCCCATCGAGATGCTGCTGCAGCATTTCCATGGTATAAGACAGATCATCAGGATGCACCCGGCTGCTCCACTCATCCAGACCATCACCTATCTCTCCCTCAGCATAACCCAACATATTCTTCCACTCCTTGGAAAAAACCACCTTGTCCTGGGCGGCATCCCAATCCCACACCCCGTTGCCGCTGCATTCCAGGGCGGATGAATAGCGCTCCTGGGCTTCCCGCAGTTTGTCTTCCGCCTGCTTGCGGTCGGTAATATCGAGCATCACTGATAAAATAAAGTGCTGTTTATTGACTTCCAGGTCATCCGTCGCCTGAACTACTCGGCGTTCATCACCCTCACGGGTAAAGACACTGACTTCGCGCTCCCGAATGTACCCTTGGCTATTGAATTCTTCATATATTGATTCCAGAGTAGCCGCGCTTATAAAACCTATTTCAACTATAGTCCGACCTATTATTTCTTCCCGCCTGAATCCCAAAGTATTAAGGAAGGCATAATTGACATCGATCAGCCTACCTTCCTGTATTGAAGTTATCATCATCATAGCGGGATTAGTAGTAAAAGCTCTGTAAAAACGGGCGTTTGCCTCATCCAATTGAGAAAAATCACGACTGATGACTACAGTCACCAGTTCGCCCTGCCAGACTTCCTTGACCATGCGGGTCTCCGCTGATATACAAGCGCCATTTTTGCTATAAAGGGGTATTGGGCTGGAATCCCTGCGCCTGGCTAGCATCTCATCTATATGCAGACTGGCTTCTGCCTTTCTTTCCGGCGGAATTATGGTTAAAATATCCTGTCCCAGGATCTCCCGCAAAGAATAGCCCAGGGCATGCAGAGCAGGTTTATTGACGAAGATAACCTTCCCGTCCTCGTTCAGTATAAATACATAATCATCCAGGAAATTCAGTAAGCCTTGGACACTGCGCAGATGTTCGGACGGCATATCTGAAACCACCTTCCTATCAGTTAATAGTCCGGAACCAGGGATAGTCTATATATGATCAGTTGTACTTTCTTCGCCTTGGTCGAGGGAAAATCCTCTTATATATGCATAATTCCTATTTTAAAGAAGGCTCCTGCGAAAAGTACAATATACAGTAGGCTCATCTTGTTAAATAAAACACTATATATTGATTGGATTGTTTACAGAAGCTTATTATGCAAAATCCTCATCTATAAAAGATGGCAAAACTGCTATCTAAAACTCGTAGCTATTAAATGTGTGATTCCCAAAGATGTGATACAATAGGAATATACCTTTCAATATATCTCGTCTGGAGGAACTATGGACATACCCTTACTGAACGATATAATAATCATATTCGCCCTGGCGATTGCCGTGATTTATTTCTGTCAGAAGCTGTCTATCCCGAGTGTGGTTGGTTTCCTGATCACCGGGGTATTGGCCGGCCCTTACGGACTAGGTCTGGTCAACGATGTGGAGTCGGTTGAGGCCATGGCCGAATTGGGCATCATCCTGCTACTCTTTACTATCGGCATCGAGTTCTCCCTGGGCCAGCTCATGCAGATCAAACGCAGTGTTCTATTGGGCGGAAGTTTACAGGTCTTTCTCACTATTGCCATAGTTGCTTTGATCACGATCAAGTTCGGCTTTCCCTTAGGTTCGGGAATTTTCGTGGGTTGCCTGGTGGCACTCAGTAGCACCGCTATCGTATTGAAAGTACTGCAGGACCGCTCGGAAATAGATACTCCCCATGGACGTAATGTCCTGGGCATCCTGATTTTCCAGGATATTATCATCATTCCTATGATTCTTCTTACTCCCTTGCTGGCCAATGATACCTCCTCTTCGGCTCTGTCGCTCTCTTCACTGATGATGTTAGGCAAGGTGGTACTGATCATAGCGCTGGTTTACGTAAGCGCCCGCTGGCTGGCTCCTTACCTGCTGCAGCAGATAGCCCGGCAACAAAACCGTGAATTATTTCTGATTAGTGTTGTAACCATGGGGCTGGCGGTGGCCTGGATGACCTCCAGCATCGGCCTCTCAATATCTTTAGGGGCCTTTCTAGCCGGCCTTATCATCTCCGAGTCGGAATACAGCCACCAGGCCCTGGGCAGCATTCTGCCCTTCCGCGATGTTTTTACCAGTATCTTTTTCGTATCGGTAGGTATGTTGTTCAACCTGACCAGCTTTGTCAGCCATCCACTGGAATTCACCGGAGTGGCGCTAGCAGTACTGATCGGAAAATCAATTCTCGCCACCGCGGTGGTGCTGGCCCTGGGTTATCCCCTGCGAACCGCCATTTTAAGTGGATTGGCCCTGGGCCAAGTCGGCGAGTTCGCCTTTATCCTCTCCAGCTACGGTCTGGACTATGGATTACTCAGGCCCCATTTTTATCAGTACTTTATCATCGTTTCCGTCCTGACCATGGCCTTGACCCCTTTCATAATAAACCTGGCTCCGGTTCTAGCCAGATGGGTCTTGCGCCTGCCGCTGCCAGCCAGCTGGAAGAGCGGTGCCGGTCCGATAAAGACTATCGATACCACACTTACAGATCATCTAGTCATCATAGGATTCGGAATTAACGGCCGCAATCTGGCCAGAGCAGCAACCGCTTCTGGTATACCTTATGTAATACTGGAAATGAATCCGGATCTGGTGACTAATGGTCGGCGGGAAGGCGAACCCATATACTACGGCGACGCCACCCAGCCCGAGGTCCTGCAGCAGGTGAACATAACAGCTGCCCGGGTAGCGGTAGTAGCAATATCCGATGCGGCCGCTACCATTCGGATCTGCGATCTTATTCGCAGAACCAGTCCCGAGGTGCATCTAATTGTACGTACCCGCTATATCCAAGAAATTAAAAGCCTTTACCGGGTAGGAGCTAATGAGGTTATCCCCGAGGAATTCGAAACCTCCATCGAGATATTCACCCTGGTACTGCGCAAATATCTGGTGCCCCGGGTGGACATTGAAAACTTCATCGCCGAAGTACGGGCGGATGGTTATGATATGCTGCGCAGCCTGTCGAAAAAATCGCCCAACCTGAACGATATCAAGCTTCATTTTCATGACGCAGAGATCACCAACCTCCGGGTAGAGGCTAACGCTCCGGCAGTAGGGAAAACACTGGCAGAAATCGAATTAAGGAGTAAATACGGGGTATCTCTGCTGCTGATCCAGAGAGGATCCGAGACCATCATTAACCCGGATGGAGATACCGCATTAGAGGAAGATGACCAGGCGGTAATCCTGGGCACCCCGGAACTGATCAACAGTGTTACGGGCTTGTTTGTCGTGTAGAACCGGCGGTAACATGTTTTCCTCTACATGAAAAAAGGGGACTCACCGTCCCCTGGTTCTCCCAACATTTATTCCCATCTGTACTGAAAATCCACAACACGCTTACATGTTTTCTATTTCTTCTAAAGCCTGTTCCAGGGTGTATTCACCAGTCGAGACCTTTTCCACGTACTCCTCGAACATATTCATCATCAGGAGGTATAGGTCAAAGTTATCCATAAATTCACCGGTATTAATAACATCATCCTGGGATGAAGAAAAGACATAACGGTAGTATAGTTCTCTGCCCTCCTTTATACCAAACAGCCCTAACAGAACCCGGTTGTTAAGGTTAAGTATCAGCTTGCCCAGATCATCAACAAGCCGCGTGTCCCATACAAAGGGCAGCGCGGTGTAAAGCTGCAGGAACATGGCCTGCTCATAACCGAACTCCTCATCCAGCGGCACAAAGTTCAAGGCGACATTCATCTCCCGCTCCTTGTAATCCTGCATAGTCACCACCAGGCTGTGTACAAACATCTCTTCATTTTTTTCGATCATCGTGGTCTCCAGGCCCATCTTCTTGAAGGCACCTTCCAGGAAGCCCAGTTCAACCAGGTGACGGGCGTGCGTCTTCTCACTCAACATAAGCGGATTACCTCCATATAATCATTTTATCCCAGTATCTTGCGTTTCATCATAGCCTTGACCAGGAGGCCCATGGCATCGTCAAAATTGTCCTTGGCCATAGCCAGGGAATCGATGTCAACCCCCGTTGCCTGCAGATAGATCTCCACCCTCTGGTATTGTTCAGCTGCATATTCATCGGACTCTGAAGGCAGCCGGGAGATCATTCGCATGAGTATCATAATATCCCGTTTATACTTCTGGGCCATGGCAGATGAAGATTTTTCGGTATTGACTAGTTGACTGTGCAGAGCACCCTTGATGGGTCCCTTCATCTTATCCTCCGTGGTGCCCAGGTCCGCGGCCTCATGGGCCTTCTCCCGCTCCAGAGCGGCATCGGCCTTTTGCTCTTTGCCGGCCAAATAATCCCTGAGGGTCTGGTTTGCCTTGCCGAGGAATGATTTGATTGCACTCCCTATCTTGGCCGCCATGACTAGCCCGGCCCCGGCGCTGGCCGCTGGACCGCCCACGATGGTGAGTATGTTGCCCAGCAAAGCGGTCAGGTCGAATACCGCATCTACAGAATTATCTACGATCCGGTCCTGGTTGATATCAGTGAGATCCTTGATCAGGTCTTCCTCTTCATGCTCATAAAGCATCTCCAATTCGGCCTTATGGCGATCCTTCATATGGCTCGGTTTCTTTTTCTCCAAGTGCAGCCTGCGTTTGCCCATATGTTCTTTATCAAGCACGGTTTTTTCATAGAAACCGAACCGGGAGCCCATCTTGCTCTCCATATTCTGGAGTGACTTTAATTCTGCCTTCTCTTCTTTGGTCAGATCAGTTTGGCCAGAGCTTGCGGTCCCTTTGGTACGCAGGTCTTTGAGCTTGACCAATTCCTTGATTCTGGCCTGAATATCACTTAGTGCCCCATGGGCAGCTACCCGATCTTTGCTGAATACCTTCTTATCCATTATGACCTGTTTGCTGTGTTTTCGTTCAAACGCATCATGTTTGGACTGGTCGGCTGCCCGGCGCTTTAGCAATAACTCTGATTGTTTGCCCAGCCTGTGTTTCATGACCCCGGCCTTGACCGCAGCTACGAGGTCACAGATAAGGTTGATAGCCGAATCAGCCACCCCGATAATCGGCCCGGCTACCATTTTGAATGCATCGCTGGCTCCCCCGGCTACCTTGAAGATATTATAGGCTGCTGAAATACCGCTCTTGGCAAAGCTGTAGAAATCATTGAATATGGAGGCGCCTTCTGTTTTATCGCTTTGTTTTTTTTCTTTAACCTTCTTATAGGAATCATAAATACCCTTGCAGAGTGTTCTCAAGGTATTAATGGGTTCGAAAATGGCCCCCAGAATGTCAGCTCCCTTGGAGGCGTTCTGATCACCAGTAGCGGCTACGATGCTGGCAATACCCCCACCCATCTTGCCAGCTGCCATTATAGCATCGATAGAAGCCTCGAATTTTTCAAACCCGTCGTTGGTGTCGCACCCCTTCTTTACCGCCAGGATAAAATCGAGCAGGCCTTTGGTAACACCCAGTGAGCCGCTGGCAAAGGCGGCTCTGTCCTTAGGCTTGCTTAGTTCCGATTTTCTAGCGTTCTGCGCGTCAGTCAGGTCGGTTCCATCCAGTCCTTCATCCTTTATAGCCCTATCCGCGGTGTCAGAGACAACATCGGTCACGCTGCCAGGGGAATCGGCCAGGTTGCTGGTTAGCTCCAGTCCCTCCTGCCAACCCTTATCTGAGTCCTTAGCAGTGGGATTCTTTTTCCTGCCCTCTTTGTATCTAGCCTTAAAAGCGTCCCGGGTGGCTTCCTGCTTAGCCACCTTCTCACCTTCATTTCTGAAATGGCGAAGCAGGGTCCATTCATAGCTGAAGCTCTCATTTTGGGTGGTGCTGTTGGCTACATCCCAGAAGACATCGCGGGCATGCTGGCTGGTTTTTTTAAGCGTGGTCTTGAGTTCCTCATATTTGGCATCATCGTCTTTAACGTCCTTGCCCTTCAGAGTCACCTTGCGCTGGGCCGGCCCGGCATTACCTCCTCCGGCATAGGCACTGGGCGGCGGCACAATCCGCGGCCTGGCATCACTGCTGGCCGCCCTGGCCCCTAAAACATCGGCTTCATGCTCCAGGGCGGCATCATCGTTGATCTGCATGCCTTTGAGCTGCATGGTGGGCTTAACCCTTCCCTGCCGTTGTTGGATAACATGGGTTAATTCGTGCCCGAGTATCTGGCGAGATTGGGAAGAAGCTGTATCATACTGACCGGGGGCAAAATGGATGTCGTTCCCCTGGGTGTAGGCCAGGGCATTCACGTCACTGGCCTTGGATGAGTTTGGGTGTATCCTAACATTGGAGAAATCGGCATTAAGCGAGCTTTCCATCTGGGTCAGAGTGTTATCCGGAATGCCGGTCTGGTTGCTGCGGGACGGTGCTTGATCTGACATCAACTGTGCCACAGCCCGGTTACCTAAAGCCCTCTGCAGGCTGAGGACGCTGGCAGCTGACATCGAAGCAGGGGCCTTCCTGGCCTTTTGCATAATTGCCCCCGGGCTTTCATCTATGTAACTGGATGGCTTATTCTTAGCCAAAGTATCCTTGGCCGCGCTAACAGCCGCTTTCTGGAGCTGTCCGCCAGTTTTCGCGTTTTCAGACACCATTACCCACCCTTCCCCGAATTATTGATTGTCCATTCATTACGTAAATAATCGCTTGTTAGAAAGCGGTTGTTGGATGATGTTAATTTATACTTTAATGTGAAGATTTTACATCAATCGATAGAATATTACATTATTCTTAGTATAACACTGGCTGATATGGAAGACCAGAATATTAAAATAAAAGAGGAGTGTTTAGTTCACAGTACACTCCTAATAATTAACCTATGCTTGGGGATTAGTTTTGATCACCGCTATCATATTCAATACTATTGACACTTGCCCTAAACCACTCGTAGCCACCGGCCGGCAGATCCCAAATCACCCGCACCCGGCTCGGCACCAGTATCCCGTTGAATTCCTGGTATTCCTGCATCTCGGCCACCCACTTCTCCAGGGAATATCCGCCACCCTTACTCATATACCTTAAAGCCTCAAATCTGATTGGCATACCATCCTGTCCGAAGGTATAAATGCCGGAAACACTAGTATCGCCGGTTACTATAGTGGCCCGCGCCTGGTTGCCGTCTATCTCCTCCCAGCTTATATAATCGCTGAGAGCGGCGGTGGGAAACCATACAATTTCCGCCAGGTAGCGCAGCAGGGAGCCCTGGTCGATCTCCTTACCCCGAGCGTCGGCCACCGAAACGATGGACAATAGCTTGATCTGCATGTTTCCGTGACCACGATACAGCATATCCCGACCGGACAAATGGATCAGGGGGGCGGCCTGGACCCTTGCTTTCCAGATAAAACCGGGCTTATCCACCGTATAATAGTAGTTGGCGGTAAAAGGCATCCAGGCTTTCCCCGGCTCGGTCCGCATGGCCCCGGCATGCTCCAGCCTGACCCAATGAGTATGCTGCTTGCCGCTTATACCAGCTCTGACCAGCCAGGTCCTGATAATGGCCGGTTTCCCTTGCAAATCGGCCTCATTTACCTCCGATCGCTCCTTTCGACCCTGATCAGCCAGCAGATCCAGCACCTCACCTTTTACTCTATGGTCAAAGCGGCGGTCGGCAACAGATACTGCCACTATGGTCAGTACCATGATCACTCCCAACGCTACCCCGAGATATATAATAGCTTGGATCATAGCAATTCTCCCTTCTTGTGGCTGCGGGGGTAGAATATCTTGCCGATAGTTCCGATAACCCGCCTGCTCTGCCCTGCTAGTAAAACATTCGATACCGGGGGTATTGATTCCTGGCCAGGATAATGATTATGGGTATTCGGAAAGACTATAGAAATAATACCTTGATTAGTCATCCCAGCAAAGCTCTCAAAGTATTGTATGAATATCATTTTAGGAGAAATACAACCATGACAGAACTCCTTTTAAACTCCATTCCACTGCGTATCCGGGCCTTATATACTCTGATCCGAGTGTTGCCTGTATTATCATGGGGTATATCCGCGAGCCTGTTAGGCCTGGGTTTTGCCTACGCCAGCAACACCGACATACGCTGGTTGGACTACGGCCTGATCCTGCTGTTGATCGTACTGATTCACGGGGTGTTGTCACATGCCTATAACGACAGGGAGGATTGGCTGTCAGGTACCGATCAAACCAGCCCCGGAATTCTCTCCGGCGGATCCAGGGTCATAAACCTCGGTCTTTACAACCTTGAAGAACTATCCTGGGTGGGCAAGTCTTCTATTGCGGCAGCTTTGTTGGTAGGAGGCTTTCTGTTTTGGGAAGTGGGACCGTTGATTCTGATAATATTAGCAATCGGCTTCTGGTCGGCTATCGCCTATAGCTGCGCCCCGCTGCGGCTCGCTTATTATCCCTTCGCCGGAGAATGGCTATGTGGGTTCCCCGCAGTATTGACATGTGCAGCGGGAACTTTCTGGGTGCTAACCGCATCCATTCAGCCAGTGATACTGCTGGCAGGAGGAGTCCATGCTCTGCTGGCCATAGGTCTGTTGATGCACCATCATTTGAGTGATATCCCCAGTGATCTGGGGTCATCGCCCCCGAAACTGACTACCGTAGCCCTGGTGTCTACTTCCCTGGGTATTAAACGGGCCCTGCTGGTCGAATCATTTTACTTTGTTCTGGCCCTTATCATGGGCATAGTTGGAACTCTCTATTTTCACCCGGTATTGTGGGTCACGGCCCCGACGGCTCTGGGCTGCATTGGCGCAGCCCTTAATACCGATGCGGAAGACATCCCCAGCATTACCCAGCAGGAATACTGGCTCTACTTTCTCATTATCGGTGACGCCGTCGTAAAAACGCTGCTGTTGTTTTACTGCCAGGGATAGAATCTAAAGAAGAAATCCCTCAGCTGCTTTACAAGCTGTTCTATTTCATGATCTTACATATATTATTCGCATACTCCACCGGGTCCTCGACCGGCAAGCCTTCAATCAGCAGGGCCTGATTGTAGAGCAGGCTGGTGTATAGATCAAGTTTTTCACGGTCCGCTTCCAGGGCCTTCTGCAGAACATCAAAAACCTCGTGCCCGGTGTTGATCTCCAGGACCTTGGAAGCCTTGATATTGTGGTTGTCCGGCATGGCACGCAGGATCTTCTCCATCTCAATAGAGAGCTCCCCTTCATTAGTCAAACACACCGGGTGTTGTTTCAGTCGCCGGGAAGCCCTGACATCGGTCACCTTATCTTTCAATAGGTTCTTCATATATTCGAAGAGGTCCCGGTGATCCGCATCACTTTTATCCTCTCCGGCTTCCGTTTCTATCCCCAGATCGCCGCCGGATACCGATTTGAAATCCTTATCCTTATAGTTCATCAGGATATGGATAGCAAACTCATCGACATCGTCGGTGAAATATAGTATCTCATAGCCCTTGTCGGCTACCAGCTCGGTCTGGGGCAGTTTCTCCAGGCGTTCGATCGACTCACCAGCCGCATAATAGATGTACTTCTGCTCTTCCGGCATACGCTCCACGTATTCGGCCAGGGTAGTCAGCTGCTTTTCCTTGGAGGAATAAAACATGATCAGATCCTGCAGCAGTTCTTTATCTGCGCCGAAGTTGTTGTAGATGCCGTACTTCAACTGGCGCCCAAAGGACTGATAAAAAGCTTCATATTTATCCCGTTCCGTTTCCAGGATAGACAGCAGCTCATTCTTGATCCGATTCCTGATGTTTTTGGCGATGATCTTCAATTGGCGGTCATGTTGGAGTACTTCACGCGATATATTGAGGGTGAGATCTCCGGAGTCAACCATGCCTTTGACGAAGCTGAAGCAATCCGGCAGCAGCTCAGGGCACTTGTTCATGATCAGCACCCCGTTGGAGTACAGTTCCAGGCCCTTCTCATAATCCCGAGTATAGAAATCGAAAGGGGTCTTCTCCGGAATGAATAATATGGCGTTGTAACTCACCGTACCTTCGGCACTGATATGGATATGCTTGATAGGCTGGTCAAAACCATAGTGCTTTTCGAAATAGAAATTTTTGTAGTCTTCATCGGTCAGCTCATTCTTGTTCTTCTTCCAGATGGGTACCATGCTGTTGATGGTCTGCTCCTCGGTATAGCTTTCATATTCCTCCTCGCTGCCTTCCTTGAGCCGGCTGCGGGAAACATCTATTTTGATAGGGTAGCGGATGAAATCTGAATATTTCTTCACGATGGAACGCAAGCGGTATTCCTCCAGGAACTCGTCATACTTTTCATCCTCGGTGTTTTCCTTGATCTGCAGGATGATATCGGTACCTACGGTTTCCTTATCACATGGTTCTATCGTGTATCCGTCCACTCCCTTGGATTCCCACCTGTAAGCCTGGTCACCATCAAAAGCACGGCTGATCACGCTTACCTTATCGGCCACCATAAAGGCGGAATAGAAGCCCACCCCGAACTGCCCGATTATATCGTACCCGTCCTTGATCTCCGTCTCATTCTTAAAACCAAGCGAACCGCTCCGGGCAATGACCCCCAGGTTGTCATCCAGTTCCTCTTTGGTCATACCGATGCCGGTATCAGATACCGTAAGTATCCGATTTTGGCGATCCGGGATGATCTTGATATAGTAACTTTCCCGGTCAAAGACCAGTGATTCATCAGTCAATGTTTTGTAATAGATCTTGTCGATGGCATCGCTGGCATTGGAGATAAGCTCCCGCAAAAAAATCTCTCGGTGGGTATAGATTGAGTTGATCATCAATCCCAGCAAGCGCTTGGACTCCGCTTTGAATTGTTTTTTAGCCAAAGAACACTCTCTCCCTTCGTTTATTTAAATCTTATGGTATTAGCACTCTTAGTTGGTGAGTGCTAATTTTTGAATATTATAATACCTACTATACTATCTGTGCAATATTTCTGAACGATTTTCCTATATTGAATTGAAAGGCAAACTTAGCTTCAGCGTAGTATATAGTAATTACATATTTAGTTTAATTTTGAAAAGGTTAAGTTGCGGAGGTCAGAGTATGGTCACTTATAAACGCTACACACCAAAGAGTTGGAGGAATCCATGGTTAATCGCTGGAATCGTATGTGTATTCGCTATTGGGGGATGGCTGCTCAACGAGAACTGGTCCCGGGAAGAATCCCCTCAACCGCCAGCCTTGAATCAGGCATCCAATCCTCAGACTAATGGAGATAAGGTGCAGCCATCGCAGTTAAAAGATAAATCGACTGCCCATCAGGAGAGTGTTGCCGCTTATATATCGGATTTCCTCAGAAAAGGTTATGGGAAATACTATGCTATCCAGGAGATAGATCATCACTTTGTTTCCCAGCAGGTCAAAGACGGCGACTTTGAGGCAGTAGTTACGACCACTATGCAGAGCCGCCCCAAAAACCTGGCCAGCGACCCAGATACGGTACCCTATATCAAAGAAGCCCGAGAAAAAGCAGAAAGAGAAACTGATCCCGCGGTAAAAAAAGTTGACCAAAAAATATATGAAACCATGAAGCAAGAATATGGCAGAGTAGGCGAATCCAACTACACGTTTAAGTTTACGGCCCATCTTGATGGTGAGACCATCGATGAAAACTCTATAAAATTATATCTCGTTCAAGATGCCGAACCCAACCATAGTGAATACCTGCCAGCGGAAGATTTATTTCAGTAATAGGTTCTGCCCGTAAAAAATCCGCTTGCGTTTTCGCAGGATTACGCTGGCGGATTTGTTTTTTCAATATTAATACTGTATACCTGACTCAGAACCCCAACTGGGAGGTTCACCTTCAGGAGGCAATATGATAATATAAAGATTTAGTAGACAGCATGTAAATATCGGTTGGCACCGTGCAATATTCAGATTGGGAGGTAAAATATGCCACAAAGAAGTGACATTAAGAAGATCCTCATTATTGGTTCGGGCCCGATTATCATCGGGCAGGCATGCGAATTTGACTACTCCGGTACCCAGGCCTGCAAAGCACTTCGCAAAATGGGATATGAAATCGTTTTAGCGAATTCTAATCCCGCAACTATCATGACTGACCCCGGTATCGCTGATGTGACCTATATAGAACCCTTAAATATTCAAAGCCTTACCAACATCATAGCCAAGGAACGACCGGACGCACTCCTGCCCAATCTGGGAGGTCAGTCCGGTCTCAATTTGAGTTCCGAGCTTTATAAGGCCGGAGTGCTGGACAAGTACGGGGTCAAGGTGATCGGGGTGCAGATCGATGCCATCGAACGTGGCGAGGACCGTATCACCTTTAAAGAAACCATGAGCCGCCTGGGCATAGAGATGCCACAGAGCGAGCCAGCCTACAGCGTGGAAGAGGCCGAGGCCATTGCGGCTAAACTGGGTTATCCGGTGGTCATTCGTCCCGCTTATACCATGGGCGGCACCGGTGGAGGCCTGGTCTATAACCTTGAGGAACTAAGAACTATAGCCAGCCGTGGCATCTCCGCCAGCCTGGTTGGTCAAATCCTGGTCGAGGAATCAGTTATCGGCTGGGAAGAGCTAGAACTTGAAGTAGTCCGTGACGCCAAGAACCAGAAGATTACGGTATGTTTTATTGAGAATATCGACCCGATGGGAGTGCATACCGGCGACTCTTTCTGCTCTGCCCCCATGCTGACCATTAGCCCGGAACTGCAGCAGCGCCTGCAGAAATATGCCTATGACGTGGTCGACGCTATAGAGGTAGTGGGCGGCACCAATGTCCAGTTCGCCCATGATCCCAAAACGGGGCGGGTAGTCATTATCGAGATCAATCCGCGAACTTCACGTTCTTCGGCTCTGGCCTCCAAGGCTACCGGCTTCCCCATCGCCATGGTCTCAACCATGCTGGCCGCCGGTTTGACCCTGGACGAGATCCCTTACTGGCGCGACGGCAGCCTGGATAAATATACACCCTCCGGTGATTATGTGGTTATCAAGTTTGCCCGCTGGGCCTTTGAGAAATTCCCCGGCTCCATTGACAAACTGGGCACCCAGATGCGAGCAGTAGGTGAGGTCATGAGCATTGGGAAGAACTACAAGGAAGCCTTCCAGAAGGCCATACGCTCGCTGGAGATTGGCCGCCACGGCCTGGGCTTCGCCAAGGACTATAACCAGCGCTCGCTGGATGAACTGCTCTCCATGCTGGCCGAACCCACTAGTGAACGGCAGTTCATTATGTACGAGGCCCTGCGCAAGGGTGCTGATGTCGAGCAGTTATTCAATCTGACCCATATCAAGCATTATTTTATCGGGCAGATGAAGGAAATGGTCGACTTCGAAGAAGAGATGCTTAAATACCGGGGCAGTGACCTGCCTGATGAAATGCTGATCAAGGCCAAAAAGGATGGCTTTGCTGACCGCTACCTGGCCCAGATTCTGAACGTAAACGAGACTGAAATTCGCACGCGCCGTACCGCCCTGGGGGTGACAGAAGCCTGGGAAGCCGTCCCGGTCAGCGGCGTGGAGAATGCCGCCTATTATTTCTCTACCTATAACGCGCCCGACAGTACAACGGTAACGGATAAGCCCAAGGTCATGATACTGGGCGGCGGGCCCAACCGCATCGGCCAGGGTATCGAATTCGACTATTGCTGTGTGCATGCCGCCTTTGCCCTGCGTGACCTGGGCTATGAGACGGTCATCGTCAACTGCAATCCGGAAACGGTGTCGACCGACTACGACACCTCAGATAAGCTCTATTTTGAGCCCTTGACCGTCGAGGACGTGCTCTCCATATATGAAAAGGAAAAACCGCTGGGAGTCATCATCCAGTTCGGCGGTCAGACCCCTCTGAACATCGCTTCCGATCTGGCAAAGGCGGGAGTAACCATACTTGGCACCACCCCGGAGACTATCGACCTAGCCGAGGATCGCGACCGTTTCCGCAAGATCATGGACAAATTGAACATCCCTATGCCGGAATCCGGTATGGCAGTGAATATCGAAGAAGCCCTGGCTATCGCTGAAAAAATCACTTATCCCCTGATGGTGCGCCCGTCCTATGTCCTGGGCGGACGGGGCATGGAAGTGGTGCATGACGAAGAAATGCTCCGGCAGTATGTGGCTACCGCTGTGGGTGTGACCCCGGATCGGCCGCTGCTCATCGACCGTTTTCTCAGTAACGCCATCGAAGCAGAAGCCGATGCCATCGCCGATGGAACCGACGCTTTTGTTCCCACAGTCATGGAGCATATCGAGCTGGCCGGTGTCCATTCCGGTGACTCGGCTTGCGTTATCCCGCCCATCAGTATACCGGCAGAACATTTGAAAACCATCGAAAAGTATACGCGTAAGATCGCCCAGGAGCTGAATGTAATAGGCTTAATGAATATGCAGTACGCCATATCCGGCGGCAAGGTCTACGTGCTGGAAGCCAATCCCCGGGCCTCCCGCACCGTACCACTGGTATCCAAGGTATGCAACATCCAGATGGCCCGCGTCGCCACCGAGATAATGATGGCCCAGCAGGCCGGCAAAAAGTATTCGGTAGCGAGCCTCCAGCAGAAAACCATCAATCACTTCGGGGTGAAAGAAGCTGTATTCCCCTTCAATATGTTCCCGGAGGTCGACCCGGTACTGGGCCCCGAGATGCGCTCCACCGGTGAAGTCCTGGGCATCGCCGATTCCTTTGGGCTGGCATATTTCAAAGCCCAGGAGGCTACCCAGTCTTCCCTGCCTATTGCCGGAACGGTACTCATCAGTGTGACCGACCCGGATAAGCCGGCTGCCCTGGAGACCGCCCGTGAGTTCATCAAGATCGGCTTCAAGATAAAGGCTACGGCTGGCACCCACAAATTCCTCAAGGCCAATGGCGTGGAATGTGAGGAGATCAAGAAGCTCTATGAAGGCCGGCCCAATATTGCGGATGCTGTCTATAACCGGGAAATCAATCTGGTCATCAACACCCCGTCCGGCAAACGCAGCAAGCAGGATGACTCCTACATCCGCAAGGCGGCCATCAAACACAAGGTGCCTTACCTGACCACCATGGCGGCGGCTCTGGCTAGCGCCCGGGGCATAGCAGCCTTCCTGGAGAACAGTCATCCCGCAGCCAAGCTCAAGTCGCTGCAGGAGTATCACGCAGAGATTACAGAGTAATGCTTGGCTCTTAGATATAAAGAGATGGCACCCTAAACGGGCGCCATCTCTTTTTTGTCCAATAATGTTCCTAGTGGAATGCTTGTGTCGTGGCGGAAATTTTACCCGGCTTTAAGGATAACTATAGGCGTCAGATGCATAGGAGTAGTTGCCCGCCGGACTCTTGATCACGATCTGGTCGCCCGCGGCAACGGTAAAGCTCTGGTCGACGCTGTTAATAGTCCCACGATTAGTCCAGACGCTACCGTTTAGCGTCATCAAGGTCCAGCCATTATAAACACCGCCGGTATTTTTAAAGCTAATGGTGTTCGTCCCTACCGCCGTAAAATCATATTTATTCCAGCCACCCTTGACCG
This sequence comes from Syntrophomonadaceae bacterium, assembly GCA_012729835.1. Taxonomy (GTDB): domain Bacteria; phylum Bacillota; class Syntrophomonadia; order Syntrophomonadales; family Syntrophomonadaceae; genus Syntrophomonas_A. Next base: position 35,400 of record JAAYCK010000149.1, read on the forward strand.
GCATAAACGCCAGGGGATTTCCGTCCTCCATCCATTCTGATTTGGCGGTGCCATTGATATAACGGTACCACATTTTGTGCTCCTCATATATACTACCCGAACCCCCTAGATAATGCCAGCCTATGGTTCGGTTGGATGGGTTGGTTAAATCTAATGTGTATTTGAGCTCGTAGGTGACTGGCGCAGCCTCGGTCGGTGTACTGCCCGAGATAAATATCTCCAGTGTGGTATAATCCGGCAGTTCCGAATTGGTGATTTCCAAATCGGAACTATCATACTTGAAGCCCAGATTGGTGACATCCGGCGCAGTATTAAACCTCCACTTGGCATAAAGGGTAGTATCGCCGGCAGCGTTTATAGTTGAGTTAGGGCCATAATCAGTGCCGGCCCAATCGGCAGCGGTATTCCAGCCGATGAAGCTACAGCCAGATTTGACCATAGGATCCAAATCGGTATTATCGGCCACGGTGGTTGATGAACCAGAATCGTAGGTAGTGCTGCTCGGTACAGTACCACTGTCATGGCCGTTGCCGTTGTAGCTGACCGTATAGCTTACTACCGCCGTCGTAAAATCTTTGACTGCTACCGCCGAAACATTTTGTGACGAATCTAATACGATTAGATAAGCCTTGTAGTTTGTTGACGGATTCAGGCCGGATAGATTTCCGGTTGAGTTGGAGCCCGCCGAAGTTGTTCCGGTACCGCTGGCTACAGCAGTGCCCTGTGCAATAATGATATCCGCGCTGGGTTCTGGATCCGCGGCAGCATATACCATGTAGTAATAGGTCCCCGCCTCACTTGAATTGAAAGATAGGTAAGGGGGACTTGAAGGATACAAATCCAAACTTGATACGACCGGCACAGTAACATCATATTTTATATTGGTATTTGAAAATAGCGGACCCCGGTTGCCGCTGGCTTCCTCCAGATAGACGTTAAGGGTCAGAGTCTCGCCACTGGTGAATGCCCCTCCGGTAGGTGTTGATGCATCCATGGTTCCGGAGAATTGGCTATCTGTTCCGCTGACCGTTTGATCCACATATTTGCTGGCCACCGAATTAGCCAGTTGGAAATGAACGGTACCGCTCTGGGCGCTGCTGAATACAGCGCTTAACTGAACGCTGGTCAGATTACTCGCATTAATGCAATCCTGCGGGTTATTCGCCGAGGAAGCCACATGCGCTGACGCCGGTGCGGCAGGTATAACGCCATAGCTGGTGCCGATAAACACGTTGCCGGTGGCCTGGTCTTCAGTTGCCATGGAAACATAATCCCCGGCCTGTAAACATTTTAGGGGGTAAGAGTATATATTGCCCGGTGTCAGGAGTTGTTTATTGCTGTCAAGTACGTTCTCCGTACGTATAAAAGCGTTCTCACTACACCATATCCGGTCGCCGGCCGAGGCATTGGCCTGGACCGTCGCAATCCGAATCTTATCGCCGGTCTGGTCGGCTACGTCGATATAATCTCCAGCTCCGCCATCCGGCGTGGTGGCCTTTATAGTTACTGCCTTGCTGGGCAGGAACCACACATCATCCGCGCTATTGTCGCCATCACTCCCGTTGGTTCCATAATATTGAACCGTAATTCCTAAATCGTTGCCAACTGCATAAGTAAAACCGGGTATGAACATAGTCGTCCCAGAGGCAGTAATATCACTGGAGGATATGGTTGTTCCGCTGCTGTTGACCACACCGCTGGTAGCGATAGTCCCGGTTGGTACATTGGCGAAGAATGCCCTGGCATACCTTTCATCCAGTTCCGTACTACCCTGGCCGGTCAGCCTGGAGATATCCATTTGGTTAACCAGGCCATTATAAGCAAAACTGTTGATGCAGGATGAGTTCACCGTGCTGGTAGAGGTCCGGACCAAGTTATTAGTCAGTGCTGGATTAATATAGCCCAAGCAGCGCGTGTTGGCGGGGTTGAGCATCTCCCTCACTACTACATAACTACCAGACGCCGAAATCGTAACTTCACTGCCGGTTCCGGTATTCCAGGTAGCGGAAGTCCCGCTGCTATCAGTTGCGTTGGTGGCATACTCCAGACTGCTTCCAACATTCAAAAGTACCAGATTATTGGAATCATCGTCGCGGGCTATCTTGACGTTATTCAACCCAGACACATACACTGGAATAGCAACCCGGGTAAAATTACTGGCAAGCCCCTTATAATTTGCATAAATGTAACAATCGCCGTTGCCAGCCGCGCTTATATTTCCGCCAGGGGTTACAGTAGCAACTGAACTGTTGGAAGTGCTGAAAACAAAATCACTGACCTGAGCATTGACCGGGCTGGTCCATGTAACGCCGTCAGTGCTCATCACGCGTTGTAGATCACCCATGACCAGCTGTTTCGTAGCTCCCGCTGCCGGGAATCCTACCGGCGTTCCCTCATAAACATACTTGTACTGAGGAGATATGATTTTATTTCCAGCAGGACAACCATTTATTGTGGATTGGATGGTGCCTTGCCAAATATCCAGATAGTTAAGATCACACCTGAATGTATTGGTCAGACTTGCCGGTAATGTCGGCAGGCTGGTTAGCTGGTTGTTTTTGCAGGTGAGTTCTGTCAGGCTGGTCGGCAAAGTCGGAAGAGCCGTCAGCTGGTTTTCACTGCAACTAAGACCTGTAATATTGGTCCCCTCAAAATGCTCCAATCCGGCCAGACTGGAAATGCTTTTGCTACTGATATCCAAATTGTAGCTCTGGGCTGCCAGACGGTTGATCAGGTCTTGTTTCGAAAAGGATCCGGGAATTGAACCTACGGTATTGCCCAGCCATTCCCAAACCGCTTGCTTGAAGTTCGTATCGGTAAATGAGCTGCTTATATTATCGGTCGCCGTCACTGTCCGGTAATATCCTTTCACCTGCAGGAAACCAGCAAAGCCTGAATCTCCATTACAGGTCCAGGTCGCTCCATTCGAATCAAGCATGGTATAGGTGCCGGGCTTCAATATGGGGTATTGATCACTCGGGGTTAGGGTGGTCAATGGATCTGAGTAGCCCTCGTCGCCGCCGCCCTTGAAATTCACATAGCAAATCAGGCTGGAGTAGCCACCGGATGCATTCCAGGGTCCGTATACCGTACCGTCCTCATGCACCAGGCTGAAGATTCCCGGCGCTTCAGAAGGCGAATTGTGATGGTAGGTGTTCATAAAGGTCAGGGCAAAGGGCTGAGTCAGGGTAAATGTCGTCGGACTCGTCGGACCAGTGACGCCGCCATAGCCATTCCAGTTACTGTAAATACGCTGTTCGGTCGGATTATTTACATTTACGCTAAAGCTGATCTGGCCTTCGACGTAAGCTGTCTTCTGGGCAGTCACCGTGATGTTGCCGGTGCCGGGGCCGACCCCCGCGATTATCAGGTTATTGCCGCTCACCGCTACCGTCGCTACACTCGGGTCGCTGCTGGTGGCGCTTATCGCAACATCGGCTGGATTGGGCCCGAGAGCCACTGTAATACTCTGTCCCACGGTTACGTTCTGCGCTCCCGGGTCGGTCAGGGCTATGACCGGCTGGGAGCTAACCGTTACCGTAAAGCTCACGGTTGTACTCTGATAGCCGCTCTTCGAGCCGTTTACATTTATTGTCGCAGTCCCCACGGTCACTCCATTGATTACCAGGGTACCCCCGCTCACCGTAACTGTCGCTACACCTGGTACGCTGCTGGTGGCAGTTATCGTGGCATCGGACGGATTAGGGCTAAGGGTCAGCGTTATGCTCTGGCCTACGGTTACGCTCTGTGCTCCCGGATTGGGCAGGGTAACACCAGCTGAACTGCCACCGCTGCTTCCGCCGGATGAAGACGTATTATTGCCGGGGGTTGTCGGCGTACTACTCTGACTCTGCACTTGATCCACCTGTTGTGAAATCTGCTGAATAGTCTGCTGCGAAACCTGATTTTGAATCTCTTCTATTTGCTGTTTCAGGCTTTCTATTGCTGCAGGGTTCACTTGTATTCCACTGGTGGTTAAAGCATCTAAAACTACCTGCACTGCAGTAATCGTTGGGTTGTTATCAGGTATCTCTACGACCACTTGCAACACCGGCGGGGCTACCTGAGCTTCCTGGTTAACATCCTGCTGCAAGGCACTTTGCAGTATCCAATCCTGAACATCTAGATTGCCAAAATCTTGTTTTTCTCCTTCGGTCATGGGGGCAGCCGTTTGTGCACCACTGTTTTCTCCAGCGATCCCGCTGGTCATACCACTCCCGACCGAAACGCCTTGATTGCTGTTATTGCTGCTTACATCGACATTGCCGGTAAGACACGACACCCGGCAAGACCCGTCCTGATTGACCGTTATCATTACATAGGTTCCTCTGATAGCGGCAACACCCCAGGGCATGTCAACCTTGACCTTGACCTTCTTCTTCTCAGCAGTCTTATACCAGGGGGCTTGCGCACTATCGGCAGCAGCCAGGTAGTTGAAACTCTGGAGTGCTGCTACCCGGTCGAATCGTTGGCTTGATTCACTGGCCGGATTGATTTCTGTATTCTCTTGCTGGCTTCCATGCTTGGTGGCTACGCCCCCAAACATGGTTCCCTTGACCATGCCTATATTAAGATATTCAACAGCTATACCCGGACTGCCGTCCTCTTTGATATAACGGCGGCCATCGGCCTGCTTGATGATGATTTCACTGTTGGCTTCCACCAGATTACTGGTGCCATCCGGGTAGTTGATCCGCATACTGCTGTTTTCCCCGGTTTTTATGGTATCCCCGACGATGATGGTGACCTGATCTTTCAGTTCCTGGCTCTTACCCTGTCGGATCAGGGTAACCTGGCCTTTCGCTTCACTGGCCCTCCCCTCCAGGCTCGCGGCATTTAAGCCTGGATCTTTGGTCAATAAAATAGCTAGCGCCCGGGCTAGACTGCCCCGGCTCATCTCGGCATCGGGATATATGTTTTGCGAATCTTTACTTAGCCCTATCATCTCCAGGGCTAGCGCGGTAGCCATATCTCCTGCTGCCCAGTGCTGGCTGTCCATGTCGCCGATCCTGGGCAGGGCGGACCGTTCTATTTGGGTACAAAGCCGCATGACCAGAGCTATACCCTGCGCCCGGGTTACTTTCGCTTCAGGTTGATAGGTCCCATCAGGGAAGCCTTTTAAATATCCGGCATTTGTAGCGGCGGCGATCTGGGCGGAAGCCCAATGGGTGGCGGGTACATCTGTAAAAGTGGAAGAGGTAACTTGCGGGGTGGAAAGCCCGGAGGTTTTAACCAGTATGGCGGCGGCTTCGGCCCGGGTCAGTCCCGCTTGGGGATGAAAACTGCCATCGGGATAGCCTTTAATAATTCCTCGATGGGATATGTAATTTATAAAAACTATATTCGGGTCACCGGCGACCATATCATTAAAGATTGATGATTTGATCCCCTTCTCTCCTGCAGCCTCGACCTTCTGGTTCAGGATTCCTATCATAAGCATCAGCATTAATATGTATAGTAAAACCCTACTATAACTCCTCTTCAACGAAAACCCTCCCTGCCGATCTCAAAAGCTTTATATATGCGCGATTATTACATTATTTACATTCACGTATTTCGACTTCGATTTTGATTTTAACAAGAGTAATCGGGTTATGCAATATATTTTGAGTTGCTGGGTATTTAGTGGATGATTCAATGTCGTTGGCAATTCGAGAGTAAGAATCACGAATTGCACCCATTTTTTTGCACTAACTGTCAAGCATCAATTAATTGGCAGTGGGTAAACATATCTTCAGGCAACTTTTTCTGCGGAGGCTTTTTCCTTGTTTAAACTTCTGAGCGGCGGACATTGCTTTGTCCCCAATGACATGGGTATTAAAGATATGCTGGTTTGCGCTGATAAGATTTGCATGATCCAGGATAAGATCATCCCGGATAGCCAATGGAAAATCGAAGTAATCGATTGCAGCGGCTGTCTGATATGCCCCGGCCTGATCGATGGACATGTCCATATCACCGGCGGCGGTGGCGAACAGGGACCGGCCAGCCGCGTTCCCGAGCTGGGGTTCAGTGAGATTATCGAAGCCGGCGTAACTACCGTGGTTGGGGTATTAGGTTTTGACAGCATCAGCCGCAGTATTGCCGGTCTGTTGACTAAAGCTCGAGGCCTGGAAGCCGAAGGGATAACTACCTTTATATATACCGGCAGTTACGGCAGCCCCACTGAGACCCTTACCGGACGACCCCTGAACGATATTGTGCTGTTGGACAAAGTAGTCGGGATCGGGGAGATTGCTATATCTGATTATCGATCTTATCACCCTACTCTGTCGGATCTGCGCAACCTGGCCTCCGAAGCTCAGGCTGGCGGTATGCTGGGAGATAAAGCCGGAATTTTGCACCTGCATGTCGGCGACGGCAAGGAAGGCCTGCAACCCCTGTTTGAGCTCATCGAACAATCGGATTTCCCTACGAGTATGTTCGTACCAACCCATATAAACCGCAATCCCCAGGTATTTGAACAGGGCATGGGCTTCCTGCCCCGGGGCGGTAATATCGATCTCACCGCCGGAGAGACGGCCGGCTACAGCATACCGGAAGCGCTTTCCCGTTTACTGCGACTGCGTCCCCACCTGGAGCGGATAACGATTTCTTCGGATGGTAATGGCAGTTCCCCGGTTTCAGATAAAAATCCCGCTGGCATTGCCGCTATCGGACAATTACTCAACGATTTGCGTGCGGCAGTATTGGAGGCCAAGCTAGATTTTGCCTCCGTGATCAAAACCGTCACGGTCAACCCGGCCCAACTGCTTAAACTATATCCTCGCAAGGGTTGCATCCAGACGGGCAGTGACGCTGACCTGCTGGTGCTGCGCCGGGACGATCTGGCTATCCAAACCCTATTGGCCAAAGGTGAAGTAGTGGTAAGAGATCAGAAGTCGGTCAAACGAGGCCGCTTCGAAAACTAGGAATTTATACAGGCATTACAAGGAGGCAATCATGGGATACAACAGCAAGGGCAAACTGGTCATTATCGGCGGAGCTGAGGATAAATACGGGGACAGCCGGATACTGGAAGAGGTGGTGGATATCATCGGCGGCGAGGACTCCCGCCTGGGCATCATAACCACCGCTACCGAACACCCGGCAGAGGTCGGGGAGGAATACAAAGATGTTTTCTATCGCCTGGGCGTCAAGGATGTGGACGTGATCGATATCAATAATCGCGATGAGGCCAATATGGAGGAAAATGCCGATCGGCTCCGTAAGACTACCGGTTTCTTTTTCACCGGCGGCGACCAGTTGCGCATCACCAGTATCCTGGGGGGCACTCGCGCCTATGAAGCCTTGTATGATTCCTTTATGGACGGCACCCCGGTGATCGGCACCAGTGCCGGGGCTTCGGTGATGAGCAGTACCATGATCGTGGAAGGCAACAGCAACGATGCCGCCCGTAAGTGCACCCTGAAAATGGCGCCCGGCCTAAACCTCATGGATGGAGTAATCATAGACCAGCACTTTGATCAACGCGGCCGTCTGGGCCGCCTACTCTGCGGGGTGGCGGAGAACCCCGGAACTCTAGGTATTGGTATCGATGAGGATACCGCCATCGTAGTTTACCCTGACGATCGTTTTGAGGTGATCGGTACCAATGCAGTGACAGTCATAGACGGTAAGAGCATCAAGAGTTCCAATGTCTCGGAATCACAGCCCAATGAGATCCTGGCGATCGCCAATGCCAGTCTGCACGTCTTGTCACGTGGCTATGGTTTCGACTTCCGCCAGCGGGATGTGATCCGCATGCATTAATCAATTATTCGGCCTAATCAGGAGGACCTAAAGTGAAAATCATTGACATGGAAGTTTTCCAGGGTAGGAATATATTCAGCCACAAGCCAGTAGTAAAAATGATAGTAGATATCGGGGACTTAGCTGATACCAGCACCAGTGATATCCCCGGCTTCAACGCCCGGCTTCTAAGCTGGTTCCCCGGCTTAAACCAGCATCACTGTTCTACCGGATATGAAGGCGGTTTAGTTGAGCGGCTGTTCGAAGGCACTTTCATTGCACATGTCACTGAACATCTGGCACTGGAGCTCCAGTGTATTAACGGTTATGAAGTATTCTTCGGCAAGACTCGCATATTAGAAGAACCGTCTACCTATTGTATCATCTTCGAGTATTCCCTGGCAGAATGTGCTCGGGATTTCGGCGAAACGGCTATCGATATCGTTACCGCTCTGATCGATGATCGACCCGATTTATTGGAGGAATATCTGGATTTGCTGCGCCGCAGGGTGTCTTATTACGCTCTGGGCCCAAGTACCCGGGCTTTGATGACGGAAGCCCGCAAGCGGGGCATCCCGGTCCGGCGGCTGGATGAAAATAGCCTGTTGCAGCTCGGTTATGGCAGTCGCTCCCGGCTAATCGAAGCATCGCTCCCTGATTCTACCGGCTGTGTAGCGGTGGATCTGGCTAAGAACAAACCTCTGGTTAAAAAACTACTAGCCGACCATGGTATTCCCGTCCCGGAAGGATGCCTGGTTTACAGTGAGAATGACGCAGTTGCTATGGCCAAAAAAATCGCTTATCCGGTAGTAATCAAGCCCTTCGATGCCAACCAGGGCCGGGGGGTCTCTACCAATATCAACAGTGAAGAACTGTTACGCACTGCCTACCGCCTGGCCCGGCAGCTAGCCGGCAGGGTCATGCTGGAAAAGCATATCACCGGCAAGGACTACCGCCTCCTGGTAGTGGGCGATAAAATAGCAGCCGCTGCCGAGCGCACACCTCCCTATGTCACCGGGGACGGCATTCATACCATTGAAGAACTCGTCGCCCTGGAAAACAGCAATCCTCTGCGCGGCTGGGGCCATGAAAAGCCCATGACCCGCATAGCTCTTGATGGCATTGCTATCGAACTGCTAGGCCGTTCCGACCTGGCTATAAATACGGTACTGCCGCCCGGAGAAAGCGTTTATCTGCGCCAGAACGGCAACCTGAGCACCGGCGGTTATGCCACTGACTGCACGGATATAGTACATCCGGCCAACCGGTTATTGGCGATCACCGCAGCCCGCATCATCGGACTGGAGATAGCCGGAATCGACCTGGTCTGCCCCGATATCTCACAGCCAGTCGAAACCTCGCACGGGGCAGTCATCGAAGTGAATGCCGCCCCTGGACTGCGGATGCACCTCTTCCCCCGCGAAGGAGCTGGGGTCAACGTGGCAGCTAAGATCATCGACTTTATGTATCCCGACGAAACCTATTCCATTCCCATCGTTTCCATCACCGGAACCAATGGTAAGACTACCGTCACCAGGCTGGTGAGCCACGTTCTGGCGCTTACCGGAAAGAGAGTCGGCATGACCTGTTCCAGCGGCACCTACCTGGGCAACACCTGTATCAGCCGGGGTGACAATACCGGACCGCGCAGCGCCCGATCCCTGCTTTACCGCCAGGATGTCGACATTGCCGTACTGGAGACTGCCCGCGGCGGTATCGTTCGCCATGGACTGGGTTATGATTTGGCCGATGTTGGAGTAGTGCTCAATGTCAGAAATGACCATCTGGGACAGGACGGGTTAGAATACCTGGAGGACCTGGCTTTTGCCAAGGCTCTGGTGGTGGAGGCTATCAAGCATACCGGTTACGCCATCCTTAATGCTGACGATACCATGCTGCCTTACCTGACCCGGGGTATTGGCGCTTCGCTGATCTATTTCGCCAAAAGCCTGGATAATCCTATTGTCCGCGAGCATATCGCAGCAGGCAATATTGCAGTAATCCAGGAGCATGAACAGCTAGCGATCTACTGGCAGGGCTGCCGGGTCACCCTGATACGAATCGCTGACATACCCATTACCTTTGGCGGCAAGATCGCCTGTAATATCGAGAACGCATTGGCTGCAACCGCCTGCCTGTTTGCACTGGGAATACCAGATCACATCATTACTCAGGGTCTGGCTTCCTTTACCCCTGATCCCGAAGTCAATGCCGGGCGCTTTAATCTTTTCGACATGGGGGAATACCGGGTCCTGCTGGACTATGCTCATAATCTGGACGGTTACCATGCCGTGATCGATTTTGCCAATAGCCTCACCCCTACTCGCAAAGTAGGTATAATTGGGCTGCCCGGCGACCGCATGGACAGCAACATTATCGAAGCAGGCAAGCTGGCAGGGACAGCCTTTGACTCATTATATATAAAAGAAGATCAGGACACCCGGGGAAGAGCCAGCGGGGAAGTCGCCACCCTTTTGTTTAAGGGAGCACTATCCGGTGGAGCCCGGCTCGAAAATATTAATATCGAATTGAACGAAGGCCAGGCATTGCGATCAGCAATAAGTAACGCCCAACCCGGTGATCTCATCATTATGTTATACGAAAAATTCGAACCTGCTTATTCAATTATACAGGAACATCTGGGCGAGCCATGTTTACACCTTCCGCTTTCAACAGCAGCGGAAGTCGTTTGGCCTGATGCCGACCAAAGTTCCTTGACTCCCTCAAGCCTTATTATGCAATAGCAGGTATAAAAGCCCAGATATTAGGGACAATAAATATAGTTTCGTAGATAAACCCTGCTAAACGTTATATAAAAACGATTAAAGGAGTGAACAGTCATTAGCAAGACAACGACAGCGATCATTGTAAAGTTCCTGGTTACCCTGGTAGCAGCCTGGGTAGCTCTAATGCTGATCGGATCGGCTACCTGGAGCCAGGTCCTTATCATTGGCGTGGTAGGAACAGCCCTAAACTATCTGTTGGGTGACCTGGTCATCCTGCGTGCCAGCAGTAATACCGTCGCTTCAATAATTGATGGTCTAGTCGCGGCTATTCTGGCTTATGCCGTAATGGAAGGCTGGGGTGCAGTTGTAACCCGTGATTTCTGGGCCATCCTTTTGTTCGGCGTTCTGGTCGCCGGATTCGAATTTTATTTCCACAATTACCTGGAGAAATCCGAAGAAGTAGAACCATAAAAGTCAATAAAAAAGCCGGGAATCCCGGCTTTTTTTGCTTTTCTGTGTTGAGAGCTTCGCGAACTTCTTTTTGAACTTTAATGCCGTCCCATCATGGAGTTGGACTGCTTAAAGGTACTCTCTAACTGCTTGGATGGGTCATCATAAGGGTTCATCCAGCCCTTATTCATAACATATTCGGTGATAGTATCATGTTCCAGCACCTTTTGACTGACAAAACCGCCCAGAATCGCCCGCAATTCCGGAGTGGTGGCCTGCAGGGTAGCAGCCAGGTAAGCACCGGCACCGGCAGCTGCCGAAGCCATCGCGCTATAGGAAAGGGTCTCATCAGCAGAACTGTCGGTTGCCTGCCCGAAGATATTGCTAATAATATCAGACATTACTGAACACCTCCCTGAACTATCTGGTTTTCTACCAGGAACTGCTGCAAGGTTTGGATTCGGGCTTCGCATGCGCTGATGCCGGCTTCGGTCATTTCCCGCAGCTTCTGATCACTGACCGTACGAAAAACAGCCTTTGAAACTGCCAATCCATTGGTCTCCATGCGCAGCAATGAACTTAAGGACAGGATCTCATTTTGGCTCAGGTTTCTCATGATCTTCCCCCTTTATGATTTATAGATACTATTGTTTGCCAGCTAGCTCAGATTAATTCAAAAACCTTCGGGCACTAATGTGCATAACTAGAGTAACAAAGACACAAGTTACTTTAAGAAATGCATACTACATGAACGTATGACCATGTTTAACGAAGACTAGTTTTCGCTCGAGCTTTTATCAATAATTTCACAACCGGGGGTGGTCATTTGCCGATATTGCTGGAAGTTGTTTTAAGATCAATAACGGCATTTTTCGTGCTGTTAATCCTGGCAAGACTTATGGGTAAAACCCAGATCTCTCAACTTACCTTTTTCGATTACGTAGTTGGAATAACGATTGGATCAATTGCCGCCATCACATCGACTAACGTCAACTCACCAATTATAGGTGGATTGATTGCACTTACCCTATGGGCTGCATTAGCCCTGGCTTCGCATGCGTTGGTCCTAAAAAGCATTCCCGCCAGGAAACTGCTTCAGGGCGAACCTACCGTAGTCATTCGCAATGGCAAGCTGATGGAGGATTCCATGGCCCGTTCACAATACAATGTTGATGAACTGATGCTTCAGCTCAGACAGCAAAAGGTATTTGATCTCTCGAAGGTCCAGCAAGCTGTTCTGGAGACCAATGGCAAACTAAGTGTTTTGCTAAAAGCTGATGAGGCAGCCCCTACCCGCAAGGATTTGCAGATAGATACCAGTTCAATGGGAGGACAGCCAGTCGTTTTAGTGGTAGGCGGAAATATTGCCTATCACCGACTAAAAGAAATGAAACTCGATGAAAACTGGCTGATGGAACAGCTGAAGGCCCAAGGAATAAATCGCGTTGATGAAGTGGTGGTAGCACAACTGGGCACCTCTGGTGAGCTATATGTGGATACCAAAAGCGACTGGGAGTCCGACCAGGTCAGTACATTATAAATGCAGGTACGCTCGAACAAAATAGGAGGTATAAGATGTTTAAACACGAAAAACAGCTACTACAGGAAGTCAAAGTAGAAAAAATCAATCCAGCTTATGCAGCAATGCTCCACGAACAGCTGGGGGGGCCGCAGGGTGAACTCAAGGCTGGTTTGCAGTATCTGGCCCAGAGTTTCCGAATCAATGACCCGGTAATCAAGGATATTTTCCTGGATATTGCCACAGAAGAATTCAGTCACATGGAAATGGTTGCTACCACCATCAATATGCTCAACGGACACAACCTAGATGCCAACCATGCCTTTGTAGGCGGTATCGAAACCCACGTACTCACCGGTCTGGCACCTTTTTATGCCAATGCCTCTGGTCATCCCTGGACTGCTGCTTATATAAATGTGACCGGGGACCTACCGGCGGATATCCTGTCCAATATTGCTGCTGAGCAGCGGGCTAAGGTGGTTTATGAATACCTGTATCGTCAAATCAATGACCGCTATGTAAGAGAGACCATCGACTTCCTGCTCAACCGTGAAGAGGCCCATAACACCATGTTCCGCGACGTCTTCCAACGTATAGAAGGGACGGGCTCTCTGCAGGATTGGGGTATCGACGAAAACGCACGTAAATTCTTCAATCTTTCAACTCCGGGCAACTATGTAGGCCAGGAACTGCACAACCCTCAGCCCCCGTCATTCAATGAACCCCAGAACCCACCCCAATAAACTGCTACAAAAATAAACCCGTCTTGCGGCGGGTTTATTTTTGTATACACATTACGTACATCATATTAAGCGTATGGCCTCAGCTGGTTTATTTCCCTTCCCAATAAGCCTCCGCTTCCTTTTCCATAACCTCCAGGCGGGTATAATAGTCAGGAAACTCGTTAAGGTGAGCCAGGGCGATCTTGCCGGTGGTCAGCGCATCGTCATTAGTCACATTGGTATGCGGATCCCGAGCACCATGTTCCAGCTCGACATCCATTCCCATGCGGTACTGCTCTACATCGAACTTACTCCAGTCGATACCTAGTTTTTCACCGATAGCTTTAGCTTCTTCTGTGGTAAAGTGCTTTTTCGCGGTCATACTGTTCTCCTTTCCTGGTTTTCCTGTTATTTGTTCCCGGAATTCTATCATATTATTTATCAGATGCCACTAATAAAGAATTCTAATCGGCAGAAGCAGTGCCGCCATGAGCGAACCCGGCAACCAGGTCACGCAGATGATCGGAAGTGTCTACCAGACTCTGGGTCATCTCAACAATGGTCTGTACCGCACGGGCTTGATCCACGGACAGCGATTTCATGTTCTCCATCCCTACCGAGGACTCTCTGCTAGATCCGGCTATAGACTGGATCTGAACGACCACCTCGTCGGTTATAGCCAAATTCTCTTCGTTGATGGCCGAGAGCTCCTGCACCGCTGTATCAATATTCTGTGAACCCTGCTCGATCTGAGCAAACATCCGCTCAGTACGCTCCAAAGCTGCTACCTGCCGAATATGAGCCTGATTGGCCGATTCTATCTCCTGGGTGGTCTGTTCCATGCTGGACTTCATTTTGTTGATCAAAGCAGAGATCTCGGAGGCAGCCGTTCCGGATTCCTCAGCCAGCTTGCGCACCTCTTCGGCTACTACGGCAAATCCCCGTCCGGCCTCGCCAGCCCGGGCTGCTTCGATGGCAGCGTTGAGAGCTAACAAGTTGGTCTGATTTGCGATACCGGTGATCAAGGACACGATATTCTGTATCTGCTGGGACTGTTCGTCCAAGGTGCTGACTGCCGCGCTTACCCCCTTCTGCACCCGATCGCTGTCCTGCATGTTGGTCTCTTGTTCATGCAAAGCCAGTCGCCCTTCCTCTACTATGCTACGGAAATGGGAAGACTGCTCCGTTACTAATTGCACGTTATCCACTGCGGTATTAAGGGCTGCCAGCATCTGCTTAGCAGAATCCGCAGTCTTCTCGGCAAATGTCGCACCCTCCATGGCCGCCCGGGATAGGTTAATCATGCCGCTCTTCACGTTCTCAGTGGCATTCCCGGTCTCATTGGCCGAACTGAGTACCTGCTGCGAGGAAGATAGTATAACATCCGCTCTATCCATGACCCCTGCCGCTACCTGCATCAGGCTCTCGGTCTTTTCGATAGCTTCCTGTTGTCCGATAACCGCTTTCGTAACCAGTTGACTGCCTGCCCTGGCCGCTATGGCAATGGAAACACCCGAAATAATAAAACAGGTGTAGCGGGTAGTCAGAACTGAGATCGCTATCTCTTCAGGCATAAAACCCGGGGCTAGAAACAACAAGACGGTATGTACGACCAGGGTAATAATGAAGGCATAAGTGGATATATAGAAATCAAAATAGATGATACTGATAGCACAAATGGCGAAGAGATTCAGGAAAGCCTCTCCGCGGCTGCTGATAAAGCAATCAAAGAGAAAAATCAATATACTCATGGAAGTAATGGTCAAATATTTGGTGGCAGGATGATGAGGCATCTTACGAGTAATCCAGTAGGCACCGGTAAATATAACTGCCGACACCAATAATATTGTATTGATATCGCTGAGGGTCAGATCAGTTGCCTTACCGGTAAATAGCAGGCCGTAAGCAGCCAGATAACCTAATAAAGCTACGACAGCAGTAGCTAACAAGACCAACTGGTGACTTCGACGCAAGTGTTCAGCATAGGTTTCATTCACAGGCAAAAATCCTTTCTATATGTATTGGATTCAAAAAGTAGAAGGGGGACTGATACTTATCTAGCCTTAAGATTGAAGCTTTAATAGTGTTCCCTAAATTAATCACCCCTCTCAAATATGCCGTATAGAACCGAATTGTCTAAAAATTGGCGCAATTTACTAACTATAATTGTCTTTCTTTATTATACCAGTAAATATTATTGTAGCACGTAAAATATAAGTTAAAATATTTAAAATTGAAACAAACGCTCAACCTCCTGGGAAGTAGCTAGTCCTCTCTCCATATATCTTTAATCCCTTTTTTTGTAATTATTGCATAGAAAATCTTGTCGAGTTAGGCCGATTAGCTAAGAAGATTTCCACAGGACCAGGGCAGTTATCCCCAGGACCTTTTTAGGGCTTTGCGCTTACATATATATCCACTATTTTAACGGCACCTTGCAGGTTTTTTGCCTATATAACGGTAATCCGGCACATTAGTCGTTCTGAAGCGAAAAACCCGTTGCAGCCCAAGAGCGCCTCCGGCTTAACGGGTTTTCCACAGCTCGGTATGCTGCAACACCACTTAGTGCCGCTTTTTTGCCAATCGTTCTTTCTTTTCGTTTTTATCGGTTATTACCCTAACTTCGCTGACCTTGACTACATCATTCTCCTGGCTGCTCTCTTCCTCCTCGTCCTCGACCGGCTCTTCATCCTCCCCGCCTGCCGCGTTGTCGGCCGGGGCAGCTTCCCCGCTGTCTTCAGGCGTTTCTTTCGTAAGCGCTTCTTCCTCAGGCACTGCATCCTCGATCTTTTCTTCTTGCAGTTCTACCTCCTCCGCTATCTCGTCAATTAGCGCAGAGTTTTCCACTGTCTCGGGCAGAGGTTCGCTCGCCTGGACTGTTTCGACTTCTGCCGCCTGGACCAGCTTCGGGGATTCCATCATTTCCGCGTCATCTGCCTGCCGGCCCGAGCTGCCGCCGCCCCTGGTCTTCGTCAGCAGGGTGCCGCAATACTTACAGGCCTTGTCTTCTGAAAGAGGAGTCGCCGACCTGCTCCACTCCTTACACGCTTGACAATACAGCCAATATGCCATATTCATGTCTCCTTTCCTTATTTCACGCTCAACCATAAAGGTTCCTAACATTTTATGGCACTAGTATTAAGAATGTGACTGTTTTTATTTGGAAGATAGATACCAAACTGCACCGGCGGCTGCTTTCCCCCAGGCTGCTCCGCGGATCAATGATAAAACATCCTGCAAATTCTTTTCTTTGTTGGATGTATTCTGCACCTATCTGGTTTATAATTTTAATAACCACCTTACTGTGACACTCGTCCTGCCTGATCATATCAATTAATTCAATTTTATTTAACGACCTTGCCCTGGTTTAATTCATCGTTAAGGAGGGGCCCGGTGAAAAGAGTATTGATAGCGGATCTGAAACCCGGCATGCTAGTCGCCAGGACGCTCTTTGGCGATGATGGAACAGCCCTCTTGCCCAAGAATACTGAGTTATCCGAGCCCGATATCGGGAAGCTCAGGCAGCTTGGCATAGGTTCCATATACATAAAGGACAGTTTTGTAGACGCCAATATCCCGGAGGTAGTGACTATAAATGTTTTAGCTAATTTAGCCCAGGATCTGAAAACCTCACTCGCCAATCTTTCCGCTGAAAAAACCGTCGATATAAACACGCTAAAAATGGGAGCTTCCCAGCTGGTCGACGACATAGGAAAAAATCGCCACCTGCTGCCTAACCTGGAAGACATCCATACCTATGACGATTACCTGTTCTTCCATTCCATAAATGTCGCAATACTTTCAGTTATGACCGGCATATCCCTGGGCCTGCACAAAGGAGACATGGCCGATCTGGCACTGGGCTCCCTGCTACATGATATAGGCATGATCATGATCGATCCTGCGATACTTAATAACCAGGAAAAACTAACTCCCCAGCAGATAGCAGAAATACAAAAACACCCGGAAATCGGCTTCAACATCCTTCATAATGGCTATGAGGTATCTGCTACAGCCGCCCACATTGCCTACCAGCATCACGAAAGATTTGACGGCAGCGGCTATCCCCGCGGATTGCGGGAAAAACAAATCCTGGAACACGCGCGCATCGCCGCCGTCGCCGATACCTATCACGCTATTATAACTGATCACCCCTACCGCAGGGCCTACTCCTCATCAGAAGCGGTAATGATCATAAAAAAACTGACGGGAACCCATTTCGACCCCGATGTGGTCGAGGCCTTCCTGTCTAATATCGCACCCTACCCGGAAGGCAGCATGGTGCTCCTCAATACCGGCAATATAGCCCAGGTTACTATGGTTGATCGCTTACGCCCCGATACTCCCGTTATCCAGTTGATATGTGATCAAAACGGTCAGATATTGAAGGAGAAATTTGAAATCGATCTAAGACAGCGCAGCGAGGTGGCTATCGCAAGACCTCTCACCAAGAATGAGAGTGATCTCATTTCCCGGAGGATCAAGCCGCTCAATACTTGATCAAGGAAAACAAGGGGGTTAACCTAGAGAAGGCACGGGGGTGCATCTTTTCCCGCGAGAGATGAAAAGGGCTCCCCGTGCCGCATATTTAACCGCTGCCCCTACTTCATAAACGCAGTTCGCCACAGGACAACCTCTTCCAATCACACTACCAAAGACCTAGGTCCCACTCTTATTATTATTTCAGAATATTCAGGACTTTTGTCCGATGTTTTTCGTGCTTTTCTGGATTATACTTTTTATATCCACCTTAAATTGATAAAAATTATTGAATGTCTTTATGTATTGAGATTTGAAACGTTGGGGGCTGCATTTAAGATTTCTACCGGTATTTAAGGAGGGATTTGGGTGAGAAGGGTAGCTATTGAGGACCTTGATTGCGGCATGATCGTGGGGCGCACCGTTTCCGGCGCCGACGGGAGGGCCCTGTTGACCCAGAATATCCAGTTATCAGAAAATTATATAGAGAAGCTGAAGAATCTCGGTATAGCGTCTATTTACATAAAGGACAGCTTTATGGACATCGATATACCGGAAGTGGTCTCCAGCAAGGTAATGAACAAGGTGGCTAAAAATCTAAAGACCTCGCTTACCCATCTTTCCTCTCATAAAGCCATTGACGTCAACATCTTGAAAAAAGGTGTATCGCTGCTCATAGATGATATCATGAGCAATCGCAACCTCCTCATAAATTTGGAAGATATCCACAGCTATAACGATTACCTGTTTTTTCACTCGGTAAATGTCGCCATACTATCAATTATGACCGGTATATCGCTGGGCTACCCTGAAGGTGATATGGTTGATCTGGGATTGGGTGCCCTGCTGCATGATATAGGCATGATCATGATCGACCCGGCTATAGTCAACAACCTGAACAAGCTGACCCCGGAGCAGATGGCGGAGATAAAAAATCACCCGGAGATAGGGTTCAACATGTTGCGGAACAACCGGGAAGTATCAGCTACCGCGTCACACATCGCCTATCAACATCATGAACGATTCGACGGAAGCGGTTATCCCCGTAAGCTGATGGGCAAGCAAATACTGGAATATGCCAGGATAACTGCCGTGGCCGATACCTATGATGCGATAATAACCGATCACCCTTACCGCAAAGGTTATTCCTCCACCGAGGCTGTCATCTGCATCAGGAAACTGACTGGCACTCATTTCGATCCCGAGATCGTCGGAGCCTTCCTATCGAATATCGCACTCTACCCGATAGGCAGCATGGTCATGCTCAATACCGGCCATGTCGCACTCGTAATTACAGCAAACCGCTTGAGCCAGGATAAACCGGTCATCCAGGTGGTATGCGATCAGAACGGCAAGATGGTGAAAAAGTCCTTCAAGGTCGACCTGAGCCGGACCAGTGAGGTTATCATCTCAAGACCGCTGTCACGTGATGAGACCAATCTCATCTACCATAATATAAAACAGCAGCTGCCCTCGGAGCAGGGCCAACAGCACGTGGGTTAGAAAAGAAGGGGGTAAAATATAGATTCCTTAGATAAGGCAATGGGGACGGTTCTTTCTGCCTCGGTTTTATAAGAAACGAGGCAGAAAGAACCGTCCCCATTATAATACATAATAGTCTTTTTGCATTGCATCCACCAGGAAGATTGCTTCGCTATCGCTCGCAATTCTCACGCGCTGCGCGCACCACAATAAATGAATACTTCTTGCGGTTCTAATGCATAATTTTACCATGGCACGAGTTCGATTGTCATTGTCACTAAGAGGTCGACTCGCAATATGAAA
>JAAYCK010000150.1 GCA_012729835.1 Syntrophomonadaceae bacterium
GAATTAATGTGGAAATGCTTCGCATTTCATAGCAATAGCAAGCGACAACTGTAATTGCACCCGTAGGGTGCACACCTTAATTAAAAATTAAGAATTCATAATTTACAATTGTTGCACATCTTTAGTCAACTACGATAGTTATATTGATACCACTCATTGATAGTAATCCAGGCTGGACTGATAAAGGCAATTTTTCCTATCTAAAGTTTAGCATAGAATTATGCCCGTACAAGCTTCTTTAAGAGAGCCTGTCCGGGCGGATTTAAGCGGGTTATTTCCCCTGACTTCCTTGGGACAGCTTTTTCTCCAGATTTTTTAGATTGGCCTGGGCAATATCACCCTTGATCATGACCATGGTGGGGTCCATTTTACTAATAGCGGTTTTCAGGTCCTGCAGTGAGAATTCGCAGCGAACCAGCAGCTTATTATCGACTTTCTTGGCCTGGGCTTTTAGCAATCCCCATGGCTCCAGAGCCGCCGAGATCTCATCACTGGCAGCAGTCCAATCCTCCCGGTCAGCGGCGGACAGCGCGGCCATGGTCCGGTACTGCACCTGGTAGAGTTGAGGCGGGGTGGACAGGGTAAAAATCTGGGAAAGCCCGGAGGTATATTGGTCAAAAAGATCGATGGCTGCGGTAATACTAGCGTCGGTGTTTTGTTCGCTGACACTCTGGGTGAGGCGTTGCAGGGCGTTTTCAAAACCATTTCGAGAACTGGCTGGCAGTCCGGCTGCTATTGCTTCCGGCTCCAATTCATTCCATTTTTCATGGATATCCATCAGGCTCATGCCTATTTTCTGCCATTGCATTTGATCTTGCTCTGCGCTGGACTGGCCCTTGCCGCTGGTCATAGCGGGGGCGCCACTGTTCTTCATGCCGGATGAACTGCCGGATGCTGAGCCTTCTGATCCGCCTTGTTCGGAGCTGCCCTGGGCAGCATCTCCCTGAGCTGTACCTTGGCCGGTATGGTTCCCGCTGCTGTGATTGCTGTTGCCTTCAGCACCAGCTGCCGGTTGGTCAGAACTTTTTGCCGCCATCCAGGGGGCTTTGGCAGTTTTATTTCGCTTATCCAATTCCCCGATCAAGCTGTTGATGTCTTTTAATATGGTCTCTGCTGACTTGGGTGCCTTGGGCTTCTCCCCGGATGCTTCAGATTGCGGCTTTTGGGATGGGGACGACTTGGATTTTTGACCGCAGCCGATCAAGGAGAGGTTAAGTATTATTATTAGAACCACCAGGAAAATCAGTCTTTTCTTGCAGAACAAAGTAATCACCTCAATATTGTTATCCTCTGGCTGTCAGCCAGCCGGTTTCGCATATTTTGTCCTTATCATGTGATATTGATGCGAAAGCATGGACTTAGTAGCTGTGAATTAAGCGACGACCGGTCGCGCCAGCGCGATACCAGGCAACGGCCGGTTTGAGCTTTGCATATATTTACCAGGTGTAGTATAATTAATATGCTATTTTTATAGCAGGATCTTTGACAATCAAATCTGCAATCTGACAGGTCTTACTTAGTTGGAGGAGGTAAGGCCCTTGGAAAACCCCAACGGGAACCGCAAACCGATAACGGCAATATTTATCGATTATGAGCACTGGTATTACAGCCTGTTGCACCTCGGGAGTTCAGGACCGGACATGGAGGCGTTGCTGGCTGATGTGAAAACCAGGGCTTCATTAAACCAGATCACGGTATTCGGAGATTTTACCCAGGATGCCATCAAAGGAGAGGTAGCGCGGATCAGGCGCTATACCACCAATATTATCAATTGTGAGAATTCCGGACCGGTACAGAAGAACTATACTGATTTTATTATGTTGGATACGGTTTATCAGACCTTGATTATGCGTCATGACATCGAACAATACATCTTTGTGACCGGCGATGGGCATTTCAGCAGTGTAATGGCGCATCTCAGGACTTTCCACGACAAACAGGTCGGGGTATACGGAGTCAATGGTTCGTTTAGCAACAACCTCAGAGAAGGGGCTAACTGGTGGGTAGCCATCGAACCTCAATATGATTACAAGTATAAGCATATCCTGGATACCATCTGGCATACCGAAGAAAGAAAATACATACCTAGTTTTCAGAGAATGGTAGAGAATTGCGCAAAGTATAATGGATTGAACCAAGATTTAGTAAGTGCAACCCTGGCTAGCTTGATCAACCGGGGATATATAGCCCAATCACAGCATGACCTACCCGGAGGGACCAGTGTTAGAGCGCTGGTTACCGACTGGATAGCTCTCGAACGGGATGGCCTGTACCGCAGGGACAACAATATGGTAAATAGTGAAACGGCGTATTAATAGTAGACCAGCTATCTCTGCAGCTTAAGCAGAGTAATAGAGAAACCGGCGTTAGCCGGATAGACCTGACAGGTTGTAATTTGATTGTCAAGAACGGGGGCAGTGACCCCGGGACCGGAGAACCCGTGAACGAGGTGTTGGAATATGCACTGAATGAGCGGGTTTTTATTATTAGGGCAGCCAAAACCCGAGGGAAAAAGAAATGGCTTCGTGGTTTTACTTTTCTCCCGGGGCGTTTAAGATATAATAATAACATTGTTATTAAGTAAAATATCCGATCTATAATTAATAGACGATTCAAGGAGGAATTTCATGGCGGGCAAGAACCAGGATAAAGAGTTTGTCAAAGAGATCACCAATATGGAGGACGATTTCCCCCGCTGGTACACCGATGTCATACTAAAAGCTGATCTGGTGGATTATTCATCGGTGAAGGGCTGCATGGTGATAAAACCCTATGGGTATGCCATATGGGAGAGGATACAGGCCATCCTGGATGCTATGTTCAAGAAGACCGGCCATACCAACGTATATTTGCCGTTGTTCATCCCGGAGAGTCTGCTCAACAAGGAAAAGGAACATGTGGAAGGCTTTGCCCCGGAGGTAGCCTGGGTCACGATGGGAGGCAGCGACAAGCTGGAGGAAAGGCTCTGTGTTCGCCCCACCTCGGAAACCCTGTTTTCTACTATGTATGCCAAATGGATAAATTCCTGGCGTGATCTGCCCATGCTGTATAATCAATGGTGCAACGTAGTACGCTGGGAAAAGACTACCCGGCCCTTCCTGCGTACCTCTGAGTTCCTGTGGCAGGAGGGACATACCGTGCATGCCACTGCCGAAGAGAGTGAAGCCGAGACGCGGCAGATGCTGAACATATACGCCCAATTTGCTGAAGAAAGCCTGGCTATACCAGTTGTCAAAGGGCAAAAGAGTGAGAAGGAGAAGTTCGCCGGAGCCAATGCGACCTATACTATCGAAGCCATGATGCATGACGGCAAGGCCTTGCAATGCGGGACTTCTCATAACTTCGGCCAGAATTTCTCGGTTCCTTTCGATATTAAATATCAGAATAAGGAAGGCAAACTGGAATACTGCTGGCAGACCTCCTGGGGATCTTCCACCCGTCTGATCGGAGCCATCATCATGGTGCATGGCGACAATCGGGGCCTGGTCCTGCCCCCGGCAGTAGCGCCATACCAGGTGGTCATGGTGCCGGTAGCCCAGCACAAGGCTGGCGTACTGGAGGCCTGCGGCAAGATCTATGAAGAACTCAGCCGGGATTTCCGGGTCTATATGGATAGCCGCGACAACTATTCAGTGGGCTGGAAGTTCAACGAATGGGAAATGAAAGGCGTGCCCCTGCGCATCGAGATCGGACCCCGCGACCTGGAGAACGGGCAGGCGGTCATCGTTAGGAGAGATACCGCAGAGAAGGTAACCGTCAGTCTGGCTGATTTAGCCGCCGAGACCGCAAAACTTCTGGACATGGTCCAGGCTTCATTGTTTGAGCGGGCGCTGAAGAACCGCGAGGAGAGAACTACCCAAGCTCAAGATTTTCAGGAGTTCATGACTCAGCTGGAGGCCAGACCCGGCTTTATTCGCGCCATGTGGTGCGGGGAGCAAAAGTGTGAGCTGGAGATCAAAGAGAAAACTGCGGCCACCATCAGATGCATACCCTTTGAACAGGAGCAGACCGGAGGCAATTGTTTGTGCTGCGGTCAGCCGGCCCAACATGAAGTGGTTTTTGCCAGGGCCTATTAAACCGACAAAACATGAACGATAAAGAAGCCCGTTCACTTAACGCACAATTATGTACGTGGAGTTTGCGGGCTTCTTGCTATGGAGAGTGGCCGGAAAAAACGCTGTAAGCCTTTTTACCCGGTGCAGTCTCCGTTTATTACTGCCTACAGGCTCTGCATGCAGGTGTTGCAATGATTGATAACATCATTGAGGGAGTTATAGGCCAGATCCAGTTCGTCCATGGACTTTTTGCTGAGGCCGGATTTTGGGAAATTCTCGATGTCGCGTTTTGCGCTGTTGATCTGGGAAATGATCGACTGTACAGCTATTTTCTGATCCATTTATTTTTCACCTCCTATCACTGTCTGCCTGATATTATGCCCTTGAGAAATTGATGTATTCTTAGAGATTTGTTCAAGACTGCGGCCAAACTGATACAGCCGGTTTATAATCCGCTGCACTCTGGGCATCTTAATAAAAATTGATAATTGAAGGGGATAGCTATATGGACAGCGAACGAGTGCGTCAAGTAATGGAGGATTCCATAATCTATGAAGTGCGGTTTAAAGGGGCGCCGGTTTGGATCGAAGAGCTCAATGGCGTAAAAGCACGGGTGCGGGCATTGGAGAGCGGCCGTCATTTCGATGTTATGGTTCACGAACTGGTCGAAGGCGAAGGGTTCCCTGGGGAGTAGCAAGCTAGTGGGGACGCCAGGCTCCCGTCTGGCGTTCCCGGAGGGGAAGGGAACCAGATACATATCCCAAGCAGACGATCATCTTTTATCGTGACTCCCCTTGCCTTACTATTACCTGTGTACGGTACTTGGTTGCTGCACTCGCTCCTCCGGATTTTGTCAGCCACTTAATTCCAGTGAAGTTTCCGTTAGGATCGTCTGGTAACGTAGTCATAAATCCAAATCCACCACCGCGTTTTTCTGATGCAAATTTTACATCTTCATCGTCTTTATCTGCCCGTACGTAATTTGCCTCTGGCAATGGTTTGTTGGTTTCACGAAGATTTTCTACTTCGTCCCAAACAGCATTTCCCAGAGCAATGTTCGTAACAGCACCGAATGGTGCCATGGCAAATATTAAGGTAAGCAATATAGCTATAATTGGATTTTTCTTTTTCAATAATCTCTCCTCCTAGCTTAAAACTGCTCTTCTGCAAGTTGCTCAAAGGTTTTAGGATTGTCGGGGTCTACGTGATAAGCACCTTCTATAATTACCCCTCTGTTCATGATTCTCTTATAGTAAGTCTTTTTATCTGTAGGATTAGATACGATTATATAATCCGCACCCATATCTACATCCATAATCCTATAACCTTTTCCATCATTCAGGTCTATATAACCCCTATATACTGGAGAAACATACATGGAGGTAGCAAAGTACATCAGGGTACTATCAGTGTAAAATTTAAACGGTAAGCATTTCATATAAGGAGTAACATTAGGATCTAAGAAAAAGTCAGGATGCTTGTTGAGATCTTCATTAAAACTGAAAAGCTTGCCTGCCTTTCTGCAGGCTTCAATCTGTTCTTTAGAAGCTTGATACCAAGGAGTGCCGGGTACCATAGTTACGGTGTTGCCCTTCAGTAACTGAGAAGTAATGTCGGCAATGATTTGTTTTTGCTGTTCTGCTGTTTGACCCTTGGTAAAGATGAATACGCACTTAACATCCTGTGCCCAAGTTACGATGGCTCCCATGTTCTCGCTAATAAACCGAATGGGTACCATGGTTCTGCCATTAGTAATTACTGGTGCGGTATCCATTGCTTTTGCGGTGCCATTTACACCTACAGTCTTTTTGCCAATGACCATTGTGATTAAGAGGTCTGGCTTGCTGATAATTACACGCTGAGTATTTGCCTCCCAGATTACCTGCATCCCCATTTCCTGAGATACGAAACGAATTGGTACCAGAGTCCTTCCATTTGTGTCAATGTAGGGTTTCTGGTCGAAAGTAACTAAGTTACCATCCACACATACGCTTACGTCTGTAATGACTACCTGTCCTGTAGTTGCTCCTGCTGCATTAACAATCCCTGGGTTGTACAGTCCAAAAGAACTAACCAGAATTGCGAGAACCATCACAAAAATCAAATTTCTTTTCAAATCCCTACCTCCCTTATTGTTTAAATTTTTTTTCACTCCTTGTAATGACAACATTTAAATCTCTCCCTACTTTAATTTTGCTTAATGTTGAACCAAAAGCCCTAAGCGGTTTGCTAAATTATTATTAAATTTTCCTATGCCTGTGCTTATGTCCCATTAATACCTATGATGCTAATTTCTAACCAGATAATTACTAATTGTAATTTAATTTAATTAATGACATATTACAACCCATTTCTTATAAGTGACATAGTCTAACTATGTCACACGGCGTGTAGTGAAGTACCTGGTGTACTTCACTACACGCCGTAGGCGACAAAATTCGACTTTGTAAATAACCACCATCTGATCTTCTATACTGCAAATAAGTTCGCTTGCTCTAAGGCCTGCCTTGTTTTGCCTCTGTTATAATTATTAATATATTGATGTCACAAAACCAGTCTGTGGTTTGTCATAACTAGTACAGGGCCCTGCAGAAGAGGAGGGAGACCAACGAAAGAGAAATATCGTCAGGAAGAAGCAGAAAGATTCTATAATCGTGAGTATCCCGCCTTATATCGCTATGTTATTTATCTCACCGGAGATCGGGAGATTAGCGAGGAGATTTGCCAGGAGAGCTTTATACGCTGGTTTGGTCTGGAGGATTCCGGAGGAATCGAATACCCCCGCGCCTGGTTGAAAAAAGTGGCGAGCCGGCTGACGGTCAACCACTTCCGGCGCCAGAACCTGCGCTCCGGGTTGGAAAAAGCCTTGGAACCTGAAAAAATGGAACTAATGGCAACTACTATGGAAAAAGATTTGGAGCGAATGGAGATCGAAGATACCCTTTCGCGTTTGCCCTGGCGGGATGGGCTATTGCTCAAGCTGCGCATGGAAGGAAGGTCATATCAGGAGTTGGCAGAGCTGTTGGATATCGCGCCCGCTTCGGTAGGGACTATGCTGGCCAGGGCTATGAAAAGATTTCGAACAGAATACGAAGGAAAGGAGGCGGGTCAGGATGAAGTGCCCAGACGAGGGAACGTTATTAGGCTATTTGGATAGGGAACTGCCGGCGGATCAACATAAAAAAATAAGACAGCACCTGGATTACTGCCCGACCTGCAGCAGTACGCTGCGGGAGTTGGAGGATGTCCGGGACTTTGCCTCAGCCAAACTGGGTCACCTGTGGGAACAGGACCAGGCATGCCCGGTCAGCGGACAGGAGCAGGGCTGGTCATATATACAACCCGCTATCCGATCCGGGAAGAAAGAGAGGACGAAAATGCATTTAAAGAAATGGTCTATAGCGGCTGCTCTGATATTGGCTCTAGGGATTACAGCTTATGTGCCTTCATTCCGTACGGCAGTGGCTGATCTGCTGCAGGTATTTCGGGTGGAGAAGGTTGAAACGTTGACCCTTACCGCGCAGGATATCACAGATATTCAGGAGGCTATGCAGGCAGGCAGCGCCGATATTGATATGGAGAGCTTTGGACGTATCGAAACCAACGGGCAACCGGTAGAGCGTAAACTGACCCGTGAAGAATTGAGTACGCTGCCCTTCCGTCCATTGCTGCCAGCAGGTCGGGAAGGCGATTACAGTATGGTAAGTGTTCCATCTGTAGAGATCACCCCTCAGGTAGATAAGGTCAACGCTCTGCTGAAGAGTTTGGGCAGCCAGGAAACGTTGCCCCAGTCCCTGGATGGCAAGACCTTTAAGGTTACGATTGCTGATACCTTTACCGCTCGCTACAGTGATTTCGAGCTGATGACGGGGCCTTCTCCCGAATTGCAGGTGCCGCCAGGTGTTGATATCCAGCAGGTGCTTCAGCCCATGATCAATCTGCCCATCTGGCCGGAGGGCGTCAGGAAGCAGTTGGCTACGATCAGCGATCTGGAGCATACCCTGGTCATTCCCGGTACTGATGTGGAGAAGGTCATGATCAACGGGTCGCCCGGAGTATTGATCAAAGATTATACCCCTACCCTGATCTGGCAAAACCATGGTTTGTATTATATCTTGACCGACAACTCCGGGGGCAAGCTTAACCTGACAGAACTGGCTGAAAGCCTGGAATAACTGGACATTATCCAGGAAAGACACCCCGGCGGTTATTATGAAGGCCGCCGGGGTCGATGTTTATACACAGGGAGGTCAAGGGTTTGATTGTTGAAGCCCAAAACATATATAAGTACTATGGTGCCAACTTGGCTTGTGAAGATATCTCTCTGTCCCTGAACCAGGGACAGGTATTCGGCTTACTGGGTCCTAATGGAGCCGGTAAAAGCACCCTGGTCAAGGTGTTGTTAGGACTGGTTAGAGCCAGTGCTGGGACAGCCATGATCAATGGATATCGGGCCAGTGACACCAGGGGCCGCCAGCATGCGGGCTATCTCCCCGAGCTCTTCCGTCACTACGAATGGCTGACTGGCTACGAGTGGCTGCGCTTTAATGCCCGAGTCTATGGCATTCCAGCTCGGGAGGAGCAGGGCGCCATCCGTCGGGCTCTGGAATTGATCGGGCTCAAGGGTCGGGAACAGGACAGGATCCAGGGCTATTCCAAGGGCATGCAGCAGCGCCTGGCCCTGGGAGCCGCAATTCTACACCGACCGGCTCTGGTGTTTTTGGATGAACCCACCTCGGCACTTGATCCCATGGGACGTATCGAGGTGCGGGATATTATCGGCCAGCTGAAGGCGGAAGGCACCACGATATTTCTCAACAGTCACTTGCTCAGCGAGGTGGAAATGACCTGTACCCACCTGGGTTTCATTCGTAAAGGCCGGCTGATCGCCAGCGGGGCCCGGGAGGATTTCATGAAGACCTGCACTGCGCTGCGCCTGGAGACCGGACCGCTGGCTCAAGATCTATTGAACTATTACGAGAACCAGGACATGGTAGTGGAGCGGGACGAAGCGGGCATCACTTTACGGGTAGCGGACCGGGAGGGATCCGCCCGCATCATTCGTGAAATAGTCGAATGCGGGGTACCGGTGTACCAGGCGGAAACTCTCAGTCTGGGATTGGAAGAGGTCTTCCTGGATATGATGAGGGATTGAGGTGGTGAACCTAGCATGAGTAAGGTATTTTTGTTGACCTTGAAAGAAATCGCCCGCAAGCGTATTTTTTTGGTGGGAATGGTTTTGACCATCCTTTATCTGGCACTGTTTGCTACGGCCCTCCATTATGTGGTGAAGGAAGCGGCTATGGAAGGGGAGCAGCTATTTTTTATCAAACAGTTGGGCTACCAATTCATGTGTCTGGGCTGGTATATTTCTACCCTGGTCATTGGAGCCCTGATGATCATAATTGCCAGTGGGAGCCTGAGCGGCGAAATGGAATCGGGGACCATCCTGGCCCTGGCTTCCCGACCAGTGAGCCGGGGGTCGATCCTCAGCGGAAAATTCCTGGCCTACTTGCTGACCGGAGTGCTATATACTGCACTACTGCTGCTATCTATCGCAATGATGTGTTCTCATACCTTTGCCTTAGAATTGCCCCTGTCAGCTTTGCTGTTAGGCACTGGCATCTTCTTGCTTTTTCCTCTCTTGCTGCTGGCGGTAACCTTTTTGGTTTCTTCCAGTCTGGGGACCATGGCCTCTGCCGTTACCAGCTTCCTGCTCTTTTCTCTGGCTATCATCGCCGGTTTTATGGAACAGATCGGTGCCTTCATCAATAATGCCAACGTGATAAACATAGGTATCGCCGGCAGTCTGATCATGCCCAGTGACGCCGTCTACCGCCTGGCTATCTACCACGCCGGAGGCGAACTGGGCAGCTCGCCAATCGCTGGATTTGGCCCCTTCGGCACGGCCTCATTGCCCAGCAGTTGGATGCTGGTTTATACCGCAATCTATATAACCATAATCTTGATAATTGCCTGGCGCAGGTTTATCGGACGTGATTTCTAAGGCCCTAAATGGAACTTAAGGCGAAAATTCCAGCATTTAGACCAGTTAGGGGATTAATTAGATGCGCAACAACTGGAATCAGGAACGGGGTACGACTAGACGCATATTGACGCAGATTTATATGATTAACACAGATAAGATATGGTGCCCTCAGGCCCTGTCATTGCGAGCGCAGCGAAGCAATCTTTAAGCCATACAAGCCCCGGGGAAGATTGCCGCGTCCCCGGCACTCAATAAATTAGTTTCAGTCTATTATAGTAATGCATAATAAGTAGCGGTTTATATTTGGATTCTCTGAGTGCCGGGTCCTCGCAAAGACAAATACGTAGTTTTCCCTTGTAGGGGCGGTTTCTATATCCGCCCAATAGCGCAGGTTGGCTTTGGTCTTGGGCGGATATGGAATCCGCCCCTACGGGTTCAAACACTTTAAAAATCTGCGTAAATCCCCTTCGCGAACAACTCATGCACACGATTAACAGATTAGATTTGAAGGCCCCCGTCCTGTCATTGCGAGCGTAGCGAAGCAATCTTTAAGCTATGCAAGCCCCGGGGAAGATTGCCGCGTCCCCGGCACTCAATAAAATAGTTCAGTCTTATAAAGTA
>JAAYCK010000151.1 GCA_012729835.1 Syntrophomonadaceae bacterium
GGTGTGCACCCTCGGGGTGCAATTACAGTTGTCGTTTGCTTTTGCTAAGAAATGCGAAGCATTTCCACAGTAATTCATAATTCAAAATTAAAAATTCAAAATTTTGACTTGTGTCACATCATAAGTCAACTACGTAAGTTGAGTATTGATCTAATAAGGGCCAGCAATTGCTGACCCTCCGCGTTTCTTAATGCATCGGCTTTTTCTTTTCTATACTGCGTGACCTGGTTTTTTTCTTTTTCTCTCCCAGCATACTGCTGGATGCGGCGTACACCTCGTCAATGTGGTCCATAGGCACCTCTACATAGCTGCAGTTGCGTTGAATCTCTATATCACCTATCTGCCCAGGTCTCAGACTGGTATTGGCTACGATCATTTCGACCAGTCGACGCGGATTCATACCATGGTTTCTACCCAGCGGTAGTTCCACATGTGCCCGCATCTCGTCCGGAATGTTCTCCTCCATCTCTATATGGAATTCCATGGTTTCCAATTCGACTTCATCTTCAGCCAGCAACTTGAGGGCTGCTGCCAGGATCTTGCGGGCATCATCGCTACCCAATATATCCCGGGCCATGTTGTCATAAGGGCCCAGCGGACTGCGGGCAGTCTCTCTGAGCCTGCTTAGTAAGCGGTCCTTCTGTATCGATACCGAACTCTCGGCTTCCGGCAGACTGGCTGACTCGATCCGCTTGCCGATATGCCGCTCTATATTACGCAATAGACGAGTCTGGTATGGTTCAACCAGACTTATCGCCACTCCGCCTCTCCCGGCACGACCGGTGCGGCCTACACGATGGATATATGAATCCATATCTTCGGGCAGATCAAAATTAAATACATGAGTTATATGTTCTATATCCAGTCCCCGGGCGGCCACATCGGTCGCCACCAGTATCCTGGACCGCCCCTGGCGAAAACGCTGCATGGTATTGTCCCGTTCCCGCTGAGACATATCACCGTGCAGAGCATCAGCACTGTAGCCCCGCCGGTTAAGCAGTCTGGCCAGTTCATCCGCCCCTTTCTTGGTGCGGCAGAAAATCAAGCTGACCTTGGGCTGCTCCAAATCGAGTATACGACATAATCCCGCGATCTTCTGGCGTGACGGCACGATATAATAGCGCTGCTGCAGCAGGGCTATGGTTTTAATCTCAGGCTCGACCATGACCAGTTCGGGATTTATCATAAAACGCGAGGCTAACCCTCTGATATCTTCGAGCAATGTAGCAGAAAAAAGAAAAGTCTGGCGCTCCGACGGGCATTGCTCCAGAACCTTTTCGATATCCGGAAGGAATCCCATATCCAGCATCTCATCCGCCTCATCCAACACCAGAAATTTCAGGCTGCTAAGATCTATAGTCCCTCTCCGCATATGGTCGAGCAGACGGCCTGGGGTACCGATGATAATTTCCGGACCTTTTTTTAAGGCACGGAACTGTACTTCGATAGATTGTCCTCCATAAACGGCTAAAACGCTGATATCCAGAGCTCGGCCCAGGAAGCCTATTTCCTCGCAGACCTGCACCGCCAGTTCACGGGTAGGACACAGCACCAAAGCCTGTAAGCCCCTACCGCTGCTAACTCGGTTTAGAATAGGGATACCGAAGGCCGCTGTTTTTCCTGTACCAGTCTGGGCCTGCCCCATCACATCCCGACCGTTCATGGCTACAGGAATAGCCTTGGTCTGAATAGGCGTGGGGGCTACATAGCCCCGTTCATCGATCATTTTTAATACTTCGTCTTTAAGGCCCAGGTTCAAAAAGTCTTGCATAGTATTCAATAATTCCTCTCGTAGTTGGATAATAGCTGATTTCTCTAGCCGTTTGCGTTCTTAATTATAGCACAACCACCCCCGCTGTGCATGGACAGTGGGCACCCGCAACGCATCAGCAAACCGGTAATTACTGCAAATTAGCAGTTATAAATAATCAGCTTGGCCATATATATAGGATTGGATATAATCAACTTGGAAAGGAGTATTTTCATGCAACGCTCAAGAATAATCCGATCTATCACCCATCGTTCATTAGGTATTTACCTGGCCATCCTTTGCCTAAGCATTCCCCTGATCTACCTTTCACCCATTCAGGCAACTGCCGCTCCAGGCCCCACAGACCCTTTGTACTCCCTCGCCGGGGAAGCTCTGGTGTTAAGTATTGATAGCCAGGATTGTTCGCTATCTTTCCTGGCTTATCGGGATGACCAGGGACGTGCGCTGTTATCTTTATCTGACGCTCAAAGGCTTCTGGGTCTGAATGCCGTGCTGGATGCCGGACAGAATCTGCAGCTAGAGCGTGATGGGCACAGCCTGGTGTTAGCCCCCGATAGCTATGTAAAATTTGACTCATGGCCGGTCCTTAATGATTCCGCGGGCAGATCGCTGAGGCTGGATATTATCTATCTGCCTCTAACCGCGATAGCCGATGAATGGGATTATCAATTAATAGAATCAAACGGCGCCATCAGTCTGACTAGCCCGGCTTATCTAGAAAGCCAGACCCCCAATAGTGAAGCATCGGTGCCGGGTTGGGGCAGTATCGCTTCCGTGCCTGCTATGTGCAGTATATGGCCTGATGAGGAGATTGTCGGTGGCTACTATACCACT
The DNA here is from genome assembly GCA_012729835.1 of Syntrophomonadaceae bacterium. Taxonomy (GTDB): domain Bacteria; phylum Bacillota; class Syntrophomonadia; order Syntrophomonadales; family Syntrophomonadaceae; genus Syntrophomonas_A. The sequence continues at coordinate 2,606 of JAAYCK010000151.1, forward strand.
ATTACCAACAGCTCAGCTAATCGTATCAATAACATCATACTTTCCTGTTCCAGCATCAATGGCTGCAAACTGGCGCCCGGAGAGGTTTTCTCCTTTAATGGCACAGTGGGGCAACGTACCACTGGGAAAGGCTACAAAACCGCGCCGGTATTCTCAGGGAACCAGATAGTTTCCGGGGTCGGCGGCGGCATCTGCCAAACCTCCACTACTCTGTACAATGCTGCCAATGATAGCGGCATGCAGGTTATAGAGCGCCATCACCACACTCTGCCGGTGCATTACATTGATGCGGGGAATGATGCCACAGTATCCTGGGGGACGGCTGACTTAAAATTTCGTAACAACAAGACTTATACTGTAAAAATCATGGCCACAGTTCACCAGAACTATGTTATCCTAGCTGTCACCCGGGCAGACTAAGAGAGATGAAATTATTAGACACAGCTAACACCAAAGGATTTGGTAGGGGCGGATTCGATATCCGCCCCTACATTCATAAACATTTCAATCACACCGCAACCCCTTCTATCTGGACTGGGTAGACGATCCCTAATACGTTTACCTGGTCGCCTTCCTGGGTATAATAACCTCGAGGTTTAGATTAGCAACCCGTCCTGTCATCCTTTTATGACGCGCTTCGCTGAAAACATGGCAGCTGATGATAAAGCTATACAGGAGTACTAGATGAGAATTGCATTATTGGCACCCATTGCCTGGCGTACCCCGCCCCGACACTATGGCCCCTGGGAGCAAGTAGTTTCCCTGTTGGCTGAAGGCCTGGTGGAACGAGGCATCGATGTCACCTTGTTCGCAACCGGCGATTCCCAGACCGGAGGCAAACTCGATTACATTTGCCCGCTGCCCTATGAAGAAAATAAAACTATCGATCCCAAGGTGTGGGAAGGTCTGCATATAGCCCATTGTATGGAAAGGGCCGACCAGTTCGACCTCATTCATAATCATTATGATTTCCTGCCGCTGTGTTTCAGCCGTCTGATCAGGACTCCCCTGCTCACGACCATTCATGGTTTTTCCTCGCGCAGGATCATGCCGGTCTATCGTGAATACGATGCCACTACTCACTATGTTTCTATTAGTAATGCCGACCGCAGCCCGGACCTGCATTATCAGGCTACCGTCTATCACGGCATAGATATCGATCAGTTTACCTTTAATCCGCAGGGTGGTGACTACCTGCTCTATTTCGGGCGGATCCATCCGGACAAGGGAACTGCGGAGGCTATAGAAATTGCCCGGCTGTGCGGAAAACGGCTGCTGATCGCCGGTATAATACAGGACAAGCCATATTTTAACGCTCGCATCGCTCCCCATATCGACAATAAAGATGTCATTTACCTGGGATCCCTGGGACCGGAACGCCGCAATGAAGTACTGGGCGGAGCTCTGGCTTTGCTGCATCCTATCCACTTTGATGAGCCTTTCGGCTTAAGCGTGATCGAGGCCATGGCCTGCGGGACACCAGTCATCGCCTTCAACCGTGGCTCCATGCCGGAGGTTATCCACCACGGTATTAGCGGATTTCTGGTGAAAAATATCGGGGAAGCCTGTCCGGCAATAGGTATGCTCTCCACGCTGAAGCGAAAGGATTGCCGGAATTGGGTTAAGGACCGCTTTTCTCAGAAGCGGATGGTGGAAGACTATATTAAAGTCTATGAGGATATATTGGAGAACATCCCCGATTAGGTCAGGAAGAAGACTGAATAGGTCCCGGCTCCCACATGGGAACCAATGACCGCTCCCACTTCAGACACTACGAAATCACGGCAGCCAAACTCCTCTTCAATCAGACGCTTGATCTCCAGCGCCCCCTCCAGATCATAAGAGTAACTGATGCCTATAGTCTGATTGCGTAGATCTGAGCCCCTTTCGGCCATTAATTCCAAGAGGCGTTTTTTGGCTTTTTTCAAGCCATGCACCTTTTCCAGCGGTACAATCTTGCCATCTACAAAATGACATATCATTTTGATGTTGAGCAGGTTGCCGATGGCAGCAGCGGTTGCGCTAACCCGCCCTCCCCGCTTTAACATCTCGAAACTACCGACAATAAAGATATGTTGCATGCGACTCATATTATCGGTGATTTCAGCTATAACCTCGTCCTTGCTCATTCCTGCCGCTATGGCTTTGGCCGCCCTGATCACCGTTAACCCGTAACCTACCGAAGCACTCAGAGAATCGATAACGGTTATCCTCCCGGAATCAATACTATCTCGAGCAATGCAGGCGGACTGATAGGTGCCGCTCAAACCAGACGAAAAGGCTATGTATATGATATCATCGTCACTTTCGGCTATTACCCGCCTAAATTCTTCTTCGAATTCGGCCACATTGGCCTGGGAGGTTATAGGTAGGACTCCAGGCCTGGCTATCATCCGGTAGAATTCTGGCGGCTCAATATCCAGGCGATCCCGGTACGTCTGTTCATTGATAGTAGTGGTCAGGCAGAATATCCCGACCCCCATCTCTTTGAGAAATGATCTGTCTAAGTCACAGGCGCTGTCAGCATACAGTCTTATCGCGGCCATCTTGAGTCCCCCTTAATTAATCATATAACTATTCCAAAGTCCTTCTGGCGGAGAGTCATCTGCATAATCAAAAAGGTATAATGCATTTTACGCTTTTCAGAAAAAATAAACAACTTGGTTATTTGCTGGAATGTATCACTATTCAGCTGCTATTTGCCGGCCAGCACATATTTTTCAACTCAACACCGTGCTAAGCGTTTCTAATACTATATATCTATGTTTAAACATCGGATTAGAGAAGAAATGATTTATCAATTCTTCCCTGTTATAATTAGAAACGTTATCACGGTTAAGAGGTAAATCATTATGGATAGAAAGAATTTGTTAACACCGGTTTTTTTCCTGGCCGGTGCCAGTTTATTTATGGGCCTGTACAGCGGGCTCTATGACCCGTCATTCAATAATTATCTCTCACAGGTCCATCAACTGGGTGAGGTGGCACGGGGCGGGTTGGAGTTCCCCCGCGAATTGCCGGGGTTTCTGGTGGTTTTCCTCTTTACCGCTCTTCTTTTCCTGCGGGACAGCCGCATCGCCTTTGTAGCTGCGCTGATGGTAGGAATATCTCTGTGGGGACAGGGATTCCTATCGCCCGATATGCGGGCAGTAGTGTTCTGGATGCTCTTATGGAGTGCGGGCGCTCATCTATCCATGCTGCTGCGTTCCTCGCTGGGCCTGCGCCTGGCGGAAAAAGGCGGCGAAGGTCGCCTGCTGGGCCGCATGGGTGCTTATGAATCAACCGGAGCTCTGCTGGGAATGCTGGTGGTATTCTACGGGGTATCACGCTTCAATATCAGCTTCGGCACAATTTTCGCTATCTCCGGCACCTGCGCCCTGATCGCAGCGGTGGCTTTTCTTATGATCCGTCCGAAACCGGTTAAACGCCCACCGCGCTACTTGGTCTTCAAGAAGAAATATTCGCTGTACTATTTGCTCAGTATCCTGTTTGGAGCGCGTAAACAGGTTTTTTTAACCTTTGCCCCCTGGGTGCTCATCAAAATATTTCAGAGTGATGTGCGGGTGTTTGCCATCTTAGGCCTTATCGGAACTGTCCTTAGTCTGGTAATCAGGCCGCTGATCGGGCGGGCTATCGACAATTTCGGTGAAAGAAGTGTCATCATGGCAGAATCACTCATCCTGGTGATCATCTGTGCTCTCTATGCTTTGGGCCGGCACTGGTTCGTCCCGGCCATCGCCGTATATGTTATAATGGCTTGCTATATCATCGATCAATTGCTGATGGCGGTGACCATCGCCCGAGCTACCTATCTTAACCGCATCGCCGATTCCATTGATGATATCGCCCCCACTCTATCCATGGGACTCACGCTGGATCATGCAGTTTCGATGACAGTCCCGATCGGAGGCGGCTTGTTATGGGCGGCCTATGGTTACGAGTGGGTATTCCTGGCGGCGGCTATCATTGCGCTGGTCAACCTGGTGGCTGCTTTCTTTATCTCCCAGCGAGAAGATCTCGAATTAACCGCTGATTGACGGGGGTTGCCACAGATTAACACAGATAAAAATGTTATAAATAAACTTTTCTTTCGCAGTTGATACTTTACGCGATACAGCTAAATTGTCATTGTAACGAAGCAATTTAACCCCGATTCTTTATTAGGGGAAGATTGCTTCGTTGCACTCGCAATGACATACAAATCACTCTTCCTGAGCGGCGTATTTACCTGCTACATATCCGGTGGAAAAGGCTGCCTGCAAATTGTATCCCCCGGTATAGCCATCTACGTCTATTACCTCGCCGGCAAAGAATAGCCCCTTTACCAGACGCGATTCCATGGTCTTGGGATTTATCTCGCGGGTAGCAATACCTCCGGCAGTCACAATGGCTTCAGCGATAGGGCGGGTTCCATTCACCGTAAGGGTAAGGTTTTTAAGAAGTGTGACCAGTCCCAGACGCTCGGCACGGGTTATCTGATGGCATTCTTTCTCGGGATCTATTCCGCTGAGGCCGATGATGACCGGAATCATCTTCTGGGGCAGCAAGTCGTTCAAGGCATTTTTAAACATTTTGCGAGAGTATTTCTCGATATCGTTCAAAAGACGAGAATCCAGCTTGTCTTCGGTTAGCGCCGGTTTTAGGTCTATTTTTACTATTACGGTTTTACCATTCTGCTGAAGCTCTTTGCCGATATCATGGCTCATGGAAAGGATGATCGGGCCGGATAAGCCAAAATGGGTAAAGAGCATCTCGCCGAAGTCTTCGTTAATTCTTTTCCCTTTTTCCGTATATGAACTAGCCTTCACGTTCTTCAGACTCAGTCCTTGCAGCTCGCCTACCCATGATTCGCTGACGGTCAACGGTACCAATCCCGGCCGGGGTTCGATTATAGTATGACCAGCCTGGGCTGCCCAGGTATAGCCGTCGCCAGTTGAGCCTGTTCCAGGATAGGACAGGCCGCCGGTGCATATGATGATCGCTTCGGCGGGCAGATCCCCCTGGTCGCTTACCAGTCCGGTGACGATCCCCTCAACGATTTTAACCCTCTTAACGGTGGTACCGGTCAGCAGCTTAACCCCCAGGCGCCTGGCCCTTTTGCTTAATATATCGACTACTTGTTTAGCATCGTCGCATAGCGGGAAGACCCGGTTGCCTCGTTCCACCTTGGTTTCCAGGCCCTCTTGATTAAATAGATCAATCAGATCGAAATTGGAAAGTTCATTGAAGACACTGTATAGAAATCGGCCGTTGCCCGGATAACCTTTTATCAGCTGATCCTGGTCCACGGCTGCGGTAATATTGCAGCGGCCTTTACCGGTAATAGCTAGTTTGCGCCCAGGCCGATCCATCTTTTCCAGCAGGGTCACTGTGGCGCCCTCTTGTGCGGCGGTGGCAGCCGCCATCATGCCGGCCGGACCAGCACCGATTATCGCTACTCTCTTCATGGACAATCCCCTTATCTTCCTTCGTTGGGAGCTGAACCAATTGGGTTTACTGATGTGGACTCCTTCAGAGTATATGATAGATCGATAGTCTGTTGGCTGTAAAGGTCAAAACTAAGGTCTTTAAGCCAGAGCAGCTTCCGCTTCAGCTACCAGTTCCTGCATCAGCTCTTTTACCGTGGTTATCCGGTCAATACGCCAGGCGTTGGAACCGGCAAAAATCAGTCCTTCGTCAACATTGCCCTCTACCGCATTGATCAAGGCGCGTGATATGCAATATGGAGTGGTTTTCGGCTGACAGGTTTTCAGGCACAAATAACACTTTTTAAAGGGGATCCTGCCATCCTCCAAGCGACGCAGCAATTCATTGCGAATAGCCCGCCCCGGCATGCCAACAGGACTTTGCACGAGTTGTATATCCTCTTCCCGGCAGTTTACATAGGCCATCTTAAAATTGAGATGTGCGTCACACTCTTCAGTCGCCACAAATCTAGTGGCCATCTGCACCCCTGCAGCCCCGATTTTCAAGTACTCAGCAATATCTGCCCCGGTATAAATCCCCCCGGCTACCACCACCGGGATAGGCTTGCCATACTTATCGGCAAAGGGTGCCACTGCGGCTATCACATCTTTAACGATATTAGACAGGCTGGGTAGCTGACTTGCCTGCAGTTCTTCCACCGAAAAACCCAGATGACCGCCGGCTTGAGGCCCTTCGACCACCACCAGATCAGGTGCATAAGAGTATTTTCGGTCCCACATCTTGGCCATCAGCATGGCCGCTTTGCCCGAAGAAACAATCGGTGCGATCCTGGTGGCTGTGCCCTGGACCATAGCAGGCAGATCGGTGGGCAATCCGGCTCCCGCAATGATCAGATCTATCTTCTCCTTTACCGCAGCCGCCACCACTTCACGATAGCTCTTCATGGCTACCAGTACGTTGATGCCCAGCACCCCGTGCGGGCACGCCTTTCTGGCCTTGGCGATCTCCTTTTCCAATGCCCTGGCATTAGCTGTATTATGGTCAGTCTCAAAATCCGGTTCCAGATAACCTATCTGGACCGCCGATATCACGCCCACGCCTCCCTGTTCAGCTACCGCAGCCGCGAGGCCGGAACGCGAGACTCCTATGCCCATGCCCCCCTGGATGATAGGTATTGGAGCAGTTTTTTCCCCTATGGTCAGTGCTGGTAAATTCATGGCATCAACTCCCTTTTGTTGCAAATAGTATGGAAAACGGGAAAGAAAAAAGGGTTAGTATATGTATACTAACCCTCTTATATGCCTTAGCTGTTATCTATAGCTGCGACTCCGTTTCGCCTGAAAACAATCTCTGCAATACACAGGTCTGTCACCAGTAGGCTCGAACGGTACAGTAGTTTCCTGTCCGCAGGATGCACATACCGTCTGGAACATTGGACGATCTTCTCTGGTGTTGCGTTGCTGTTTGCGAGCTCTTCTGCAATCTAAACAGCGACCCGGTTCATTCTCAAAACCTTTTTCAGCGTAAAATTCTTGTTCAGATGCGGAAAACAGGAACTCATTGCCACAGTCTTTGCATACCAAATACTTGTCTTGAAACATATTTTCATTCTCCCTTCTGAATACTCTTGGACTAAGTACTCCGGAAAGGAGCTTACTTTTAGAACAAGGCAATATCAATTATAGTTCAGAGATCATCGCTTGTCAAAAAATTTTGCAAATTTTTTTACGGTTCAAGTCCTGATTTGTTGGTATTTACCTTAGAGTTATGACCAAGAGTCAAGTAGCAGCATGCGCTTGCCCGATCTTACATTTTGTCAGCTTCCAAATCGACAAAATATTCTAACAATAGAAAATATTTGACAGTCCTTGCAAACGGGAAATAGAACTGCTGTACCAGGTGGCCGATCCAAAAGGTATATTCCTGCCCTAAGCAAACCTTCCCCGTAAAGCATCAGCGAAAGATGCTCTAACGCTTTCCGGCCTTAATATATCATTTGAAAATCCCGATCAAACCTATAATTAAAAATACCCCGCCAGATATCCGGTTGATCATACCCACTCCAATATAATGTGCCAGGGTAGCTCCGATGGTTACTTCGACCAAAACACAGAGGGCCAATGCCAGAGAACTCGCCAGGAAGATCATCCAGCGCTGATTGGGATGAGAGCTGGTAACCAGCAGGATGGCAAGCTGTGTCTTATCCCCCAGTTCAGCCAGCACGATCAATACGAACGTAGTAAGCCAGACTACTATCTCCACACTCACAAGATAAACACCTCAATTACTAACCTTCGGCATTGAATTGACCAATCACCCCTGTAAGCAAAAGTATCCCCAATAGAATAAATACTCCGGCGGAAATAGTCCGTATGGTATCAGGTTTGATCCAGCGGGCCAGTATGTTGGCTCCAATTATCACCTCTAAGAACGATGTACAGATCAAAGCCGCCAGGGACCCCAGAGCCACCCACAATACGTAGAGCGGCTTCTGTCCAGCCAGCAGCATGGTGGTTACCTGAGTTTTATCACCCATCTCCGATAGAAAGACCACACCCAGACTGGATAAAAACAAACGATAATCTAATTTGCTGATAAGCTTGCGCAGAAGGGCATCCTCCTTTAGGCGGTCTAAGCAGTGGTCATAGTAAGCCATTTTAGCTCCTATTATAGTATGCAGGGAACAAGAAAGGGGTGACCAGGTCAATTGCATGAGCCACAAACCGGGACTAAAAAAGAGACGGTCAAAAAGGCCGTCTCTTAGATAGGCAGGCATAGTCGGCAAATGGCCAGTTACCAATCAAACTCGTTCGGCGTATCGTCATCCTGAGTTTTTTTCATAGCATCGCGTTGTCGCTTGGTGATCCAGGCTACCAGCCGATCATTGTCACCAGCAGTCATATGGCCGAATTTAATGGCAACATTGTGTTTTTCGATCTTTTGTCCTTCACTGTCGTAAGACTCTTCGTTGGAATCAAATATTCGGAGAGCCTCTCCCGTTATCAGCAAGTCACGCTTTTCGCCTATATCCAGTATAAACCTGATGTGGGTGCCGGGTAGCAGTTCTTCAGCGGTAGAAAAGCAAAGACCCTCGGCACTTATATCAACCAGATTATCAGCAAAATATTTATTTTCTCTCACATGGTCGGCCTGTTCTTCGGTCATCCAACGTAATTGGGCATTAACGGCCAAGCGGAACCACTTGCGCATTTGGGCTGGATTTTGCGTTTTAGCCTCGATCTCCTTCTGCTTTTCTTTATATTTTTTAAAGGAAATCTGCTGTTGCTTCCTCATCTGAGCACTCCACCATTGGACAACAATGATTATGATAATAATGGCCATAATGGAAATGACCAATGTAGCTATCTTACTGGTATCAAATGCACCCTCGTTACTGAATCCCTTAGTAACCGTCCCCTGGAATTGATTCCAGTCGACTGCTCCAACTGCCGACGGCATATAAAGGATGTATGTTGCAACCAGAACGATGAGGCCTGCTATTCTTTCGTTTAGCTTCACGGTAATCCCCCCGTCCAATATATATAGTCAAAACACTCGAAACGTACCATTAATATCCTTTTTAAGTATAGCATAAATTAAGTCTCATAGGTAGTTGTAAGCAGGATAAGGCCAGTGTTTTCAGGCATTCTCCCCTCAGCGCCCGGCTATGATTCTAATTCAGCCATACTATCCAAATCAAGCGGCACGCCTCGTTCCGGAGCTAATTCAAGCGTGACGGCTTCAACCGGGCAATGGGAAATACACAAGCCGCAGCCCATACATTTAGTATCGTCAATCACCGGTACTCCCTCAAGACAATTAACCGCCTTGAAGGGGCAAATGTCCTCACAGCAGCCACATTCGGTACATTCATCTCTGTCTGTCACCGGCCGATAACCAGAATGCGTGATACGCGGAACATTACGATAATAGGACGCCATACCCAGACAGCAACAGGTACAACAGTTGCATATGGTATAGAAACGGTCATGCATGACAGTCTTAAACCAGGCGGTATGTATATGACCCCGCTCCTCCTCCTGCTCCAGGATCCGCAGGGCTTCCTCTGTCGTTATCCGGCGGGCATTACCGCTTCTATGCCCCAACACCAATGATACAAAGGGGTCGCCGACCACCATGCACACGTCCCGCGGTTCACAGGCATCCTTCTTTTGGGCGCGGCAGGGACAATCCATTACCGCCAGCGGGGGGTTCCCTTCTAAAATCACCTTACGGGCTACCGGAAATGGAATGACTTTATCCGAAGCCTGGAAATTACTGCTCCGATCCAGTTTTATTATTTTGCCAGCATCTTGCCTGGTGATAACCTTCCCGTGATATTCGTTGGCAGTACTCCCCTCCAGGTTTCTTACTGCCCAGGGCCATTTGGCCGGCCTGAGATATAGGTCAGACCTCACCCCGTACAAATATCCCTCTAGCTTCTGTATGAATGACATGTCGCTGAAGGCAAAAAAATCACGAGTCGACTTTTTGGGCAATAATGCTCGCTCAAGATATAGCCACAAAGCCAGCAGTGCCAAGGCCAAAATAGCACTCGTTATCCCAACTATTTTAAGAAGCAGCATCAGCATCTCCCAAAAAACCAACGGATCCAAATATGCTTATTTCTTACATTATATCCTTCAATGAACTACTTTGCCAGGCCGGCAACCAAGAGAGCGCTCCCTTTTTCACGCGAGGTACCGGTCAGCTGATTCCCTATAACATAATATTTACTGCGTCGGTATCGAATCCTTCTTGATAGGGTTTGTTGTTTCTATAATCCGGTTGCCTGTTGCCGGAAGGAGATAATATTTCCTTTTCGGCTTGCCGCAAATCTCTAGTTACCTGGTCTTTTATTGGAGTCAGCTTTTTCTTTACCAGATCTATTCGTTCATCATCTATATGGCGAGTCATCTTGACATAGTGATCAGAACCAGTTAGCGCAGACTTTGCCGCAATCGCATCCAGACCCGGTCCACTCTCAATGCCATCCCTTGCCAAAGGCGTATACAGATCAGAATCGTTTTCTTGTGCTGCTCCCTGCCCTTGAGGAAGATACTCCCTGGCAGTGGTCGCTCCTGAGTTATCCGAATATAAATCAAGATTCTCGCCAAGTATCCCCATTATATCTGCTTTGGTTGGTGCCGAGGCCGCCACCCAGGAAGAATCTTTTTTATGCTCTGAGAATTCTATGTCCATCAATTGATCTTCGATTTCATTGACAGCTGTGAAATCATTATGGGAAACTACGCCGGGAGCAGGCTGATCTATAGAGGAGGCAGCCCCGGTCATGCTCCGGTTCACATCTGTTGCTTCTGTGATTTCCTCAGTAATTCCTGTAGTTTTATCCTTTTTGCATATATCCATCAGTCGTACCAGGAAGGCCAATCCCTGATGCCTTAGTTCACGAGGCGGGCCGTTTTGGATATCTATTCTGAACGATGGCAAACCCAAGGTGGGCTGACACTGGGGGTGGCTGTGTTCGCCTACCCTGGCAATAAAATCCCTGGTGTTCTGGTCGAAGGCGTCTCCAGCCATAGTGTAGATGTGTATTCTTCTTAATTGCAGCATACGGTCATCTCGTCTTTGGAAAAAGCCGGCGCTGCTGTGCACCGGATCAAAAACCACAGCGACCTGGCCTTCACCGGCGAAGTAGTTTTGATGAATGTAGAGATCATATCTTGACATAAAGATCCCGTGACCAGGATGGGTGTGGAACCACCCGATGATCCGCTTATCATTGTGCTCCCGCAACAGACGCTGATTTATATCGATCCAAGTCTTGTGCGTAAAAGTCAGATTCGCCAATGTTTCTTCCATATAGCGTCCAGGCAGATAGGCCTGGATATCTAGCCCTTCGCCGCTTTCATCCTGCAGGACGCTGCCCAGCAGTACCCCGCCAATCTCACGGTCTTTATTATCACAGGCATATTGCCATAACTGTCGCCAGACCGGCATGTTAATATTGACCGGATATGGGTCAGCAAATCGTGGAAACAGCAGGACCTCGTCACAGATCCCTTCCACCATTGATTTCGCAGGTTCAACCCGCACCGCTTGACTATCAAATTCATGAATACCCGTATTATCGGGCATGATACCGGCTCCCTCTATGATTTTACCCAGCGAATTGCTCAGGGTTACTTATATTATAGTATCGGAACACGGTGTCGATTACATTATGATATAGATGAACAAATAGCTCATGCAGGGAGGACTATTCGCGCCATTATCTGAGAATTGCCCCATTAGGCAGCTAGTATCAATAAGATTGGAAATAGCTTGCCAGCAGTTCGCGCTTAAAGGCCCTCATATCTTTAATACTTGACGGCAGAGTGATCTTCCTCAAGGTCATCGGTAGCCCGCCCATCACCGAATACCGGGATGGGTTCTCCCAGAAAGGTAGGCTGCGGCTTGAAGACCCGGCACAAGAAGAAATCCTTGTTGCGGGCTGCTATCTCGCGCAGTTCGTAATGCGTCGTATTTGCGTAGGTACGCAGGTCGGCATTTGCCCCATATGCCTCAAGGCCCAATTCCCTGGCAATAAATACTGCCCGCATCAAATGATAGTTTTGAGTAACAATGATGACCTTCCTGACCTTGAACACATCCCGGGCCCGGTACATGCTCTCGTAGGTGCTGAAGCCGGCATGATCCATGAATATATTCTGCGCTGGGATACCCTGATTTTTCAGATACGATTTCATGGCATTAACTTCGTCATAGTCTATCTGACCATGATCCCCGCTGACCAGTATCTTCGGAGCTTTGCCCGCCTGGTAAAGCCGATATCCAACAGTTATACGGTCAGCCAGCATTGCTGACATGCTCCCGTCGGGAAGAACATAAGCCCCCAGGACCAATATAGCATCGGCCGCTGGAAGCTCCTCAGGTGCTAGAATGTAACGAGACGCAGCCGTTTTTACATAATAGTTCAAGATAACGGGAGTCATGATTAATATCAGGAGCAAAAGAATCCCTATCTTTTGCGGTCTCCTGAACGCTTTACCCTTCATATCGCTTACCCCTAAAAATAGTATTTATTGATTAGCATTGCACATCTTCCTGCCAAAAACAATCCGCGTATGCAGCCTTATTCCTCATTTTCCTCTGGCAATAGCCTCGGCCAGCTCATTGAGATAGGTCCAGCGCTCCAGCAGGTAATCCAGGCGCTGCTCCGCTTCCTCGCGCTGGGGCAAGAGTTCCTGCAGGGCCTGGTAGTCGCTGGCGGCGGCTTCGATGCGGCTGTTGACAGCCCTAAGTTCTTCCTCGGCTTCAGCAACCCGGTCATCGATCTCGGCGAACTCCTTTTGCTCCTTAAAGGAGAACTTGACAGGCCGGGCTTTTTCCTCCGAACTCTTTTCGACTGTCTGGCCTTGGGGTTTTTCCCGCCGGCTAACCGCCGGGGTTTCCGTTCGCTCTGCCGTATAAAGCAGGTAGTCCGAATAGTTGCCGGGGTACTCCTTGATTATCCCCAGCCCTTCCATAGCCAATATCCTCTCGCAGATCCGGTCCAGGAAGTAGCGGTCATGGGATACCGCCACCACTGCCCCGGGAAAATCGTCCAGGTAATCTTCTAGGATGGTCAGGGTATCGATATCCAGATCATTGCCGGGTTCATCCAGTAGCAGGATATTAGGGGCACCCATCAGGATGCGCAAGAGATGTAGCCGCCTCTTCTCTCCCCCCGACAGTCTCTGCAGAGTAGTCCATTGAGCGGCAGGTGGGAACAAAAAAGTCTCCAGCATCTGGGCGGCACTGATCAGCTTCTTGCCGGCCTGCAGGTACTCACCGGCTTCACGGATATAGTCGATCACTCGCATCTCATCCGGCAGATCGTTGCTTTCCTGTGGAAAATAGCCTATCTTTACCGTACTTCCAATATCCACCCGCCCTCCGTTGGGCATGAGTTCTCCGCTGATAATTTGCAGCAGGGTCGATTTGCCGGCTCCATTAGGACCGACAATGCCTACCCGGTCATCGCGGGCAATAATGATAGCGAAATCGGAAACGAGCTTCTCCCCGCTGTAGCCGTGATTTACCCCTTCAACAATAATAGTTTTCTTGCCCAAACGGCTGGCGGTGGATGCTATCTCAACCTTGCCGGCCGTGCCCCGGGGCTGGTTCTCCTGCAGCTCTTCAAAGCGCTGGATGCGAGCCTTCTGCTTGGTAGTGCGGGCCCGGGCTCCGCGCCGGATCCAGGCCAGTTCCTTTCTGAGCAAGGCTTTATGTCTATGAGCCAGAGCAGCCTCGTTTTCCTCCCGCTCCAGCTTACGCTCCAGGTACATGCTGTAATTCCCCGGATAGCTGAACAATCGGGTGCTTTCCACTTCAATAATTCGCCGGGTTACTCGCTCCAGAAAATAACGGTCATGGGTCACCATCAATAGCGCCCCGTAATACTTCTGCAGGTACTTTTCCAGCCAATCTATGGCCAGGTTATCCAGATGATTGGTCGGCTCATCCAGAATGAGCAGATCGGCCGGACTCATCAGGGCCGCAGCCATAGCCACCCGTTTTCTCTGACCACCCGATAATTCTCCCATCCGGGCATCATACTGTGTTATCCCCAGGCGAGTCAGCAGAGTCTGCACATCGCTCTCCAGAGCCCAGCCATCCAGAGCATCCAGCTCTGCGCTTACCGCCAGCAATTCTGGTGAATCCGCATCTATTCCGGAATTTGAGCCATCTTTGCCAATTAGCGTTCTATAGCGCTGCCAGGCTGCCAGCACTGGTGAATCCCCTTTTAGTGCGGCATCTATAACCCTGTCTTCCGCTTGGAAGGCCGGATTCTGGGCCAGATAATTTATTCGCAGGTTTTTGCCGCGGATTATCTCTCCCCCATCTGGTTCGATTATTCCCGCTGCTAATTTGAGCAAAGTGGACTTACCCGAGCCATTGATGCCTAACAGCCCAATTTTTTCTCCTTCTTCTATAGCCAGGGTTACTCCGGCAAGCAGTTGCTTTTCGCCGTAACCCTTGCTTACATTTTCCATGGTCAGCAGATTCATAGTCTTTTCCTTAATACTGAATATTTCCTCTACATTATACCGTTAAAGGCGGACGATTTCTCAATCTTGAACCTACCCAATCGCAGATGCAGATATCCATTTACCTTTTATCCGGCTTTTCATCTCCGGGATGCTGCTCTATGGTCAATCCCTCTACATGATGCTTGCCCATGATCTTACGCTTTTTCCGGTTCTCCTTGCTTTCAAAAACAATATCCAGGTCATAGTCCTCCGGATAAAGGTCCTTACGGTCCACGTACGGACTGAGGCGCTTATGGTTTACAACATATTTCTTACCCATAACCAGCACGGTCAGTTCACCCCGGTTGTTTTCTTCCTCACAGACGATACCATGCCGCTGCATGGTGCTGATGTATACTGCATCGCCCAGCTTATAATCCTTTTTTACATAGCGTTGCTCGCGCGCCTGTCTTTCCCGCCGGCGGTCTCTATCTTCTTTTTTACGCAGCTCAGCCAGATGATTCTCAACATGAGCTTCCGGAATGATATTATGCCGAACAAGTTCCAAATCATACTGGTAGGTCTTTTTCTCCCCGTAGGTGATCTCATGGGCCCGCTCGACTATGTGATGATCCATACCCAGGCGCAAGGCGATCAAAAAAGCGTTGCTGTCACCCCAATCTCCGATCCGCAATTGATAACAGGGGCTCATGGTCTCAATATCAAAAGCCATGCTTCCATTCTCAAAACCTGGGGTACGCAGAGCATACTCTTTTATCTCGCCAAAATGGGTGGTGGCTATGATACTCGCCCCACGCTTGAATACCTCTTCCAGCACCGCGATAGCAAATCCGCGGCCCTCTGCCGGGTCAGTTCCCGCTCCTAATTCATCCATAATAGCCAGGGTATCCGGATCCGAGCAGGCAACAATGGTCAGTATGTTCTGCACATGTGAAGAGAAGGTGGACAGCGACTGTTCAATACTCTGACCATCACCGATATCAGCCAGAATATCTGAAAACACGGCAAATTCACTGCCTGCCCCGACGGGCACATGCAGCCCGCTCTGCACCATCATCGTGAGCAATCCCAC
Organism: Syntrophomonadaceae bacterium; assembly: GCA_012729835.1. Lineage (GTDB taxonomy): Bacteria > Bacillota > Syntrophomonadia > Syntrophomonadales > Syntrophomonadaceae > Syntrophomonas_A. Next base: position 18,101 of record JAAYCK010000151.1, read on the forward strand.
TGTTTTTAACGTTACGGTCTTACCCCCGGTATTGGGACCGGTAATAATTAGAGCTCTGTAATCTTCACCCAAGCGGAAGTCAAGCGGCACGGCCTGCCCCCCCAGCAAAGGATGGCGCCCCTGATTGATGACTATGCGCCGGGAACGATTGAGCCCCACCTCCTGCATATCATGGTTGCGGCTATATTTGGCCTTGGCAAAAATGAAATCGTAGTTGGCCATGGTCTCTATGTTGATATGCAATTCCTGACGATGATCGTTAACCATATCGCTGAGATGCGCTAGAATACGGTAAACCTCATTGTTTTCCTCCATCTTCAATAAATCCAATTCGCTTTGCAGAGTGTTCACCGCTGCTGGTTCTATAAACAGAGTGGCCCCTGTCGCAGACATATCCAGCACCTGCCCCGGGAAATTCTTGGCGTACTGGCGCTTGACCGGCACCACATAGCGTCCCCCGCGGCTGCTGACCAGGGCATCCTGGAGCATACCGGAATAAGTACTGGAGCGCAGGATATCGTTTAGCTTTTGTTTGATGCGTTCATCAACAATAGCCATCCTCCGTCTTATGCGGGACAGCTCACTGCTGGCGCGGTCATCAACCCGGCCATTGATAATGCAGCGTCGTATCTCTTCATACAAATCAGTGCACTCATACATGGATCTGGCATATGCATGTATGGTCGGTGCCAGGTACTGCATGCTTTCCATGTATCTTTTGATCCTGCGCCCTGCTTCGAGTAGATTCTGACAGGAGGTCAGTTCGTCAGGAGTCAGGGTGATACCCTTGCCCGCCTTGATTACCACCGCTTCCATCCCTTCCATCGCTGCCAGGGGAACGCTGCTGTTGGCATTCAGCATAGCCACCGCTTCACTGGTTTCATTCATCCAGATCTGTATTACTTCGATATCACTGGAAGGCCTTAGTTTATCCAACCTCTCCCGGGCCGTCTCTCCCAGTGCATAGCTCTTGATCTCCTCAATAATTTTGGGATACTCCATTATCTTAATTGAGTATTCATTCACTGTGATCACTCCAATTAAAAAATAAGGGCCAGACAAGAACACATAGCACCCGTCCAGCCCCACTTTATATACAAATTAAATAGAAAACCGTGCTTGGCACGGTAATATCAGGATCATATTGAAATGCCGCCAGTGTTCATCATGGTCCAAACAAAGCAATAATACAGGTGGATCATCCACCCGCTTGCAGTATTCGGAACCTGTATAAAATTAAGCTAGTTGCGAAACACCGCGGACATACATACATTCCTTATTGTTAAGATACTTAGATGATAGCCTACCTGAAAATAGAAATCAACATCAGATTAAATTAATATCATAGGATACTTACAGTATGGTCCTGAAGCATAAATACCTAGCGTACGGATGCCCGGGCTAGATAGCTCTGGTTGCTGGCATGCCAATCGTCGCTTCGGCCAGCAAAATACCGTTTTTCTATATCTTCCGGTCCCAGGTTCTCCTGCAATACCCAACCCAAATCATTCAGTTCCTTGCCCAGAGTATCCGGATCAAATCCCGTAAGCATCGGTTCCCCGACTTCCCTTACCGTCTCCATATTGGCCTGTATACTCGCAGCGGCCTTGTCCTTATTAAAGGCTGTTATATCCATATAATCAAAAACGATCATACTACCCGACTTGGCATTGCGAGCGATGGACCTGAGAGTTTCGTCCACCTTTTCACGTGGTAAATAGACGGTTACACCCAACCAGCTAAAGAAGCTACTCTCGTCGCAGCGGTAAGATGCCTTTCGCAAAGATGCCATTAGTGTGTCGCGGGTAAAATCGACCGGGACCATATGCAGATTTTCAGGAGTCTTCCATCCTAAACCGGCTATACGTTCACGCTTAAAAGACTGAGTAAGGGGATGGTCCACTTCGAACACCTGAAGCGCATCGACCAGGTCCGGACGGCGAAAAACAAAGGTGTCCAGGCCGGCACCTAGTATAACGTATTGTTTGACACCACGATTGATAGCTGCCACCAGATTCGATTCGGCGAAATCGGAACGGCATAATACATTGGCAGCCCCCATGAACTGCATCATAGAATCGACAGTCTTTAAGTGTTCGGGAGATATCTGCTCCATGGATGGCATTTGGAATTTTAGTGCCTGGCTGAAACCAGCTTCGATCAACCGGCGGTTTTCTTCAGGGATAAGCTCATAAGCTTTATAGTCATTAAATATGGTCGGTTTGCCATGGGCAGCATGAAAGGCTCTCATATAAGCGGTCATTATCGCTGTGATACTGATTTGGTTCTCCATGGTTATCCTCCTTACAACTAAGACTGGCATCTAATTGTATAAGTAGTATAACCAGATGGACATGTGGTGTCAAATTAAAATTTAATATTATCATATTTAATTTTGTTAGTCAAGGATTTTCTTCTTGTAGTTGCTTATTTATGAATTGCAATAATAAGTGTCGCCATCATTAAGCGACCTATTGATAAATTTCCACGGGCGTGTGATAATCCAATCCTTGCTTATTAGTACCTCACCCCGGGGTCTCCAATAAACCGATACTCTGTTTTGTGGTAGGATATATTTATCAATACTTGGAGAGAGTTAAAAATGAACGCTCTAATCTGTGCCACTGATATCGGTCCGTTAGTAATTGCCGAAAACGGCAGAGCTATCACCCAAATCTTTTTACCCGGCGAAGCTGTTCCAACGGGATACAAATACAAAGATACCGGTCTGTTGAAAGAAGCCGCCCTCCAGTTACAGGCATACTTCTCGGGTACTCTTAAAACCTTTTCCGTTGCCATCGACCCGCAAGGCACCCGTTTTATGCAGCAAGTCTGGGCCAGCCTGCAGCAGATACCTTACGGCGAAACCCGGAGTTACCGGGATATTGCCGTCAGCATCGGCAATCCCCGCGCCTGCCGCGCCGTCGGCCAGGCCAATAACCGCAACCCTATTCCCATCCTCATCCCTTGTCACCGGGTGATCGGAGCCAACGGCCAATTAGTCGGCTATGGCGGCGGAATTCACATGAAAAAATATCTCCTTGATCTTGAGAAGGAAATTATCTGCTAGTAATTATAGGAAACCTCCATACAAGAGTTTTTCATATAACTTTACTCTTATAAATCTATGGAAGCCCGATCTACAAAATGGTAACCCTGGGCTGCCAGGTGCTGTAGCAATTGAAAGAGCGCGGCGTCCTTTGCCTTGGCTTCGCACATTACATCAAAATCCCGGCCCAATTTTCCGGCTGCATCAAGAAACCCCATAAAGAACCGGGAGTCGATATGATCAGCATGGGCGCGGATATTCTTCCCATCTCGGGGGCTAGATATATGCACCTTGGGTGGCAGAGATTCACCATCCCAGGTTGCAAAGACAGCCGGAAGGATTTCTTCAATGCTCTCACCCTGATTCAAACACCAGTGGTGATGGATATCCAACACCATCGGGATCTTATGCTGCTGACACAACTCCAGCACTTCGGAGGCGCTATAGCTTTTGTCATCATTCTCGAGAACGATCCTGGCCTTAATGTTGTCCGGCAGGAGACAAAAGTTTTCTATGAAACGCTCTCTTGCCAAGGGCTTTTCTTTATATGAACCTCCGACATGGATCACCAGTTTGGCACTGGCGTCCAGGCCCATTGCGTCAAGTATCTGTTCATGAAAGATCAGATCTTTTACCGCTGCCTCCACCACCTCATACCGCTGTGAATTCAGCAGGGTAAAATGATCAGGATGGGCGCTGATACGCAACCCATCCCTGATCGCTAAATCTCCCAAAGCTTTGAAATCCGCCCCCAGTTCCTGCCGCCAATCCCAGCCATCCAGCTCGGGATGGGTAGCCAGCGGCACCAGTTTGGAAGTCAAACGGAACACTTTGATATCATGGGCGCGATTGTGATGGAAAAGCCGGGTGGTGTTGGCGATATTCATGCGGGCTAAGGCCGCCAACCGCTTATACCGGTCAGCCGATAAGCTTAGCTTCATTAGGTTATTCAAAGTAATAGTATGAGATGGCGAACAATCCTTCAAAATAGTCGACATCGCCACATAGCCGAAGCGTATACGCAAAGCAATACCTCGCAGAAAAACAAGGAGAGCACGGCCCCCCTATACTACTTTCAGATAGCTATTGCTGATTGTGTTTTTTGGCCTCAAAAATCCTGACAATGACATAAGCTATCAAGGCTACAACAAAGAAGACTAACAGCATCCAGGCAATGCCTGATAGGGTGCCGATAATGGTGCTATAAATCTCCAATGCCCAGCGTTCTGGAGTAAGGGCTGTTACCACCGCCTCACCTTTTTCACCAGCAAACTGGGGAGTGAAGTATTGCTGCAATTGATAGACCCTGACTCCTGCCGAAATTCCCACAACATACATGGCAAAATTGAGGTAGCGCAGCCAGGACTTGCTGATGTCCTCTGGGATAAGGCGATTCAATATTACATCGAGGGACTTGTTGAATAACCTCGCTGTAATGAAACACACCAGCAGAGATATAACGAAAGTGACCAATAACAGGAGTATAACCATAATAAGCCCTCCTTTTAACTGGATATAAGGTATTATACCCACTCACGGCCTCAATAAGTAACGACCGCTATTCCAGTTACGTCGATAGCAGCTTTATTCTTTCACCAAGAAACAAAGAGGCCGCACCTGATTGACAGATGCAGCCTCAGATTTGCGTTTACTTATACTATTTGGCGCTGGGAGTAAAGAGCGCTTTGCCGTATTTTTCTTTACCGAATTCACCGATCAAGGCCTGACCCTTGGAGCCAGTCATAAATTCAACAAATGCCATGGCGGCCTTGTTATGAATTTTTGGATACTTGGCCGGGTTCACTGCGATAACACCGTAGGGATTCAGCAGCAGTTTGTCGCCGCGTACCATTTCCTTTAGACCGGTCTTCTTCTGCCAGGAGAGATAGGTGGCTTCATCAGTCAGGGTATAGGCATTCATTTCATTGGCCATCATCAGGGTATCGCCCATGCCCTGTCCGGACTCTACATACCAGCGTCCGGCCGGGGTAACCTTGAGGGCGGTCCAGATGCTAAGTTCCTTGGTATGGGTACCCGAGTTGTCTCCGCGGGAAACGAATTTCTTTTTCGCAGTGGCTATCTTCTTGAAAGCGGCCTTAACATCGGTCATTCCCTTGATCTTGGCCGGGTCGCTCTTGGGACCAACGATGAGGAACTGGTTATACATGACATCTTTGCGAACGCTGCCAAATTTGCCGGCCATAAAAGCATCCTCAGCCGCCCGGGAATGGACCAGCAGCACGTCGGCATCGCCCTTTTTACCCATTTCCATAGCCTGGCCACTGCCCACAGCTATGACCTTAACAGTGGTCTTGTATTCCTTTTCAAAGATCGGGATAAGGTAATCCAACAGTCCCGAATCCTGCGTACTGGTAGTAGTAGCCAGTGTCATGGTGCTCTCGACCTTTTCCGCTGCCATCGTGGCCGGTACCAGGCCTACCATTAGCGCTACGATCAGCATCAGTACCAGCGGTAATTTGTTTATTCTCATCATACGGTTCTCCTTTCTCTCCTAGCGAAGTTCGCTTGGTATCTTGGTTGCATCGTTATATTCGGCCGGGCTGATCGATATCTGACCGGCTTTGGTCATTATATCCTGCCCTGTCTGGCTCAGCACCAGCTTGACAAAGTCCATGGCCAGAGCGCGGTTGGGTGCATTATTGGGAACAGTCTGGGCGTAAATGATCGGAGAACCGATCTGCTCGGTGGTAGTGCCTTTGGCCGCATCAGTGGTGGTTACCTTGGCATTTTTATAAAAGGCAGCTTGATTGTAAGCCGAGAGATTAATTTCTGCCGGCAATGATACATATTTGAAACCATTCTGTTGAGCTACCGACAGATACTCGAAGGCATAATCTACCTTCCCGTCTTTCAACGCGTTGATCAGGTCAGTGGCGCTGTCGTAGACTTTATCTTGGGGGCATCCAGCCACCAGTTTGTCATAGAGCCCTGCCTGCTTGTTGTACTTCTCAGCCAATTGCCAGACCATCAGGGCCCGGTATCCGGCCGGATCCAGGTCGGGATTGGTATGGGTATAGCTGACATCCTTTTTCAGCAGTATGTCAGCCCAGTTCTTAGCGTTAATCTCGCTGGCAGATTTGGATTTGTCAGTGTAGCAGAGAACCATTTCATTACGAGCAAACATGACATACCAGTCGGTGTTTTTGGGTATCATTAACTGATCGAAAACAGCATAATCAGCGGAGGCTACTATGTCCGCCTCTCTACCCTCTTCAGCTACTTTGCGGGCACAATCCAATGACCCGGCTGATTCAAAGAAGATGCGGGCCCGGGGATGAGTTTTCATGAATTCAGTCTTCAGACTAGCCATGGGGGCTTTTAAACTGCCAGCATGGAAGATGATAAGGATATTCTTGTCCGCCGGTGCACTTATCTTTATAGTTCTGCTGGCTGCATCCCAGTCAACAGCGCCGCCCAGGGCCTCGCTCACCTGGCGCAATGGCACGTAAATGTGTTCTTCGGTAATATTGATATCCTTTTGTGGTTTTATCGATTGCCCGTTGATGGTCAATTGGTTATTGACCGAGTCAATCACCACTTCGCTATCGTTCTTAACCAGGGTTATCTTGCCTTCCTTGGAGTTAGCTTTGGCATCGATATCCAGGGTATCAGTGATTACAGAGATGGGAACCAGAGTGATTCCATCCTGTATAACAGCATCCGGAAAAGGAAGGTATTCTTCCCCTCCAGCTTGAAAATTGATGTCTGCCCCCAGTGCGGTACCCGCACAGAGCATCACCATTAAAATAATCAACATAATAGGATACAGTCTTTTCACACACATTCCTCCCCAATCTTTCTATTAACGTACATCAAACAACTTCACGGACATGCTTAGTAGACCATGGTCCCATCCAGGAAAGCCTTACTGCGTTCATTAGACGGGTTGTTAAAAAAGTCTTCTGCATTGGATTTCTCCACCACTTCGCCCCCTACCAGCAGTATAACTTCATCGGCCATGCGTTTAGCCTGGAAGAGGTTATGAGTGACCATGATGACGCTGGTTCCGAATTGTTGGTGGTGTTTCCGCACTATCTCCTCAATGACCTGCACACTATGAGGATCCAGATTGGCTGTTGGCTCGTCCAGCAGGAGTACTTCCGGTCTTAGCACCAGGGCTCTGGCCAGAGCTACCCGCTGCATCTCACCACCCGACAACTTTGTGGCGGGATAATTGATAAAATCCTGCATACCTACAAAATCGATGGCTTCGCTCACACGCCGTTCTATCTCTCTGTGTGGGAGCTTTCTTAACCTCAATCCGTAAGCAACATTGTTATATACGCTGGTGCTAAACATCAGCGGCCGTTGAAAAACCATGCACATCCGCCGGGCCATGTCATAACTCTTGTGTCCCTGTTTGAGCAGTTGACCATCCACGAACTTAATGTCGCCGGAATCCGGTTCAACCAGCAGGTTCAAGATACGCAAGAGTGTACTCTTGCCCGCTCCATTGGGTCCTAAAACTGCGTAAATGCGTTCTCGTTCCAGGTATAGCTTGTCAATACTCAATACTGTCCTATCACGGTAAACCTTGGTCAGATGGGTAATTTCAAATAGATTCATATTCTTATACCTCACCCAGATTAAAATCTTTGGCATTAAGTAAAACAATTGAACTTACAATGAAGGATAAAATAAGGAGAATGACCCCCAATGCTACACCCATCTCAAAGTTTCCCTGTCTGGTTTCCAGTATGATCGCTGTGGTCAGTACCCTGGTGTAGTGCCGGATATTACCGCCGACCAGCATGACTGCACCAACCTCGGCAAAGGCTCGGCCGAACCCGGTCATTATACCTGCAATGATTCCCGTCCGGGACTCGGAAATGACGGTCCATACCGCTTGCATCCGGGTAGCCCCGAGACTCCTGGCGTGATCGTAAATGATCCCTTCCTTGCTAGCAATGGCTGCAGCGGACAGCCCGGTGATAATCGGGGTAACCAGCAAACACTGGGCAATGACCATCGCACTGGGTGTGAACAACCACTCGAGTTCTCCTAGTGGCCCGCTGCGTGATAATATAAGATATACTACCAAACCTGCCAGCACCGGCGGCAAAGCCATTAGCGTATATACTATCCGCAATAATAGTCCTTTGCCAACAAAATTATTCAAGCCGATCCATGCCCCCAGAGGAATGCCGATAAGGGCGCTAATAATAGTAGCCGATCCTGAAACCAACAACGACAAGAGGACTATTTCAATTATTTCGGATTGCTGCTGGATCAGAAATTGTATAGCGTCCATGAAAAACTACCTCCGGTAAAATCAAATATCTCTTGGTGAAATAAAAAAGCCAAACCAAGAACGGCCTGACCACTCGAGAACAATCATAGGATTGTTCTGTTTCTCTGCCCTCCTTTCCAAACGGGAGGTAAGAAGGTTTCCCTTCATACCCTATCGGCCGGTGAACCATAGCTAATACTTTAGATTCAGCGGCTCGGTGAGCGTTTGTTATATTCACTTACATTCTGTTTTCGACTCGAAAGGCAAAATTCCTGCAATAATCCTCTTTTTTCTATTACATCTTAATTAATAATTTATCCCAGAATGCAATGGATTGAATTGCAGTAAGAAAAAGGAGACAGGGGCTGAGTTTGTTGCTAATGATATGATAGATGAGTAATAGACTGGTCAGAGATCTACTAGTGGTTTTCCCCGGGTTTCTTTAATGCCTCAGCTAGCAATTTATCTTCGACATAGGAGTCCTGATAGCGGAGTGGTTTGGGCATGGGTTCATATTTTAGACTCTTCTCAAGGATATGCATATATCCCCAGCGATACATATCCAGCAGGATAGGTTTGATGGTATTGCCGTATTCACTGATGGAGTACTCCACCCGCGGCGGGACCTGTTCAAAGACCTTGCGGTCGATTATGCCGTCATGCTCAAGTTCCCGCAACTGATTAGTCAGCATCCGCTGGGTGATATTGGGCAGCGAACGGGAGAGTTCCGAAAACCTCAGGGGACCATACCAAAGAGCATAGTATATCTGGGCCTTCCACTTGCCGCCTATCACATCGATAGCCGCCTCAATCGGTGAAATATAGACTTTCTCATCCTGACTTCCCATGCTTGTACCCCCCATTATCTATGTATATATGGTTTTGTTGATAACACCACTTATTGATATTACCATATAAAAATTATAGCACACGTATTTCACGATGGTATATATACTTTTGTATACTACCTATATTTTATGTGCCTACTTCACTAATTTGCATATACTCACTATAATGGCAGTAACATTTAAGGGAAATGAATTAATGGTATCGTAGAAAACCAGATTTGGTACTCCCCAAAAAAGAAGGTTATAAAAAAGAGATACCATTATGTATTTTACTTAAATGAGAGGTGATACCAAATGGCAGAGTACGAGAACAGCTTTAAAAACCAGCCCTTGTATTGCGGCGAATTCTTTGCGGACAAAGCCGACAAAGACCGCTACCTGCAAGCCCCGGCATGGGTCAAGGTTTGGATGGACGCTCTGGATGCAATTTATGCCAAAACCCTTAGCCCCGCCGCCTAGTACTGATGACCAGACACTCTAACAACAAAGGACCCATCCCTTTCGGGAGGGTCCTTTGTTACATTTTCTAGCAACCGGAAATTATGTATTGAATATCATTGAGTATTGGCGTTAATTATGTCACTGGCTTGGCAATTTGAAGAACCTGCCTGCGCGCTAAACTCACCAACTCCAGGCATTGTCGGGTTCTATAATCATTTGTTATAATAGCTTCAATCTAAACAAGAGGGGATGCTTTGATGGCCAAGTATTATGAATTCTATTGCGTGACCTCCTGAACTACTTGCAAGAAAGCCAAGGTTTGGCTGGAAGAACAAAAGGTATCGTTCAATTACCATGATCTGCTGAAGGAACCGTTAGATCTGCTGGAATTGAGAAGGCTGGCAGCACAGAATGGCTCTACCATTAAGGAACTGGTCAATCCCAAGAGCCAGGCTTATAAAAAATTGCAGCCGGATCTTACCACTATGGATGAGCAGGCGGTTTTCGAACTCGTTGCCGCCAATCCCCGCATCATGGTTCGTCCCATGCTAAGCGACGGCAAAAAGATGGTGATGGGATTTAAAGAAGATCAGTATAAAAGATTCCTCAACCTAAGCGATTAATATTTCTAGACCTGGCAGTTCCTCTACCGAGGGGCTGCTTTACACGTTCGAGCCCGTCTAGCGCTAATCTTATCTTGCGATAAAATCAACCGCCTTATTGATAGCATACCAAATGTAGTTCAGGAGAACTAGAACACGCTTATTATTCGATCCCCTATTGATGCACTGAGCGTCGGGCAAAGGTCTCCAGCAGCTTCCATTGGACAATAGGTATGTTTTCGATCAACTCCCCGGGTATCTGGTAAAATTGGGCATCTGTATTGCTGCGGGCGATAATGGACGTATAAGACTTATCCAAAATGCTTTCCTCTCCCCAGAAGTCCCCGGGCTTGAGTACCTCTATCTCGTGGCCGTCATCATATAACCCGATCTCACCCCTGCAAATCAAAAGGATGCCCCGCTCAACAGAACCTGACAGCACTTGCCCCTTCCGGCAGCTTCCCAAATACATCCCCTGGGTTATCCTGCTCTTGATGGGGCAGGCGATCCTCTCACCGAACAGCCACGAGCACTCCAGAAAATGCCTCTGCTCCACCTCTTGCTGCGCATACTCCAGCAAATCGTTGCGGCGCAGAAATTCGGTATATAGCGGAGCAGGTATCTGCAGTGCCTTTACATAATTGACGGCCCGATAGGTGCCGTTAAGCCGGGTGCCCTTCAGGCATGACCTCTCGGCGATCATCGCCCCGACGGTCATCTGGTTCTTTACCCCTCGTTCGGGTATGATGTATTCCATCATTCCGTTCAGCAGGCAAAACACATAGTGACTTTTTTCCCCTTGCTTGAGCAGTATGGTACCTGGATTCACTGCGACTACCGGACAGTTAAGCAGGAGTTCGATCTCGTAAGCAGGCACTCCGGGAAAGAAAGTCTGCAGGTACTGGTGGGCAAAAGGCTTCAAATAGTCGCGGTAAGAAGGGATCAATACATCTACTGAACCAAAGGAAGCCGTATCCCCAATGACCTTCTGACTATCACTAAGTTCCTGAGTGGTATGGCTTAGAATGATCCTTTCTGAGCGGTCATTCTTGAAGTCTTCAGCATGTCCATGAATCATTCCGCCGCCTATATCAATCTTTTTCAGCATGACTGGAGTAAGATAGGACTCTTTCACCCTGTCGAAGTATCGCTGAGTGATGCCGTTCTTAGCGGTATCATCACTTATCATCTTTTTCAAAAGGTCCAGGGATGAAATATCGGCCAGATGTGCATAGGTCTTGTAACCATCACCCCAAAGCGAGCGCAGGAACATGATGCTGGTCTCAACCGGATGGGGCGAATAGACCGGCATGATCTCCAGACCATCGATGTTGTTCCATTTATCCGCCTCAAGATCATGGATCTCAAAATACTTTTCAAAGAGGGCTTCATCCATACCCGTAAGCGCAGCCAGTTTTTTCATCACACTGAGCCGCACCAATTTAGTCGAATAATACTTAATGCGATGATCGGAACGCAATAATACTGTCAGCCCATTGAAATGATCGTCATGGGCATGGGTCTGGATTATACCCTCTATCTCACTAACCCCAATGCCCATCGCCTGAAGATTATACATCAGACTGGGTCCGGTATCAATCAGGTAGATCTTGCCCTGAAAGGTCACTATACTGGCCATACAAGGTCGGTTCGGGTCCCAGCCGTCTCCTTCGCCGCTATGTATGACAGAAAAATACTCCCGCTTGAATTGGTGATATTCGAGGTGGTAGGGAGGATCGTATTCTTCATTAGCTCCCAGATTGAGATCTACCGACACCATCTGGCCCCGATAAGTGAATTCATAGAGATTTACCCCTTTGCGCTGGATGAAAACACCATTCCTGAGCTCGGCCGGTTCTTGTTCGATAATTCTGGCCTCCAGCAGCTCATCAGTCCTGCTGATGCGGTCGAAGGCAAAGGCCAGCTTCAGGCGCATCATTTCCTGCGCCTGCTCTTCGGGAATGCCAGCTTCCATTATTTCTTGGACACTGGTCAGTCCGTAATTGCCCCGGTATATATATTCGGCCTGAGCTTTTACTTCATGCTCGATACCGATGAGCAGCGGCTTTATTCCTTTATTGTTGGGGTGATTGGGCAACAGCATACCCTGGCGGTAAAGCATCTGCAGTACCGGAAATTCAGCCAGATTGGCAAATTGCTCACCCTGCACGGGCAGGTCGGACAATAGGATAGCATTGGGCCCGGTTTCGAAAACACGGCCAGCTTTCTCTACGGAGTTTATAAGCCCCCTTTTCATCAGGTGCTTTACACAGTCTGCCGGGCAACCACAAAGAATATAAAGCTCGGCTTCAGGAATCTCAACCCAAAATATGCCGGCTGCTACTTTGATTTTCCGCAAGGCTATCCCTCCATGCTGCATATTCTAATGAATAATCCTGCCTGGATTAATTACTTAGTCTATTACACAGTGAACCAAAATATCCTCTTTGCGCAGGACTTTTATTCTACCCACACGCCTGAAGTATTGAAGATTATTCGATGTCTTGGTTACTGTAATCGTAATCTTGCCCGAAGCAGGCGGAAGTTAGTCATAACTAGAGTATTCGGGTATAATAGTCTGTGATTTCATTACTTGAGGAGTTTTTATGGATAAAATCATCGAAATGATTGCAGCGGAAACCGCTCTGCCAGAGAAAAAGGTGGCCAGCACCGTAGCTTTGCTGGATGATGACAAGACCATCCCCTTCATAGCCCGCTACCGCAAGGAGGCCACCGGGGAACTGGATGAGGTCGAGATCCGCCGCATCTCAGAACTGCTTACATTTTACCGCAACCTTGCACAGAAAAAAGACGAGGTCCTGCGTCTGATCGAAGAACAAGGCAAACTGACGGATGATATTCGGGATAAAATCGCCTCCGCCCGCCGCCCGGTGGAAGTAGACGATATCTATCGGCCCTTCCGGCCCAAGCGACGCACCCGCGCATCCATGGCCCGCGACAAGGGTCTGCAGGGACTGGCCGATTTTATAATAAGCTGTCTGGAGGTGGACTCACCAGAAGAGGAAGCCAAAAAATATCTCAATGATGACGTCCCCAGCACTGCTGATGCTCTGCAGGGAGCCCGCGATATCATTGCCGAACTGGTCGCTGATGACCCAGCTATGCGCCAATCCGCCCGCGACCTCGGCCACAAATATGGTATAGTGGTCACCGCAGCACGTGATCCGGAAAAGGACAGCGTCTATACCATGTATTACGATTACCGGGAAGCGGTGGCTCGCATCCCGGCCCATCGAATTCTAGCTATTAACCGGGGTGAGAAGGAAGAAATCCTCAAGGTACATCTGGAATTGGATCCTGCCCCGGTGCTAAATATGATCTATCGCAGCTATTCCAGACCCGGAGCCGCCGGCGAACAGATGCGGGAAGCTATCAATGATTCATGGCAACGCTTGCTGGCTCCAGCCATTGAACGAGATATTCGGAGCGAATTAAGCGACTCCGCCCATAAGCAAGCCTTACAGGTGTTTTCCAAGAATCTGCGTTCACTTTTACTGCAGGCCCCGGTCAAAGGTAAGGTCATGCTGGGCATCGACCCCGCCTATCGGACTGGCTGTAAATGGGCGGTCATCGACCCCACCGGTAAGGTACTGGAGATCGGAGTATTCTATCCCACCCCGCCCCGCAGCGATATAGCCGGTACCGAAAAAGTCCTGACCCGACTGGTGGAGCAATACAATATCGATGCCATCGCCATCGGCAATGGGACCGCCTCGCGGGAGACCGAGCAGATAGTAGCATCTTTCATAAAAAAATCCGGGCATTCAGGCCTCGCCTACACTATAGTCAGTGAAGCCGGGGCCAGCGTATATTCAGCCTCGGAACTCGCGGCACAAGAATTCCCCGAACTGGATGTGGCTGAGCGCAGCGCTATTTCCATCGCCCGCCGTATCCAGGACCCGCTAGCCGAGTTGGTCAAGATCGAACCTCGCAGTATAGGAGTGGGTCAATACCAGCACGATATCAATGCCCGCAGCCTGGATGAAAGCCTGGCCGGGGTAGTAGAATCTGCCGTAAATTACGTTGGAGTAGACCTGAACACTGCCTCCGCCTCTCTCTTGTCTTATGTTGCCGGCATCAATACTACCGTGTCGGGTAATATCGTCAAATACCGTGAGTCCAACGGCCCGTTTAAAAATCGCAAGCAGTTACTCAAAGTGGCCAAGCTAGGTCCCAAGGCCTTTGAACAGGCTGCCGGATTCCTGCGTATCAGCGGTGGCGATGACCCTCTGGACAACACTCCCATCCACCCCGAATCCTATAAGGTCTCCAGCAGCTTGCTGAAATTGATCGGGGCCAGTCACGAGCAACTGGGCAGTGAAGAACTCAAAACCAAACTGCAGTCTTTCAATCCGGTCAAGGGTGCCGAAGAACTAGGGACCGGCCTGCCCACCCTGCGTGATATCATCGATGCCCTGCTGCGGCCGGGCCGCGACCCGCGCGAGGATGTCCCCCCGCCGGTATTCCGCCAGGATGTGCTCAGTCTGGAAGATATCAAGACCGGCATGGAGTTTGAAGGAGTAGTAAGGAACGTGGTCGACTTCGGCGCCTTCGTAGATCTCGGCGTGAAGGTGGACGGACTGGTTCACATCTCCGAAATGTCCCAGCGCCGCATCAAGCATCCCCTGGAAGTGGTCTCCATCGGCGATATCATCAAGGTGCGGGTGTTAAGCGTAGACCCAGCGAAGAAACGTATAGCTCTGAGTATGAAAGAAATATCCTCAACCATATCGCCGGTGTAGTTCATTGATGTTAGCTATGTTCAGGCAATCCTCCTTAACACTGCCGGCATGGGCTTATTACTTCTTCCTAATAATTGACAGCGGCACATAATACTTGGCGTAACGATTGCCTTTTTTATCGGCAAATGCCCCGTGTTGGTCGGGAACCATTACCGTGGCCCGTTTATTGATGCGATGCACGATGCCTTCCAGCTGTTTTCCTTCAAAGCGGAAGCTGATCCGGTCACCCGGTATGATACCAAGCTGCTGCCGGGCGATCTCCTGGTTGGTGGGCAGACGGTGATAGCTTTCGGTATGACTGAAAAGATTACTGGCAATAGTCTTGAAGCGTTTCCCCTTGCAGCTCGATCGCTGGAAATGAATGAACTCGATGACATGGACCATCTCATGTTCAAAAATGAGCTGCAGAGCCTCCAGGCTGCTTTCTGTTCCTATGCCAGCTACTGATCTTTCCCCCTCGGCAGACCCGTACCGTAATATAAAATCCGTGCTGATCTTGACCTTGACGACCACATTGGATGGCCGGGAAGGATCGATATTGCGAGGAAATGAGGTAATGCCGGCACTTTTGGTCATACGGCGGGAAAAGCTGAATTCCAGGGTCCCCCGATAATTATTCCTGAACCAGTCCTGAAAGAAAAGACTGTCATAGAGTTCATACAATAATTCCAGATCTTCACCGCTGATCTTTTTGATATCAAAACTCTTGACATTGGCAGAACGCTGGATGACTGCTTCCCGGATCTGCCTGCGCTTTTCGCTCACCTCTGCACCATCATATCTGATTTTAAGAATATCGTTCATGTTATAGCCTCTTAATCAACCGCTGATGTCAGTGTACTCATGATCATGTGAAAACCCTCATCTTTATTTATATATCCCTGAAAGGAAATCGAAACAGTGCGTGTCCCGCTGTGAAAGCTGTCCGCTGGCTCAGGTATGGTCAACAAATTTATATAAAACGCCGGTGCCTGGTACTACTTTAAAGCCATACTTTTCGAAGAGCCCATATCCATCATCCGAATATGTTGGTGCGCTCTGTCTGTATTGCTCTTCCTCCACGCTTTTGTCCAGATTGAGTTGCTGACCAAATATGGGATGATAGGAGATCGAAAGCCCGGGCAGCGAGTCGGACATAATCGCTGGCTCAGCAGGCGAATCCGGGTAAAAGGCCAACAGGTCTGGAGCCACGTGACAAAAAGTCAGTATTAAGCCGGGCAGTTCATCTATGATCCTCGTCTTCAACAATGTGTGGTCATATCCGTCTTCCATTTTCAGTTCGCGCACATAATAGGTATCCAGATCGGGGTCGCCGTTATCCGGGCTGAGCGGGCCATCATCTTCGTCACTTAAAGCAGATATAACATAGGCCAGATCGGCATCGATGTCCTCACAGACTGTCAGCGGGTCCTCCCCACTATTAAGTAATTGTTTGCACATAACCAGACAACCCGATAGTTCCCCAATTTTTACGGCTTGCCGATAATCGCCCTGATAGATAGCAGCCATCCTTTCATCTGATAAGTCAAAAGACGTACCGTAAAAGGTGATATGATTCCACACCACACAGGTATTATGACAATCATAGCCGGAGTCACCGTTGATATCGAATACATGGGTCTTGGCTTCGGAATAATCAGCGCAAATAGCTTGGATCTTGATTTCTTTTCGCATCTTTACCTCCGATTAATAAGTTCACGTCCGCCTTAGTTTATGTATTTGCTCCCCTTCTTAATATTTTACTCCAGTGCGTCAAACAGGCATGTTCTTATTTGTGCGAAACTTTAGCGTTATAGTCAATTTTCCAAGAAATATTTCGGAATTAACGATAGAATTATTTGTGTAGAAAAGTAATCACAGAGGAAAGACGCGATGATGAATAAACTGAAGGTATGGCTTCCGCTCGGTCTGCCGGTTCTGATGCCGATACTGGCTTATCTGGCACTGCAAAATGTAAATAACCTATCTGCCTCCCAAATGATAATAATCACTTACCTGCCCTATCTAATCCTCTTGGTCGCCGTGATCCTGGCCTATCGCTTCAATCAGAGCAGGATCTTCTATCTGGCCCTGGGCTTTATAGCCCTGCAGACCATCATACCAGGTGGTGCCTCCCGACAAATTGCCTTTGATGTGGCTGAAACGGATTTAATCTATCTGTTGATGGCCCTGCTGGTCCCATTTAATATCGTGATCTTCAGCCTTATGAAGGAACGTGGCATCTTCAGCCGCTGGGGCATAGGCAAACTGGCCTTCCTGTGCACGCAATTCTTGGGCGCAGCCTGGATCATCTCGAAGTCACCGCCGGACCTGGTCAATGCAATTAATGCACAGTTTTTGCCATGGAACATTCAGATCATTCCGGGTCTGGCTCCGTTAGGCGTACTAGTCATAGCACTCTCTATTCTGATCATATTGCTGCAGGTGCGGATAACCAGATCATATTTTTCAGCCATATCAGCAGGCATATTGCTATGTACCGCTTTTGTCTTGTATTGTCGAGCCATAAATATGGCGGCTCCCCTTTATGCAACTGCCATCGGTCTGCTGATGATCATCTTCGTCATTCAGAACTCCTACCACATGGCCTATCTGGACGAACTTACTGAAATACCTGGCCGGAGGGCCTTGCGGGAAGAAATGATGAAGCTTTCCGGCAATTACGTGCTGGCCATGGCTGATATCGATTTCTTCAAAAAATTCAATGATACCTACGGCCATGCTGTAGGTGATGAGGTCCTCAGGATGGTGGCAGCCAAGCTGTCCCGGGTCACCGGCGGCGGCAAAGCCTTCCGTTACGGCGGGGAGGAATTCACTATCATATTCCCGGGGAAAAAACTAGGTGATGCACTGCCCCATCTAGAGAAGGTACGCGAGAATATCGCTCAATCCGAGTTTTCATTGCGCGGTAAAGACCGCCCCAAGCAAAAGCCAAAAACGGTCAAGACCGGTAAACCAGTAAAAAAGGTTTCGGTTACCGTCAGCATCGGTGCCGCTGAAAAAACCAGCCCGAGTGAAAAGGCCGGAGATATCATGACCGCGGCAGACAAGGCCCTTTACCGGGCCAAAAATTCCGGCAGGAATCGGGTCTGCAGATAGGGTTGTGAGCAGAAAGAGTTAAATCATTTTTCATTTACAATGACCGGGGAAGATTGCCGCGCTGCGCTCGCAATGACACAATGAATGATTACCGCTCCGGGCCCAGCCTTGTCATTGCTGCGAGAACTCGCGTATTTGTCATTGCGAGGAGCGTTAGCGACGCGGCAATCTTCCCCCGTTTTAGCACCACGACATACTATTTTCAAGCTTTGGATTGCCCACAAGTGAACTTTTTTAACAATCGTAGGGGCGGATTTCATGTAATCCGCCCCTACGATTCTGCTCATGCTTATTTATATATCTTCTCGATTTCGTGGGCAAAGTTTTTCAAAACGTTGCGGAATTTGATTTTCAGAGTGGGTGTCATCTCGTCCAGATCAGGCATGAACACCCGATTGGCAACATGATAATCTTTGACTGCCTCATAATCTTCCAGACCCTTATTGGCTTCAGCCACGTCTAATTCGATCAATGCTCTCACCTTGGGATGTTCACTGAAATCAGTGCCCACCTTAACTGTCAATCCATCGACCTTGACCATCTGGCTCTCATCGAAGGTGATGCCCTCGGCGGCCAGGACCTGTATTATCCGGTCGAACTTGGGCACTATGACTGCACTCACAAACTTCCTGTCATCAGCCACCGCGCAGACTTGTTCCACATAATTAGAGGCGGTAAAGCGGGATTCAACCTTGGCCCGTGGTACGTTCTTACCGGTATCCAGTACCATTATCGCCTTCTTGCGGTCAACTATGATATAGTAGTCTTTGCCCAATTTCTTGTTATGCACTGTCCGGCCGATGTCGCCGGTGCGGAAGAAGCCGTCGCTATCGAAGGCTTCGGCCGTTGCCTCCGGATTATTGTAATAACCCAGGAATACATTGCCGCCCCGGACCAAGATCTCACCATCTTCAGCCAGCTTCACCTCGTTAAAGGCCGTCTCTGGCCCCATACTTCCGGGCAGGATAGCTGAAGTCACACTGAAGTTGATAGCATTCATGGTTTCGGTCAGCCCATAGCCCTCAACAATAGTCACCCCCATTGCCATAAAGAGCTTGCACAGGCGGGCGGGTAAACTGGCCGAGGCGGAACAGGAATATCGATAGTTCTTGCCAAGAAGTGCTCTCACCTTACTGAAAACGTTGGCATCCGCCCACTCGTATTCAGCCCGCAGATCTTCCGGCAGACCATCAAATAGGGTTCGTCCATAACCGAAGTCTATAAAACCGTCCTCATCGGTCTGATAATCCACTACCTTGAGGCCTATTTCCATAGCCTTCTCGAAGGCGGCCTTCCCTTCCGGGGTAGCGGAAGCCGCATCGCGCATGGCCACATAGAGCCGCTCATAAATCCGCGGGACCGCGCAGAACCAGGTGGGGTTGAAGATGTAGATGTCTCGTATGACCGTAGCCGGCTGTTCAGCATAAGCGATGGTCGATCCGGTAAAAATGCTGTACATCTGGCAGCACTGCCGCTCATAGGTATGCGATAAGGGCAGGAAAGATAGCTGAGTCTCATTATCGGGGTGGACACCGCCCTCGCCAAACCGCAATATGTCGGCAGCGTTGGCGCTCATGAAGGTGTGATGAGTATGCATGGCCCCCTTGGGATTGCCGGTGGTCCCTGAGGTATATACGATAGTAGCGAGATCCCATGGTTTTATAGCATCACAGGCTTTTTGATAGGCATAGGGATGAGTCAACTCGTATTTTCTGCCCAGTTCAATGACCTGCTGCAGTGCAACAAACTTGTCATTATCCGGCACCGTCGCCTTCTCGGACATCACGATCACCTTTTCCAGGGAAGGCATCTCATCAAGTATTCCCAGCATCTTTTTGACCCCGTCATCATCCCGCACGAAGGCCACCCGGGAGCCGGAGTTGTTTACGATATACTTGATCTCATTGACGGAGAACGAAGGATAAATGGTTACAGTCACCGCACCGCAGCCCAGAATAGCAAAATCAGCCCATAACCATTGCGGGCAGTTATAAGACATTATGGCCGCCCGATCACCGGGGGTTATCCCCATGGACATCAGGCCGCAGCTCAGGTCCTTTACTTTAATATAGACATCAGCATAGGTAAGGTAAGCGGTTTCCGTAGGATTGGCGGGATCAGGCTGGTACCATTGGCACCTCCGGTCCCCAAAACGGTAAGCCGAACGGTTGAACATATCGGGCAATGTGGAAAAATAAAGGTTCTCGGTGAAGTTCTCTCTAACCTTTTCCATATACAGACCCCCTTAAATGTTTATTTCGTTTTCTAAATATTCCGCCTACTATTAATATTTATAGCACATTATTAATATTAATAATAACCCATTGATTTCCAGGCAATTCGACAGCCCGACCAGGCGGTTCAACTACAGTTGCCGTTCTCCCTTACTGCATAATAGGCAAATGGATTATCAGATTTATTCTGGATCAAGCAGGATATAGTTCCTTTTTTCGCGAAGTTTACTTATGCAACATCTATTGTCATCATCTGACATAATAGACGATAGTTATGGCTAATGTATTCCATTTTCCAAACTGGGAAATGCCGGTTACTTATTCACTTAATCGGAACAAGGAGGCATACTGGTGCGGCTTGTTTCTCTGATAACATTTCTCGCTGCTGGGGTATATATTTATCTGGCCGTCTACGGGCTGAGGATGAAACCCCGTAGACGCCTCAATACTATATTTATATACCTTTGCCTGGCCTGTGCCTTATGGGCCTGCTGCATTGCTTTCATGTTCTCGGCTTCCAGCCAGACCACCGCTTGGTGGTGGTTTCGGATGTCCTCTCCTGGCTGGTGCCTGGGGCCTGCCCTGCTTCTAAACTTCAGCCTGGTCCTGACGGAGGCCCGGATCTCCTCGCAGCTTAAAAAACATCGTTTCTGGATCTACCTCCCTGCGTTGATTTTCACTGTGCTTGCCATGAATAAAGGACTTACCGCCAATACCCTGACCCTTGAAAGCTTTGGCTGGAGCCCTTTGAATACCGGCCAATCCCTGGGTTATTGGGCTTTTACCTGTTACTATATCATCTGTATTGTTTCCAGTATCGCCCTGGTGTGGCGATGGGCCACCGGCTCCACTCTGGCACGCGAAAAGAAGCAGGCCCGGATCGTAATCACCTGCACCATTATCGGCACCTCACTGGCCTTTTTCAACGAATCCCTCCTGCCGGTTCTGGGTTATACCTCCATCCCCAAAATGCCGGTAGTGCTCTGGCTGATCTGGGCTTACGGCTTATGGGTCTGTATCACCAAATATAGTTTCATGGTCGTAACACCGCTGGTTGCCACTAACGAGATCATCCGGAGTATTGATGATTTATTGATAATGCTTGATTTGCAAGGCCGTATCATTGAGGTCAACCCTCGCGTCAGCGAACTCCTCCTCTTCTCTTATGAAGATCTACTTCAATCGAACATCGAAAAAATCACGGATGATCCAGACACCGTGAGAAATCACCTGGTCATTTCACAAAATGATCCTTCACATACTATTCATGAGGAAATCCAATTGAAAACCAGGACAGCACTGGCTATCCCGACCGCAGTTTCAATATCAGCCATCAAGGATGAATTCGGTGATGTCATCTGTTTTGCTCTGATCGCCCGCGACTTGCGTCCTACCCTGGCTCTGCAAAACGAAATCAAGGAACGTATTCGGGCGGAAGCCGAACTCAAACAGGCCCACACTGAAGCTGAATTGGCCCAACGGGAGCTGGCTGAATCAGAGAAAATGGCGGTATTGGGTCAGCTGGTGGCTGGCATCGCCCATGAGATCAATACTCCTCTGGGTGCAATAAACTCTTCAGTTGGCAGTATAGCCGAGGCGGTACCGCAAACTCTGGAGCAGATCCCCGGAGTATTCTCCCTGCTGACGGCAGCAGAGAAGCAGGAATTTATGCAGATGCTCGATATTGCTCTTAAAGCTGATGCTGTATTGTCCATGCGCGAAAAAAGAGCGCTGCGCAAGAATTTGACGGAACAATTAGAAGCGGCTGATATTTCCCGGGCCGCCAACTATGCTGATTCCCTGGTAAATCTGGGCATCTATGAATACACGGCAAACATGTTGCCCCTGCTCGTCCACCCGCAAAATGAGCTGATCTTCCAGGCTTTGAACAATATCTCCAGTTTGATCAGGGGTGTAAAAAATATTCAGACTGCCACTATGAAGGTCAGGAAGATTGTGTTTGCGCTCAAAAACTTTGCACGTTTTGATAACAGCGGCGAAAAGGTTCCCTCTGATATCCGGGAAGGTATAGAGACGGTACTGACCCTTTACTATCACCAGATCAAGCAAGGAACGGAGGTACTGCGGGAATATGACGAAGTAGCACCTATCCCTTGTTACCCGGACGAGTTGAATCAGGTCTGGACCAATCTGGTCAATAATGCCCTGCACGCCATGGATTACAAAGGCACCTTGACGGTGGGGGTCAAGGAATTGCATGACCGCGGAGAACTCATGGTCTATGTCAGTGACAGCGGACACGGTATGACAGCGGAAATCCGCGAGAAGATCTTCAATCCCTTCTTCACCACCAAACGTGCCGGGGAAGGCAGCGGGCTGGGGCTTGATATTGTAAAGAAAATCATCGAAAAACATGAAGGCCGTATCGAGGTAGAAAGTGAAGTCGGTCAGGGCACTACCTTCAGGATATTCCTTCCGGTTGCTTCATAATGCAGAATTATTAGGAAGGGCGGTTAAGCTATGGTTGATTTGGCCATTTTGTGCGTGGATGACGAACAGATCATCCTCACCAGTCTGGAACTGCAATTAAAAAAGCATTTCGGCAATCAATTTATGTATGAATTTGCGGAAAGTGCCGGCGAAGCCATGGAAATAATCGATGATCTGGCGGAAAACGGCATCCGGATCGTGTTGATCGTATCAGACTGGCTGATGCCGGGCACCAAGGGTGACGAATTCCTGATCAATGTACACCAGCAGCACCCCGAGGTCGTGAAGGTGATGCTCACCGGGCAGGCTGACTTGGATGCCATAGAAAAAACTAGGAATCAGGCTGATCTGCATTGCTGCCTGTACAAGCCCTGGACCGAAGAGGAACTTAAAGAAGCAATAGTGACTGGAGTTGAGCGCATCAATGGCAAATAAGATGGTAGTCATCTGCGTTGACGATGAAGAAACTGTATTACAGAGCCTGGAGTTGGAACTGGCCAACAAATTGGGAGACTGTATCCTGGAATTGGCCCAGAGCGGGGAAGAAGCCCTGGAGATCTGCCAGGAATACAAGGATAAGGATTATGATATCCCGGTGGTCATCTGTGATTACATCATGCCCAACCTGAAGGGGGACGAAGTTCTGAAGATGATCAACCAGGCCCTCCCCCATACCCATAATATCATGCTCACCGGGCAGGCCGATGTATCCGGCGTCGTTCGCGCCATAAATGAAGCTCGTCTGTACCGATATATCGCCAAACCCTGGGAAAAGGAGGACTTGTTCCTGACCATCACCTCGGCTATTGATCACTATTGCCAAAGCCGGGAAGTGGAAGAGAGTTATCAGGCCATGGAAAAGTTTATCCCCCGGGAGCTCCTGCGTGAGATGGGCGTCAAAAAACTGACCCATATCAATTTCGGTGATTGTATAAAGAAAGAAATGACCGTTCTATTTGCTGATATAAGATCCTTCACCACAATGTCCGAAAAGATGTCACCTCAGAAGACCTTTTCATTCTTGAACGCTTACTTTGAGCTGATGGGGCCGATCATCCGCCAGCATAACGGCTTCATCAATAAATTCATCGGTGACGGCATCATGGCGGTATTTCCGGAAAGACCCGAAGATGCTGTTGATTCCGGCATTGCCATGCTGGAGGCCCTATCAGTTTTTAATGAGAGTTCGGGACCTGATGCTCCCAATATCAATATTGGCATCGGTATCCATTCCGGCCGGGTCATCCTGGGGACAGTCGGTGAAAAGAACCGCATGGAAGCCACGGTAATAGGCGATTCGGTCAATGTGGCGGCCCGCCTGGAGGAAATGACCAAGGCCGTAAAGAGTCCTTTGTTGATCAGCAGCAATACATGGGAACTCATTGATGAACGCGAAAAATACCTGATACGTTATTTGGGGCCGCTGGATGTCCGCGGCAAGATCATGCACATACCGCTCATCGAGGTCTATAACGCCGACCAGCCGGAAATGCGCGCCTGCAAACAGGAACGCAGGGAAGAGTTCCGCCTCGCAGTAAAAGCCTTTCACGAAGGTGACCGCGAGCGGGCCTGCGGTTTATTTAGCGCGTATCAGGAGGCAGACCCGGAGGATACCGTCGTCGCCTTTTATTTGAAGAGACTTAGGTAAGCCAGCGAAAACGGGGGAAGATTGCCGCGCTGCGCTCGCAATGACGTAATAATGATTGCCGTCTCGGCGCCCCGCCCAGTCATTGCTGCGAAAACTTGCGTACTTGTCATTGTTATGAATACTTCTACTTTCGGGCCGCACTAAACTAAGGGTGGTGGTTATTAACACCCAAAAAATCTCAGGTTGAGAGAATATTGATTAGGCAGTCAATGAAACGGGAATTGACACA
>JAAYCK010000152.1 GCA_012729835.1 Syntrophomonadaceae bacterium
ATGCAAGCCCCGGGGAAGATTGCCGCGTCCCCGGCACTCAATAAAATAGTTCAGTCTTATAAAGTAATGCATAATAGGTAGCCGTTATATTTGGATTCTCTGAGTGCCGGGTCCTCGCAAAGACAAATACGTAGTTTCCTTGTAGGGGCGGATATAGAATCCGCCCCTACGCAGCACATCCAATATAATCTGTGTCCATCTGTGGCTAATTAATAAAATCCTTGCTGCGCATCTTTAGTCAACTGCGGAAGGCACGGGGACGGTTCCTATGCCTTCGTGCCTTCTGTAGCAATAAAACCGTAGCCCCTTCTGCGTGAATCATATTATATCTGCGTCAATCTGCGTCTATTCGTACCCCGTTTTCCCCGGCGAAATTTGCGGGAAAAAGAAATAAGCGCCCCCTAACATATAACAAAATTTACCAAATAACTCTGCTATAATGGACGGACAAGATGGGGCAATTTGTGTAGTTAGGGGGAGACGAATGCAGGACAAGCTGGAGATTTACCCTTATCAGCGAGTGGGCAGTTTCAGGGAACGGAGAACCAATGAAACGGCAATTAACTTACATATAAAAAAGTTCAAGCTACCCACCCTGAAAAAAGTCGACATCATAAGTTCACTGGCAAGTATCCTGACCATAGATAATCTAATTTTAGCTTTTTGCGCTTGGCTGATGGCACGGGCTTTTGTGCTGGGGGAACTGCTGCCCTTTGCTTATGCCTGGCTCGGGGCATTTGCATGCCGTCAGCGGGGGACTTCTGTACTGTTGGGGCTGGCAGCCCTGATCGGCTTCGCCGGTGTTTCACAGGGGGAGAGTCTCGGGGCGAATATTATAGCCATGGGGGCCCTATTGCTGGTGCTTAATCTTATCCGCCTGCCAGCGGCGAAAAATTGGTGGGCCGTTCCTCTGCTGACCCTATCCAGTGTGTTTGTCTCTAAAACACTTTTTATGATGGCCACCGGTCTGTCCTTTTATCAAGGGATGGTGATCGTATTTGAGGCCATCATTGCTGGGGTGTTGACTTTTGTTTTTATGGTGGCAGCTGATAATATCAGGCAAAAGAAAGCCTTAAGCGATTTTAGCTTTGAAGACATGGCTGCATCGCTGGTCCTGGGGGTAGGCGTGGTAATGGGCTTGAGCGATCTCCATTTCATGGGGATCGGCTTGGCCTCAGTAGTCTGCCGTCTGGGCATCCTCCTGGCAGCTCTGCTGTGGGGAAGCGGCGGGGGGACTATGGTAGGGCTCATGGTGGGTATAATTCCTTCTATAAGCTCGAGTATTTTTGCCCAGTCACTGGGATTGTATGCGATTTCCGGGATGTTGGGCGGGTTGTTCCGTAACTTTGGGCGCCTGGGGGTAATCATTGGCTTTATGCTAGGAAACCTTGCCTTATCCATGTTTATGGCCAGCACCCAGGCAACTATCAGCGGGATGTGGGAGACTGGGGTAGCCGCCTTGATATTTATGCTCCTGCCGGAAGCACTGACTCGTAAGCTTCCGCACCGGACCATTGGGGTTATGAAAAAGACCCGTAGCCCAGGCGGTGAGGTAATGGAAGCCGGTCTCAAGAATACTGCCCGACAGCGGATAGAACATCTGGCCGGGGTATTCGATGAACTATCCACCAGTTTCACGGCCGCAGCGGTGAAAAGCAGCCAGGTCAGTCGGGCTGGATACCTGAATTACCTCTACGATGAGCTTTCACGCGGGTTTTGTCAAAACTGTGCGCGCTATGAAACCTGCTGGGTACGGGACAGCTATAACACTTCACAAGAAATACTGGACATCTTTACCCTGGCGGAGAATCGAGGCGAGCTCAGGCTGGAGGATTGTCCCCCCGGTTTTCGCCGGCGCTGTGTGAATAGCCGTGATCTGGTGGCGACTATCAACCACATGTTTGAAAAGCTGCGTATCAACGAATATTGGAGCGAAAAGCTGGAAGAATCAAGGGACCTGGTATCCCGCCAGTTGCAGGGAGTCAGCCAGGTGATTAAAAACCTGGCGGCGGAAATCGATATAGAGGTCGGGGTGGATTATGATCTGAAAGAAACCTTGATGCATGAGTTCAAGCGACGGGGTATTAAGATAAAGGACCTGACCCCGCTGCGCAGCTCGCAGGAATTGATGCTGGATATTCAGGCAGATTCCTGTCAGGATCATCACCATTGTGAAAATGAAGTGGCCAGTCTGGTATCGGGTCTGCTAGGCGAGCGAATGGAGGTCTGTGAGAAGCGTTGTCCTCGTTTCCCCGGCCGCAGCGGCTGCGAATTTTCTATGACCCGTGCTTTCAGTTATCGGGTGGCCAGCGGTGCAGCCCAGGTTGCTCGGGATGAGGTCTGCGGCGATAGCTTTACCATAGCCACTTTGAAGGAAGGAAAACAACTGATTGCCTTGAGCGATGGTATGGGTGTCGGAGCCAAGGCCTGCAGCGAGAGCCAGGCGGCGGTAAGATTACTGGAGAATCTCCTGTCTTCCGGTTTTGAAAGGGAACTGGCCCTGAAGACTATAAACTCGGTCCTGTTGCTCAGATCCAATGAAGAAAGCTTTGCTACGCTGGATATGCTGGTGGTCGATTTGTACAGCGGCGAACTGGACGTTATAAAAGTAGGAGCAGCGCCTTCGTTTCTAAAACGCGGGCGGCAGGTAGGAGTAATCAGCTCGCACTCATTGCCCATCGGCATACTGGAAGACTTTGAAATGACCTCGGAAAAACGTTATCTCTGTCCCCGCGATATCATTGTGATGGTCAGTGATGGAGTGCTGGAGACGACACGGCAGCGGGCCGACAGTGACTGGTTACAGGATTTTTTGGCCCGGGTTGATGAAAATGACCCTCAGGTCCTGGCCGAGATGATTATGAAAAAAGCCCTGGCCATGTGCAAGGGTCAGCCGGCTGATGACATGAGCGTTATCTGTATGTATATCGACCTGGCATGAGGGAGTACGGATTAACACAGATTTCCTAATATCGCTTTATTATGATTGGCGATAGACTTTCTCGGCATCAGGCCTGTTTGTCCAATTTATTATTATTGTTTACTCTTTATGACAAGTTGGGTAGGATAACCATATAGGAATACCAAAGGAAAGCGATCGCTTTCCTTTTTAAATATTGAATGGAACAATCGAACGGGTTTGAGGTCTATGTTTGCAAGAATAAATAAATATATAGAACAAAATAATCTGATCAAACCTGGCGATACCGTAATTGCAGCGGTGTCTGGCGGACCTGACTCCATGGCCTTGCTGCACATGCTCCAGCGCATGCAGGGCGAAGGAAGGCTCACTTTGGTAGCGGCGCATCTGAACCACGGACTGCGGGCGGAGGCTGCCGATGAAGAAGAATTTGTGAAAGATTACTGTGCCGCTGCCGGGATCACCTGCTACACTCACCGGGTCAGGGTGGGGGAGATTGCTGCCCGGGAGGGAAGATCACAGGAGGAAGTAGGCCGTCAGTGCCGTTACGAATTCTTCGATACTATCAGCCGTGAGTTAAACGGGGCTCTGATCGCTACTGCTCATCATCAAGATGATCGGGCGGAAGGTGTCCTGCTAAACCTGATACGTGGTACCGGCATTAAAGGATTACGTAGTATTATGCCGGTCAACGGTCTTATCATCCGTCCCCTGCTGGGCCTGACCAGGCAGGAGATTATGCTATATCTGCAGGAAAACAATATCCCTTATTGTATAGATAACAGCAACTATGACCGGGTCTACCTGCGTAATCGTGTTCGACTGGATCTGCTGCCCTATTTGGCGAGTGAATTTAACCCCGGCATCGTCAAGGGATTGAACCAATTAGCCGAGCTGGCTGCCGCCGAAAATGACTGGGTGGAGCAGCATTGTGACAAATGCTGGAGCTATACCGCCCAGGAGACCGACCAGGGTATAACACTAAGAGTTAACCGCCTGGCTGAGATGCATCTGGCCATGCAAAGGCGTGTGATCATGCGAGCCCTGGCTCATTTTGGCGGAGAGTCAGGCTGGAGCCTGGAAGATGTGGCTTATGTCCTCAGCATAATGGACCATCCCGGTTCCAATAAGGCCATCCGCCTAAAAAAAGGCGTCATGGTAAAGAAGGTATATGGCGAGCTGCGTTTTACTGCGGCCGAGACTGAGGAAATTTCTTTTGGCTATCAGGTGACGGTGCCCGGTGAGTTAAAAATCAAGGAAAACGGTCAAACTCTGATCTTTCAATTGGAGGATTATAATGGTCGCGAAGCCGAGCCGGACGAGATCATTCTTGATTACGAGAAAATGCAGGAGGAAGACCTGCTGATACGCAGCCGCCAGCCCGGTGATTATTTCCATCCGGCCGGAGCGCCGGGGGGCAAGAAGCTGAAGGAATTCTTCATTGATATGAAGCTGCCCTATGATGAGCGGAGCAGAATACCAATACTGGCCGGAGCGAGTGGCACAATATTTGCCGTGATAGGCCACCGGATAGCCCAGACCGCCAGAGTCGGAGCTAATACCAAAAGGATTTTAGCCGTTAGACTTCGCTGATGTCGTCAAGTCCGTAATTCTGCTGTTTGTAATTAGGGATTATGGTATGCTAAAATAGTAAGGATATTTTAAAGGAGCGAATTTGCTTTGGACAAAACCTTGAAAAACATAGCCATATATGTGCTTATTGTTCTGCTGGCCTTATTCGCTATTAAATTCACCTCAAATACCGACGAGAAGCAGACCAAGCTTAGCTATCCTGATTTCAATAGTCAGGTTCAGGAGGGCAAGGTCAAGTCGGTTGCCATTGAGGTAGACGACAATGTATATAAGATTAGCGGGCAATTGAAGGACGGACGCAAGTTTACCAGTACCGCCCCGAAAGAGTCGACCATCACCCAGGATTTGAGCGATAAGAATGTTAATTATACCTTTGAACCGGTTAAACCGCCGCCCTGGTGGTTATCGCTTTTGACTACGCTGTTTCCCATCGTGATTCTGATCGCTTTCCTGATTTTTATCATGAACCAGACTCAGGGCGGCGGCAATAAAGTCATGCAGTTCGGCAAGAGCCGTGCCCGTATGCTGGCGCCGGAGGATGTCAAGATCACTTTTGCTGATGTAGCCGGCGCGGATGAAGCCAAGGAAGAGATGCAGGAAGTGGTGGAGTTCTTGAAGAATCCCGCCAAGTTCGTCAGTATAGGGGCCAAGATCCCGAAAGGCGTACTTCTTTACGGTGCTCCAGGCACTGGTAAGACCCTGATGGCCAAGGCAGTCTCCGGCGAAGCAGGAGTTCCCTTCTTTTCCATCAGCGGATCTGACTTTGTAGAGATGTTCGTGGGTGTAGGTGCTGCCAGGGTACGCGACCTCTTCGAACAGGCTAAGCGTAATTCACCGTGTATAGTGTTTATTGATGAAATAGATGCGGTGGGACGCCAACGCGGTGCCGGTCTGGGTGGCGGGCATGATGAACGTGAGCAGACCCTGAATCAGCTACTGGTGGAGATGGACGGTTTCAGCCCCAATGAAGGCATAATCCTGATGGCAGCGACCAACCGGCCGGATATACTCGATCCTGCCCTGCTGAGACCGGGTCGTTTTGACCGGCATATCTTTATCGATCCCCCTGATGTTAAAGGACGCGAGGCGATACTGGCGGTCCATATCAAGGGCAAGCCTATTGATGAGGGTATTGATCTGGAGATTCTGGCCAAACGCACCCCGGGCTTCACCGGAGCCGACCTGGCCAATATGGTTAATGAAGCGGCGCTCCTTACCGCCCGCCGGGGCAAGGAGACCATTGGCATGGAAGAAATGGAAGAATCAATTGAACGGGTCATCGCCGGTCCGGAAAAGAAGAGCCGGGTTATTTCCGAAAAAGAAAAGAAACTGGTGGCTTACCACGAGGCTGGCCATGCACTAGCCAGCTTCTACCTGCCTAATACGGATAAGCTGCATAAGATATCGATAATCCCCCGTGGCCGGGCAGGAGGTTATACCCTCTTGCTGCCGGAGGAAGACCGGCGTTATATCACCAAGTCCTATCTGCTGGATGAGGTCACCACGCTCTTGGGCGGAAGGGTTGCGGAGGCTCTTGTTTTGAATGACATCAGCACCGGGGCCCAGAATGACCTGGAGCGCGCCAGCGGGATAGTGCGCAAAATGATCACCGAATACGGCATGTCAGAAGAGTTAGGGCCGCTCACCTTCGGGCACAAGAGCGAAGAGGTTTTCCTGGGTCGTGACCTGGGCCGCGATCGCAACTACTCTGATGCGATAGCCTATGCCATCGACAAGGAAGCCAGCCAGTACATCGAGGAAAGCTACCAGAAGTGTATGGAGATATTGAATGAGCACATAGACCAGCTGCACCGGGTTGCCGCTTTTCTGATGGAGCACGAAACCATGGAAGCCGAAGACTTTGCCGTCATCATGGGTGAGAAGGCAATGGTATGCGGTGAAGAGAATCAAATAGACGAGAATAACGCTGAGTAGATGGATTGGCAGCGTTTTAAAAGACGCAGATTCTTTATGTAGTTATAAGATTAACGCAGTCGTACTAATACTTTCAGGCATAACCGGGGGGAACTCCGGTTAAATTATTTTTGAGTAGAATAGCCTGCGGCTGCTGAATATTTTAGATAATAAATGCAGGATTTTTGAGCTTGCCGTTTAATATAATAGTAATGCTGCAAAACTCAATAATGCTGTAGTGGGGGGTATATTCCATGAAAAGAGTGGATTTGATACAAGAAGATGATGTATATCGCGAATATATGCAGCGTAATGTCCAGGCTGAGGTGGATGCCTACTGCCATCATGATTTCCGCCATCATCTAGATGTAGCCCGTATTACCTACATATTGATACTGGAAAACAATGATCTTAATTATTTTATAAAAGAAAATAATTTATCCGGCAAACTGGCTGCCAAGGAAGTGATCTATGCCGCCGGCTTGCTGCATGATATCGGCAAGTGGCAAGAATTCGAGGGAAGTACCGACCATGCCTCTGCTGGCTCACATCTGGCCCGGGAAATACTGCCCCGAGCCTTTTTTGATGCCAATGAGATCGATATCATCTGTAAAGGCATTTATGAACACCGCAACATCAGTAAAGATATGAGCTTCCTGGGCGAGCGGCTGCATCGGGCCGACAACCTTTCCCGCCTGTGCCTTGAATGCGATTCCCAGCAGGACTGCCCCAAAATGAAAAACCGCGACAAGACCGCCAGCAGTTTTGAGTATTAGGAGAACGAATAGACGCAGATAACCTGGGAACGAAATGGACGCAGGTTCTCGCAGATATATATGATTAACGCAGATTTGTTATTAGATACCTATTTATCTTTGCTGACATAACATCTCGATAGACGAGCATTTTAAAAAATCTGCGTAATTCTTATGAAATCTGCGTAAATCTGCGTCTATGAAAAAGAAAGGAAATATGTTATTTTGGCTGGGCATCATGTAGTGGAGATATTTGATGAGGAAGAGGCACGGGCGCTGTTAAAGGACATTGGGGTGGATCCCGGTGCCTACATTTATCTGCTGCCCAAGGCCTTTTTTCGTTTTATCAAACTAAAAAATATATCGGCTCGGGCTGCTTTGATCATCAAACAGGAGATGCTAGCCAAAGGAGGCGAAGCGGCCATATCCCGCAGTGCCCTTTCTGCCGAAGGATACAGCGATGTGCTGCTCATGGGCAATCTCAAGCACTATCGCTTGCTGCTGGATAAATTAAAGGTACAGCCCTTTGGACTTAAATCACTGGCAGCGGAGATCGGAGCCATGCTGGAAGCAGTAGTGCTGAAAAGAGCTACTATTGCTCTGCCGGGCAAGCGCAGCCTGGACCTGGGCGGGCGACCGCTGGTGATGGGGATACTCAATGTGACGCCCGATTCATTTTCCGATGGCGGCAAGTTCAGCGACACAGAGCTAGCGGTAGAACATGCTCTGGAGATGGCTGAGGAGGGTGCGGATATAATTGATATCGGGGGGGCATCATCCCGGCCCGGTACTCATATCGTTGATGAAACCGAAGAATTGAAGCGAGTGATGCCGGTTGTCGAAAAGTTGGCCGGTCACAATTTGACTCTGTCTATCGATACCTTTCGTGGCAGCGTAGCCGAAGCCTGTCTGGCAGCCGGAGTTCATATCGTGAACGACATCGGGCGTTTGCAGTTGGATCCTGGACTTTTACCGGTTGTAGTCAGACATCGGGCTATGATAATAATGATGCACAACCGGCTGCAGATGCCCAGTGAAGAACCTTATAAAGATCTGATAGCCGATATTATTGATGAATTGCACCAATCGGCAGCCCAGGCGGAGGCGGCCGGGGTCGCACGCGACCGGATAGTTATAGATCCCGGTATTGGTTTTGGTAAGACGCCAGCCCAGAGCCGTTATATTATTCGCCACTTGCACGAGTTTAACAGTCTGGGGTATCCGGTGCTCCTGGGGGCTTCCCGCAAATCATTTATCGGCAAAACCCTGGGTCTGGAGGTGGATGATCGCCTGGAGGCCAGCCTGGCAGTGACTGCCATGGCGGTAATGAATGGTGCTCAGATAATAAGAGTTCATGATGTGAAGGAAAGCAGGCGGGTGATCGATATGACCTGGGCTATCATGCAGGAAAAGGGTCATGATGGACGTGCTCGGGTGGTGCAGTAAATGGACAGGATTCTGGCGAAAGGATTACGCTTTATCGGCTGCCATGGCGTGCTGCCCGAGGAGAAAAGTGAGCCGCAAGAGTTCATCGTCGACTTAGACCTGTACCTGGACCTAAGACCGGCGGGACGGGAGGATAACCTCGCCCTCACGGTCGATTACAGCCAAGTCCATGAGCTGGTAAAAAAGCTAGTTGAGGGACCAAGCTTCAATCTGCTTGAGGCCCTGGCCGATAATATAGCCAACAATATACTTGAAGACTTCTCGGTGGAAGCGGTCGGGGTTACGGTGTACAAGCCCCAGGCCCCGGTTGAAGGCAAATTCGATTATTTCGCCGTATCAATCCAACGCGGGCGGGAGATTTAATTAGCCACAGATGGACACAGATGCCTTCGGCACACAGATGAACACGGATTTTATGTACATTAATAATATGCGTAGCAATCCCAACGTGTCATTATTGCAAAACTCGCGTATTTGTCATTGCGAGGAGCGTTAGCGACGCGGCAATCTTCCCCGTGGCTTATATCGCTTAAAGATTGCTTCGCTGCGCTCGCAATGACAGGGCGGGAGGGCCTTATATCTAATCTGTGTAAATCTGTGTTAATCTGTGGCAAAATAAGGTTCCTGACCCGGCTATGGCTCCCACTAAACTGCATGTGTCGCATCTTTAGTAAACTGCGTAAGTTGACTTGCTTAATGTTACGGTTGACCAGTACATCTGCAGATATTATATTTGAGGTACCAGTAAGATCAGAATGAATGGAAGAAGATTTATGTTTTTGCGTTAATTGTTCGCTGGTGGGCGATCGTTGTAGGGGCGGATTCTATATCCGCCCGTTATACCAATCGACTTTGCATCGGGCGGGTGTAAGCTGTGGCAAAGACCTTCCTGCCAATCATTGGGAAGTTTATAAGGGACAAAATATTTCTTGCTTGATATATGTTCATATGCTAATTTAGAGGGTGAAACCATAGATAGTGTAAATGCTTATCTGGGGCTGGGTTCGAATATTGAGCCCCGGGTTGATAATATCAAACGAGCCATTGCAGAAATAGAGGGAATACAGGGAATAGAGATAACCGGACGATCTTCCCTGTATTTGACGTCCCCTTGGGGAAAAACTGATCAGGACGATTTCGTAAATGGAGTACTGCGGATCAGGACGGCCATGCCAGCCCTGAATTTATTGCACCATTTAAAGAGCATCGAAATTAAAATGGGCCGCCAGCAGATCGAGAGATGGGGCCCCCGGATTATAGACCTGGATCTACTCTTATATGGGGATGAGGCCATTGACAGCGAAGAGCTGAGGGTACCTCATCCACATATGCGCCAAAGGTTGTTTGTCCTGCTGCCATTAGCGGAAATTGACGCGGAAGTCGTATTTCCGGATGATGGGGCAAAAATCCAGGAGGTGTTGATTAGAGTTTTAGAGCGAGAAGGATACGAAGGAATAAAAAAAATTGAGGGGTCTCCCGCCGCTACTCCTGTTAAGTAGCAATCGCCTATATCCTACGGGAACAGGACCAAGGCTATTTACAGTTGTTCACTGCCCTTAAGGAGGGGTTTACAGGTGACAAGAATCGGCATAATCGGGACGGGAGTTGTAGGAACAGCAGTTGGGGTGGTACTCAATCAAAAAGGTTATGAGATTACGGGTGTGTATGATGTCAAATCCGAATCTACGAAACAGATTGTGGAACGGATAAGATGTGCCGCCTGTTCTACACCTCAGGAAGTATCTCGCTCGGCGGATATTTTGTTAATAACCACTTCTGACAGTGTTATTCAGAGCGTTGCGAATAGCCTGGCGGAAGCAGCGGCTTTCTATGCTGACCAAACTATAATTCACATGAGTGGGGCTCTATCGTCGGAGATTATCGACAGAGCCAAGGACTTTGGTGCCCGGGTGTTGTCAGTTCACCCAGTGCAGTCCTTTGCCAGTTTGGAACGAGCCATAGAAGTGCTGCCCGGTTCCATATTCAGTATAGAAGGAGATCGAGAAGCTTACGGCACCGCAGTCGCTTTCGTGGAAGCACTGGGTGGGGAATACTTCTTTATCGACCGCAAGGCCAAACCCCTCTATCATGCAGGTGCCTGTGTAGTTTCCAACTACCTGGTGACCATCATTGATTTTGGGGTTAAGTTGTTGGAGTCTACTGGTATTTCTCGTCAAATGGCTTTAAAAGCCTTGATGCCATTGATAAATGGAACCGTCAAAAACATTGAAAACATCGGTATACCCAGAGCCTTGACCGGTCCGGTTGCCCGGGGCGATCTGGCCACCGTGATCAAACACATGGACTGTATGGAAGAGATGGCTCCGGAGTTGCTTAAGCTCTACGGGGCGCTGGGTGTCCATACCGCTCAGGTGGCCGTTGACAAAGGCACTATCGACCGGGATAGCATGGAAGAATTTCAGAAGACCTTTCTCCGTTAGTTAAAACGGGGTATTCCGGAAACTGTAAATACGAGCCCGTAAAGGGGGGTTATCATGGCAAAGATAACGGTATCAGTTTTAAAGGACAGGAAGCACAACAATCAAAAGATATCTATGCTTACCGCCTACGACTATTCGCTGGCTGCGATGGTTGATGAGGCGGGTATAGACGTTATACTGGTGGGCGATTCATTGGGCAATGTCACCCTGGGATATGAAAACACCCTGGCGGTGACCATGGATGATATGATCCACCACACCCGCGCCGTGACCCGGGGAGCCAAGAATTCCATGGTAGTAGGGGATATGCCTTTCCTTTCCTATCATGTATCAATCCAGGAAGCAGTGAGAAATGCCGGGCGCTTTATCCAGGAGGGCGGTGCCCAGGCAGTTAAACTGGAGGGTGGCCGTGAGCGGGTGGAAACCATCAAGGCCATTATTGATGCGCAGATACCAGTCATGGGGCACATAGGTCTCACTCCGCAATCGGTGCACCAATTCGGTGGGTTCAAGGTGCAGGGCAAGGATCTGGAATCAGCCCGCAAGCTGATTAATGACGCCGATGCGCTGGAGAAGGCCGGGTGTTTTGCCATAGTACTGGAGGGGGTTCCCAGTGAACTGGCCCGCCGCATCACTGAAGAGACCGCGATTCCTACCATTGGGATCGGCGCCGGGCCGCATTGTGATGGACAGGTACTGGTAATTAACGACATGCTGGGCATGTTCGGCGGCCATATACCGAAGTTCGTAAAGAAATTCGCCAACCTGCAGCCACTGATCATGGAGGGGCTGAAGGGCTACAAGGAAGAAGTTGAAGCAGGCACCTTCCCTGGACCGGAACACTGCTACACGATAGCTGACGAGGTCCTGGAGAGGTTGTATTAGAGACATTTGGGGAAGATTTGATGCTGATTTTTGAGACCGCCCAGGCCATGCAGGCCTGGTGTAAGCAACAAAAGAAAGCAGGCCAGACCATTGGTCTGGTACCGACCATGGGTTATCTGCATCAGGGCCATCTGTCCCTGGTGCAGGAGGCCCGGCGGCAGTGCGACCGGGTAGTGGTCAGCATATTCGTTAACCCGATTCAGTTTGGTGTCGGAGAAGATCTGGATAAATATCCGCGTGATCTAAGCGGAGACTGCCAACTCCTGGAGGAAGCACAGACCGATGCGGTATTTGCTCCCTCGGCCAGAGATATGTACCCGGAAGCATACGCTACCTTTGTGGAGATGGAAGGAACTATCACCAATCGTTTGTGTGGTGCCTCCCGGCCGGGACATTTTAGAGGGGTGACCACGGTGGTCTCCAAGCTCTTTAACATCTGTTTGCCCGACCAGGCCTTTTTCGGGCAGAAGGATGCCCAGCAGGTGCTGGTCATCGAGAAGATGGTTCGGGAACTCAATTTTCCGCTGGAAATCGTTCGGGTCCCCATCAAGCGGGAAGCGGATGGACTAGCCATGAGTTCACGCAATGTTTACCTCAGCAGTGAGCAGAGACGCCAGGCCTTGGTGTTAAGTCAGGCCCTGCAACAAGCCGGAGCGATTATCGGCCAGGGGGAACGTGACCCAGCCAAGATCATAGCCGGGATGCAGACCAGGATAGAGAGCGCTCCTGAAGCGCGTATTGATTATATTGAGATCTACCGGGCCGAGGACCTGGCAGATATCAAGCAAATTGAGGGCAAGGTTTTGATTGCCCTGGCAGTTAAATTCGGAAATACTAGATTGATCGATAATCTGTTGGTGGAGGTGTAAAAGGTGTTTCGTTATATGCTCAAGTCCAAGCTTCATCGCGCTGTGGTTACTGATGCCGATTTGAACTATGTAGGCAGTATCACCATCGATCGGGATTTGATGGATGCCGCCGATATAGTCGAAAACGAAAAGGTAACCATAGTCAATAACAACAACGGTGAACGCTTTGAAACCTACGCAATTGGGGGAGAACGTGGTTCCAGGGTTATATGCTTGAACGGAGCAGCGGCACGGAAAGTGCAAAAGGGGGACGTGGTTATCATCCTGACCTATACCATTATGGATGATGCTGAAAGCAGAAATCACCAACCTCAGCTGGTCTACGTGAATGAGAAAAACGAAGTCGTGAAGGTTTGTAAGGGGAATTACCAGGAGTAATTAGCCACAGATAAACACAGATTGAGTGTTCAAGTGGTTAGTTTATACTAGGTCAAAGCGATTAGTCATATTATATAGCTGCTTTGGGTGCAGGTCAGGCCAGGGGTGATCACTGGCTATCCTCTGTGTGGATTTTTTATGAAAATACGTTTAAGCATAAAAAGGCAACGGCTACGTGTTTTCACTTGGTACCCCCTGCGGGATCATGTAGAGTCTGTCCTGAAAGCACCTTGAATAGTTACCAATGAAGTAACGCCGGACTATTATCGATCCACAGATAAATACACGGCCCACCTTATAATCTGTGTGTATCTGTGTTCATCTGTGGCAAAAAAACACCCCGGAGGCGGTATATGTCCCAGGAAATACTGGAATACATCAGTCGCAGGAAAAAAGAAATAAATGCCATGATCATGGCGCACTTCTACCAGCCACCAGAGATTCAGGACGTGGCTGATTTTGTTGGTGATTCTCTGGAACTGGCGCGCTTGGCGGCCGTGGCTGATGCCGATGTCATTATTTTGTGTGGAGTCAGCTTCATGGCGGAAAGCGCCAAGATACTTAACCCGAGCAAGACCGTGATCCTGCCCGAACCAACAGCAGGATGTCCTATGGCCGACATGGTAACTGGAGCTGCCTTGCGGGATAAGAAGGCCCAATTCCCGAACGCTGTTGTGGTTTCCTATGTCAACACCTCGGCGGAAGTGAAAGCGGAGAGTGATGTCTGCTGCACCTCCTCCAATGCCATTGCGGTAGTAAACTCCATACCGAACGATCAGCAAATACTCTTCGTGCCCGACCGTAACCTGGGTTCCTATATTGCCAGGCAGACCGGTCGGGATATGATTTTATGGGAAGGCTGCTGCCCCATCCATGACCAGGTTAGCCGGGAACAGGTGGAGGAACAGAAGCGAGCGCATCCGGGAGTGCCGGTGGTGGTGCATCCGGAGTGCCCGCCTGATGTGACCCTGATGGCGGATGCTGTACTATCGACCGCCGGGATAATACAATACGTGGGTTCTCGGCCGGAGCCGGAGTTTATTATCGGAACTGAAGAGGGATTGCTCTACAAGTTGCAAAAGACTTACCCGGACAAGAGGTTTTACCTGGCCCGCTCCGATTTTCGCTGTCAGGATATGAAGTCGATAACCCTGCCGGTCTTAGCCCGTTCTATGGAAACGCTGGAGCACCAGGTGGAAGTGCCGGAAGATATACGGATAAAGGCTGATCAGGCCTTGCAGCGGATGCTCGCTATCAAATGAGTTCCGGGATAGCTCCATAACCAGTTTAATCCAACTTACGCAGTTTAACATAAGCTGCGCAGCAAAGAAATTTTAAATTATGAATTATGAATTTTGAATTAATGTGGAAATGCTTTCGCATTTAGTTATATATTTTAAGCCTGTAATTGCGGAGGGTGCACACTTTAATTAAAAATTTAAAATTAAGAATTAAAAATTCTAATACATATTGCTATAGAGTCAGAGGATACCATGATAATAACCAGATATATAGGACCGATCAGCCCGGATATACCGGTAATAAACACCGACTTCCTGATAATTGGCGGTGGTATTGCCGGGTTGTTTACTGCGCTTAAAGCAGTCGAATATGGCAATGTAACCGTATTAGTAAAGAAGACTATCGAAAACTCCAATACCGGTTTGGCCCAGGGGGGGATAGCCGCGGCAGTGCATGAAGCGGACTCCCCCTTTTTACATCTGGAAGATACCCTGGAGGCCGGGGCCGGACTTTGTGATATAGAGGCAGTCGACGTCCTGGTCCGGGAAGGACCGGAGCGGGTGCGGGAACTTATCGATATCGGAGCCCGCTTCGATATGAAGGACGGCAGCCCCTCACTCACCCGGGAGGGTGCCCACAGCAAAGCCCGCATACTACATGCCGCCGATGCCACCGGAGAGGCCATCCGTATCGCCCTGGTAAAAAAATGTGAGGATCACCCCGATATCGATATCGTAGAAGACCACTTTCTGGTCGATATCCTGACCAATGTGGAACAGACAGAGTGCTACGGCGCTCTGGTTTATGACGCTAAATCGGGAGAAAACATGATCTGGCTGGCTCGGGCCACTATTATCGGTACCGGGGGAGCCGGACAATTGTACAAGAACACCACTAATCCTGATGTAGCGACAGCTGATGGTATGGCCGCATGTTTCCGGGCCGGCTGCCGCCTGACCGACCTGGAATTTATCCAATTTCACCCTACCGTATTGTTCAGCCACGAAGCCCGTCGTTTCCTGATATCCGAAGCAGTACGCGGCGAAGGCGGTTTGATCTATAATACTCAAGGCGAGCGGTTCATGGCCAACTACCACCCCCTGGAGGAACTGGCCCCGCGTGATGTGGTCTCCCGGGCACTGCTTAGCGAAATGTCACGCACCAATAGCGAATACGTCTACCTGGATATGCGTTCCATTCCTAATGTCACTAAAAGATTTCCCAATATCTATCGTACGTGCCTGGAAAAGAATATTGATCTCACCCGAGACTATGTTCCGGTATCGCCGGCTGCTCATTATACTATGGGCGGGATATATACTAATACCTACGGGGAAACTGGGGTTTATGGACTATACTCATCAGGAGAGGCAGCTTGCACCGGGGTGCATGGAGCTAATCGTCTGGCCAGCAACTCTCTGTTGGAGGGCATAGTCTTCGGCAATCGGATCGTGGACCGCTTGCAAGAGATGCTCTACCGGCGTCCGGTGAGTATAGAAGAAGTAGTCAGGCAATTCGATCCCGGCTGGGTCTACGGCTCCGCCCGGGAAGAAATCATACCGGCCGAGGCCAAGGCCCTGTTGCAGGAGATAATGTGGGAAAACGTCGGTATCATCCGGAGTGAGGCTGGTCTCAAGCAGGCCAATGCCGAAGTGGAGAGAATATACAGCTGTCTTGCTGCTGGGGATGACCGGCTGGCCTATTACGAAATCATAAACATGCTGACTGTCGCGCATATTATTATCCAGGCGGCTCTGTGGCGTAAAGAAAGCCGGGGCGGGCACTTCCGTTCCGATTATTCTGAACGGGATGATGTTCGCTGGCAGAAACATATGAGCTTTGTAAACTGCTGATAGGAAGGGTGGGGATTCGTTGAAGGAAGTACCTATGAAAAGAAGGTTATTGTGTTGTGCGGTCATTGTTGCGGTACTGGCAGTAGTCACGCCGGTCACGACCAGCTTTTATGAACGGGCAATAGCATCAGCCATCCCCGCAATACATACTGAAAACAGAACAATTATGCCTGCCGTGGCAGAAGCAACAGCTGCGCCAGTAACCAGCAGCGTCCAGGCTCTTCCCCCGGTTAAAACTCGCAGTAATCTCCCAATTTTGATGTATCACGAAGTCGGGGACGGACCGAATTCACTCTTTGTCAGAGACAGCGAGCTTAATGAACAAATGAGATATCTGTATGATAATAAGTATACGGTGGTTTCGCTGGCCACGGCGGTTGAAATGCTGAAGAACAATTGCATCCCAGAGAAGACGGTGGCTTTGACCTTTGATGACGGTTATCAGACCTTTTACGGCAAGGTCTGGCCGCTCTTGCAGCAATACGGTTTCAACGCAACCGTTTTTGTTATTACTAACAAGGTGGATGCCGCGCCATTTATGAGCTGGAATGAGATCAAGATTTTGGCTGATAATGGAGTAGAGATCGGCTGTCATACCCATACCCACCCCTCACTGAAAGCACTTGACGCCAGCAAGCTGCCAGCGGAGATCCTGCAATCGCGGCAGTATTTAGAAAGTAATACCAAGACGGTCGTTCAGACTTTCTGCTATCCATCAGGAGAATATCGGCAAGAGGCGGTGGATATGATTCGCCAGAATGGTTATACCGCGGCAGTCACCACCAAATACGGCACAGCCAGTTCTAATAATGATATGTATCTCCTGCCGAGGGTGCGTATCTCCCGCGGTCTTACCCTGCAGGAATTTGCGGCAAGAATAAAATAGACCCGGGCAAGCTATAACCAGATATTGCGGCCCGAAAGTAGAGTATTTCACAATGACAAACGAAAGATTACTGCGCAATGTCAGCTACTTATATGTCTTTGCGAGGAGCGCTAGCGACGCGGCAATCTTCCCCGGTCATTGTTACGTAAATGAAAAAAGATCTAACGCTTTTCTTTCATCGTGGTGGGTAAAATACCCGTGGATAATTGCGAGCGCAGCGCGTCAGTCTTGTTCTGGAGGAGGAAAGCATATGAACTGGGTTGGAATCAATGATTTAATCAAAAGCGCCCTGGCGGAAGATATTGGCCATGGCGATATGACGACGGACAGCCTGGTAGAGCCGGATATAGAGGCTTCCGGGGTTTTTCTGGCCAAGGCCAGGGGAATCCTGGCCGGCATCGAGGTCAGTCAGGCTGTGTTTGCGATGCTCGACCCCCAGGTCAGTTTTATGATCCATAAGCAAGACGGTGAAACCATAAATCCAGGCGATATCCTGGCCCGGGTGGAAGGCCGGGCAGCGTCTCTGCTCACCGGTGAGCGGCTGGCCTTGAACTTCGTACAGCGCCTGTCCGGGATCGCCACCAAGACCCGCCATTATGTAGACCTGATCGGCGATGCGCCG
Organism: Syntrophomonadaceae bacterium; assembly: GCA_012729835.1. GTDB lineage: Bacteria > Bacillota > Syntrophomonadia > Syntrophomonadales > Syntrophomonadaceae > Syntrophomonas_A. The sequence goes on from JAAYCK010000152.1 coordinate 17,805, forward strand.
GTTCGCCTGGTCGATACCCGCAAGACCACCCCCGGACTGAGGGTACTGGAGAAGTATGCTGTAACGGTAGGCGGCGGACATAATCACCGCTTTGGACTGTATGACGGAGTCATGATCAAAGACAACCATATCCTGGTTGCCGGGGGAATCACCCCAGCAGTGGAAAAGGTTAGGGCCAAGGTCCCGCACACCCTGAAGATTGAGGTAGAAGTCGACACCCTGGAACAGCTCCAGGAAGCCCTGGGCGCTGGTGCTGACATTATCCTGCTGGATAACATGGATCTGCCTACCTTGAAAAAGGCGGTCAAGATGACCAGGGGAAGGGCGCTTCTGGAAGCCTCCGGCGGTATCAATGAAAAGACCATTGCCGCCGTAGCCAGAACCGGTGTGGATATTATTTCTTCGGGCGCCCTCACCCACAGCGCAGTTAGTTTGGATATCAGTTTTGATATAGTGTAGGCCGGCAAAAAACGCGAATCCTTTGTTGTGTAAAAAGCCCGCTCAGTCAACGTACGTTTAGTACGCCTCAGTCGCGGGCATTTTACACGCCGTGATCTTCACGTTTTTTGCCGGCCTGGCTTATTTCTGTCATTGCGAGCGCAGCGCGGCAATCTATATTTTGTTTGGATATAAGTTCCTCCAGCATTTATAAAACCATCGATTGACTCTATTAGCGCCACGCCTTTTCATGTATACCTTTGTCGTTTAGTCCGCTTTGTTAACCTTGTGCTATAATTATGGTTAACAATAGGGGTGGTGGTAACCATGAGATTATCAACTCAGGAACTGGTGCGGGCGGCGATGTTTGCGGCCTTGATGTGTGTATTGACTATAATGGTACGTATGTTTCAACCGCTGGTGGTGATACCCTTCAGCCTGCAGCCTTTGGTAATGCTGCTGGCAGCCTTTCTCTTGCCGCCGCGGGCGGCATTTCTTTCTATGCTAGCCTATCTGGGCCTAGGTCTGATCGGGATACCGGTCTTTTCCATGCCCCCTTATGGAGGACCCGCCTATGTACTGGTACCCAGCTTCGGCTTTATCCTGGCATTTCCTGCAGCGGCCTGGGTTCAGTCCCGCCTGATCAGGCGGGCAGATTGGCTTAATTTCATCGGCTCCGGCCTGGCAGGGATTGCAGTAATGTACATCATTGGTTTAGTATACATGTACTTTATATTGAACTTCTACCTGGGGAATACTGTAGATGTTATCAAAATTCTGCAGCTAGGTTTCGTCCCGTACGCTACATTTGATATCATCAAACTGGTCCTAGCTACCTGGCTGGCTCTGGAGGTAAGCAGGAGATTGGACATAAAACGCGAATCTATTGGAGTATGAGCCGGAAACGGCTGCTGAAGTCAAGATTTATATGCCGCAAGCTTAGGAGGAACACGGCGTTATGTTGCTGGTTTTTGATGTAGGAAACACCAATATCGTTGCCGGGGTCTACCGTGAAGACAAACTGCTCACCAGTTGGAGGATACGCACAGACAATATGCGGACCTGCGATGAATACGGGGTGACCTTGAAATCCCTTTTTGAATTGAAGAACCTGGACATGAAAGGCGTAAAGGCCATAGTCATCTCTTCTGTGGTACCCTCCTTGATGATGGAACTGGAACAGCTGGCCCACAAGTATTTCAACTGCAAACCGATCATTGTAGGGCCCGGCATCAAGACCGGGTTGGCGATAAAATACGAGAATCCGCGGGAGGTCGGGGCAGATCGCGTGGTCAACGCGGTTGCTGCTCACCATAAATATCCGGGAGCCCTGATCATCATCGATTTCGGAACTGCCACTACTTTTTGTGTAGTGAATGAAAAGGGCGAATACCTGGGCGGAGCCATAGCCCCCGGGGTACGGATATCTACGGAAGCCCTGGTATCCCGCGCCGCCAAATTACCCAGAGTGGAACTGGTCAAACCCCGCAGCATAATCGGGAAGAATACAGTTTCCAGCATGCAGGCTGGCATCATCTACGGCTTTGTGGGACAGGTGGAAGGGATAGTTCACCGCATGCAGAAAGAGATTGGGGAAGCCCTGACCGTGGTCGCTACTGGCGGACTAGCCGGGGTCATTGCCCGGGAGACCGATGTTATTGATGTGGTAGATGAGGTTCTTACCCTGGATGGGTTGCGTCTGATCTACGAATTGAATCATCAATAGGTGACAAGGGGACGGTTCTTCTGTCATAACGCGTTATGACAGAAGAACCGTCCCCTTGTCACCTATTGTCACCTTTTTGTTTGAGGTGTGTTATGTTAACTATCGGATCGTTGCAATTGGCCAATCGAATAATTTCGGCTCCTATGGCCGGGGTTACTGACCGCGCCTTCCGCGATCTGGCCCGGGAGTTCGGCTGCGGACTGACCTTCAGTGAGATGATCAGTGATATGGGTCTGTGCTACACGCAGCAGCGCACCCTGCGACTGGCCGATGTCAGTGAGGAGGATGGACCGGTAGCGGTGCAGATTTTTGGTTCTGATCCCGAGACTATGGGTCGGGGAGCCGCTATTCTAGTCGGCCTGGGGGCGGCCATCATCGACATCAATATGGGTTGTCCCACCCCCAAAATCGTAAAAAACCGCGAAGGAGCCGCTTTGCTGACTGATCTTCACCTGGCCCGCTCCATCATCCGTGAGGTGAAAGCGGCGGTCAGTCTTCCGGTCACGGTGAAGATGCGCAAAGGCTGGCACGATGATGAACATACCTATATCGAACTGGGTGGCATTGCCGAAGAAGAGGGTGCAGCCGCAGTGACTCTCCATCCGCGCAGCCGGAGCCAGTTCTTTTCCGGGCAGGCTGAGTGGTCAGCCATCAAGATACTGAAGCAGCAGCTGGCGATTCCCGTCATCGGCAATGGTGATATAATGAGCGCGTCTGATGCTTGCCGTATGCTGGAGGAGACTAACTGCGACGCGATCATGATCGGCCGGGGGGCTATGGGAAATCCATTTCTCTTCCGCGAGGCGGTCGCCTTAGTCGAAGAAGGTACTATAATAGAACCTGCCACTATTGAGGAGCGGATTGGGATAGCCATCCGGCACCTGGATCTGGCCTGTCGCTATAAGGGGGAGATGGTAGGAGTGCGGGAGATGCGCAAGCATTTTTCATGGTATACCCGGGGGATGCGGGGAGCGGCCCGTATTCGTGGCGATATAAACCGGGCTGACAGCCGTGATGAACTGGTGGCTGCCATTATGCAGCTGCTGGGTAGAGAAGGAAACTAACCGATTTGCCGCTTCTTTTTTGCCTGCGCCAGGTGCCTCTTTTTCTTGCCAGTCGGGTTTAATTGGTGCTAAAATGGACAATAATTTGTACACAACATTGTGCTCAACTGTAAACGGTTGAACACTATTGCTTATATTAGGCTTTATCTTGTTATTTAGCCGGGAGGCAGATATGGATTTTTACCGCATTCAGGACAAAATCATCAGTTGGGAGAAGGTCGAACGTACCCTGCACAAAGCCCTATTAATGAGATCCCGAGGCTTTTCGCAGCAGGAGACGGCCAGCCGCCTTGACATTGACCGCACCTTTATCTCACGCCTGGAAACCATCGGAGAATTGCGCAAAGGACAGACCATCGCCTGCATAGGCTTCCCGGTGCTCAATAAAAATGAGATCCAGGAGATCATGCAGACGGAGGGTGTTGATTATATCCTGCTGATGACGGAGCAGGAGCGGCAGGATTTCATTAACCTGAGGAATGGCAAGGAGGTTCTTAATGAAATCATGAACCTCACCGCCCAGATTCGGACTTATGACATCGTTATTTTGATGGGCTCGGATGAACGGCTCAAACTGATTGAGGGCATACTGGACGGACAGGTGGTCTCGATAGAGCTGGGGCCGTCGCCGCTTACTGAAGATAAATGGGTAGACCCGGCCGAGGTAAAAAAGATACTCCGCTCCATCCGGGCCGCCCGGTGAGTTTATAGACACAGGGAAACGGATTTTTTGCCACAGATTAACACAGATTAACACAGATTAGATCGATGGTGGTTAAACTTATCTGTTGGGGAGCTAATGTATTCTGTGACATTATTAGACTTGCCGGGATTAAAATTTTTAACCCATCGGGTTCTCGTAAACAAATGGGTTTAAAAGAACTTTTGCTGATACATAGTAAACAAAATCTGTGTTAATCCGTGTTAATCTGTGGCTAAAATTAAATCCCCTAAAGGAGGAAGTTGTCTTGAAGAGAATCGTTAGCGTAAGTCTGGGATCGTCCAAGCGGGATCATGCCTTTGAAACCGATTTCATGGGGGAGCATTTTCTGATCGAACGGATCGGCACCGACGGGGATTGGGACCAGGCCATTCAGCTGATTCGTGACCTGGACGGCAAGGTGGATGCCTTCGGCATGGGCGGCATCGACCTCTACGTGTACATTGCCGGCAAACGCTACGTTATTAAGGACGCTCAGAAGTTGATGGCCGAAGCCAGGAAAACGCCCATGTTGGACGGCAGCGGATTGAAAAACACCCTGGAGCGCAAGTGCATTCTCGACGTTCAGCAAGAAGGTATCATGGACCTGAAAGGTAAAAAGGTCCTCATGGTCTGTGCAGTTGATCGTTTTGGCATGGCCGAGGCCTTTGAAGAAGTGGGAGCCCAGCTTACCCTGGGTGATTTTATTTACACTGTAGGCGTGCCCGTTCCCATGCATTCCCTTAAGACCCTGCGGATTCTGGGTGGGATGGTCGCGCCATTCATCGTCAAGATGCCCTTTGACAAGCTCTACCCGACCGGGGAGCAGCAGGATGTAATAATTCCGAAGCATTCGAAATATTATTATGAGGCGGATATATTGGCCGGCGACTTTCTCTATATTCGCCGCTACCTGCCCGAAAAACTTAATGGGCAGGTGATAATAACGAATACAACCACCCATGATGACATGACACTGCTCAAAGAACGTGGAATCAGCAAGGTCATAACTACGACTCCCGATATGGGGGGGCGTTCCTTCGGCACCAATGTTATTGAAGCCCTGATGGTGACCCTGATGGGTCGGCCCATCGACCAGATCGCGCCGGAGGATTACTACAGGATGTTGCAGGAGCTGGATATGAAACCAGGGGTGGTGGATCTGGAGACATTTAATGCCTGACCTGGATTTTGGTTATTTTAATATACTTGATAGTGACCGGCGGGGGCTGTTTTCCCAGAAGCTGTTTCTGGAACGAATGGCCCCGGTTTTTTTTGCTCCCCGGGTGGAAAAGCTGATTGAGATCCCGGATCTGCAGGCACGCGGCTGCAACATAAACCTGCCGCTGGGAGCCGGTAATCTGGCAGTGCTGGAGCCGGAGACCCGCCAGACCATGGCGGACAAATCGCTTGGCCTCATCAATGAATGGGGGCTGTCCAGGCTGGCGGTGGACCGTGAATTGAAGAAGTCGGCGCTGCAGGGGCTGCTTCCTACGGTTAACCTGACCTTTGGCGATGGTTTCATCAAGGCTATGGCGGCGGCACTGGTAGCCCGTATGCTTTCGCGCCGGGAACTGAAGAAGATAATAGTGGTCGGGGAACTGGAAAACCCGCTGGCTTTTACGGCCCGGCTCTGCCAGTATGGGCTGCCGGTTTCCATGCAAAGCAATAATCCAGCTCGTTATGAAGTCCTCAGTTATAAACTGCTCTATGAGAAGGGTTGTCCCTTTGCCACCAGTTGGCTGGAACCAGGTAGCTGGGAGCGGGGAGATCTAGTTCTTCTCTTTGACACAAATAATCTGCTGGATACCCGAAAAACCCAGGCCTTTTGCTTACGTCTGGATAATGCCAGCCGGGGCTGGGCTCCCCAGTTGGAGAGTGAACTGGAGAAGGGTGGGATACCTTCAAGCTTGAATAATCTGGCGCCGATAGTGGAAAGTTGTTTATGGTCCCAGGCAGGATTTTTGAAACCCTATAGCGAAGAAGCAAGAAATGACCTGCAAGAACCAGGTAATCTGGCTGATGATTTCACTAGAATAGAGGCTCTGGGGGACAGCATAGGATTATGGGACATCTTCCTGGACACCCCGGCGGTCTAACTGGCGATGGGCGGAAGCGGGCAACTTGACAAGGACATATGAGGTCTTTATAATACCATAAAGACAGCGCAAGCCGCTGCTTCTTTTTTATTTAGCCACAGATGAACACAGTAGTTTTTTAAATTAGCCACAGATGAACACAGATGGACACAGATAGTTTTTTTAATTAGGCACAGATTAACACAGATTATGTTTAGGGATTGATAGATGGATTATTTGCATAAAGAACTGACTGAGAAAATCATTTCGTGTGCTTTTGAAGTACATAATTACTTAGGATATGGTTTTGCAGAAAAGGTTTATGAAAATGCTTTTAGAATGGAACTTGAACAGCAAGGATTTCAGGTGATACAACAAAAGGCATTAACTGTTACATATAAGGATATTGTTGTTGGTGAATACATAGCTGATTTAATAGTAAATGATTTAGTAATTATAGAAGTCAAAGCTATCAAAAACATAGACCAAGCGCATGAAGCTCAATTGATGAATTATTTAAAGGCAACGGGAATAAAACTAGGGTTGATTATCAATTTTGGCACAAGAGTAAATATAAAGCGCATATTTTCTGAAAATCTGTGTGCATCTGTGTTCATCTGTGGCAAAAATTCCGTGAAATCCGTGGCTAAAAACCCGTGCCAATCTGTCGGAAGTTAAGGCATTAAACTAGGCCCAACAACTTTGGTCCTAGTGTTAGTATAAAGCGCATAGTTTTTAAATCTGTGTTTATCTGTGGAAAATAATCTGAAATAATCTGTGGTTAATTAAAACTAAAAGGGAGCGATTTGATGGCGGAAGAGAAAGAGGTAATCCTAACAAAAGAGGGACTGCACAAGCTGGAGTCCGAACTGGAACACCTTAAATCGGTCAGGCGCGAAGAGGTCGCTGAACGCATCAAGCAAGCAATTGCCTTTGGGGATATTTCGGAGAACTCCGAGTATGAGGATGCTAAAAACGAGCAAGCCTTCATTGAAGGCCGCATCATCACTCTGGAGAAGACGCTGAAAAATGCACGCTTGATGGAAGACGAAGATATACGTACCGATGTGGTCTCCCTGGGCTCCCGCGTGACGCTGAAGGAAATGAAATCCGGTCGCGAGATCACTCTACTACTGGTTTCCTCGGTAGAGTCCAAACTGAAAGACGGCAAGATCTCCGACGAATCTCCGGTAGGTAAGGCCATCCTGGGTAAAAAGGTCAAATCGACGGTTGAGGTGGAAGCACCAGCCGGCAAGGTAAAATACAAGATACTGAAGGTACAGAAGTAGAATTTTGAATTATAAATTTTGAATTTTTAATCGTTGTAGAAATACTCTGTATTTCCTATTATTTTGGGTTCGCTAACCCTAATTTAAAATTAAAAAATAAGAATTAAAAATTAATTATGGAGTGTCTTATGTCCGAACAAGAAATTAATGCCAGTGAACTAAAGCAGGTGCGTCTGGACAAGCTTGAGGAGTTGCGGGCGGCTGGGGTGGAGCCCTTCGGTCAGAAGTATGAGCGGGATACCATGACCCAGCAGATAACCGATGATTTCGATACTTTCGAAGGTAGGGAGGTTCGTATTGCCGGGCGTATAATGTCCAAGCGCCGGCACGGCAAGGCTGGTTTTGCCAACCTGCAGGACCTGTCTGGCCAGATCCAGCTCTATATCCGCCAGGATGATCTGGGCGAAGAGAAATACGACCTGTTCAAGAAGCTCGATATGGGCGATATCCTAGGTATTCAGGGCGAGGTCTTCCGTACCCAGAAGGGTGAGATCAGTGTACATGTCCATGACCTGGTTTATCTGTCCAAGTCACTCAATCCGCTGCCGGAGAAATGGCACGGACTCAAGGATGTCGAACTGAGATACCGCCAGCGTTACGTGGACCTCATCGTAAATCCAGAGGTCAAAGATGTATTCATCAAGCGCAGCCGTATCATCAAGGAGATCAGGAATTACCTGGACGCTAAGGGTTTCTTAGAAGTAGAGACCCCTATGATGCAGCCCATCCCAGGAGGAGCTGCCGCCCGGCCATTTATCACGCATCATAATGCACTGAATATGGAACTCTATCTGCGCATAGCTCCCGAACTATATCTCAAGCGGCTTATCGTCGGCGGGCTGGAGAAGGTATATGAGATAAACCGCAACTTCCGTAATGAAGGAATATCTACCAAACATAATCCGGAGTTCACCATGCTGGAGCTATACCAGGCTTATGCTGATTTTGGCGACATGATGGATCTGACCGAGGATCTGATCTCGAACACGGTGGAGAAGATCAACGGCAGTAAGCAGGTGGATTTCGAGGGAGAGATCGTCGATTTTACTGGACCCTGGCAGCGGATATCCATGCTGGATGCCATCAACCAACACACCGGAGTCGATTTCCATACGGTGTTGGACGATGTAGGTGCCCGGCAGGCTGCGGTCAAGCTGGGTCTGGAAGTTCACGATGGGGACAACCGCGGGGAGCTTATAAATCTGATCTTTGAAGAATTCGTGGAAGAGCATCTGGTGCAGCCTACTTTCATTTACGGTCACCCGGTGGAAATATCGCCCCTAGCCAAGCGGAATGCCGAGAATCCGGCCTTTACCGATCGCTTCGAGCTGTTTGTCATGCGCCGGGAGATCGCCAATGCCTTTTCCGAACTTAATGATCCTATTGACCAGAAGGGCCGCTTCCAGAAGCAGGTGGAAAAAAGGGCCAGTGGTGATGGAGAAGCCCATATGATGGACGAAGACTACATAAACGCCCTGGAATATGGCATGCCACCGGCCGGTGGCCTGGGCATAGGCATTGACCGTCTGGTCATGCTGATAACGGCTTCGTCATCGATCCGTGACGTAATACTGTTCCCGACCCTGCGGCCCAGGGAATAATAAGATGAACCAAGGGGATAGGGACAAAGGGACGGTCCTTTTGTTACCGATAAAAGGGTAATAAAAGGACCGTCCCTCTGTCCAGGTCATTGCTGCGAAAACGAGGGAAGATTGCCGCGTTGCGCTCGCAATGAAACAATATAAGATTGACGCCCCGCCAGCTCATTGCTGAGAAAGCTCGCGTGCTTGTCATTGCGAGGAGCGAAGCGATGCGGCAATCTTGTCCGCTTGACAGAAAGGAGCCGGGGAAGGTCGTGCTGTTTAACTCATATGAATATGTACTGATGTTTCTTCCGGTTTCCTTGATCCTATACTTTATATTCAACCGCCTATTTTCGAAACGGGTCGGTGTGGCCTGGCTGGTATTAGCCTCGTTGTTCTTCTATAGCTATTGGAATATCAAATACCTGCCGCTGATACTTGTATCCACCATCGTCAACTATCTGACCGGCAGCACCCTGAGCCGTCTGGCCGTGTCCGATGACCCTCGCCGGCGCATCTTGCTGATACTGGGCTTGTGCTTCAACTTGGGCTTGCTGGGTTATTATAAGTATACGGATTTCTTTATCAGTAATCTGAATTACCTGGGGAATCACCTAACCTTGCTCCATATCATACTCCCATTGGGCATCAGCTTCTTTACCTTTACCCAGATCGCCTATCTGGTGGATGCTTACCGGGGGGAGGTACGTGAATACAGCCTGCTCAACTATGCCTTGTTCGTCACCTTCTTCCCGCACCTCCTGGCCGGTCCCATCATTCATCACCGGGAGATGATGCCGCAGTTTGCCTCCGATGACAACAAAGGAATCAACTATGAAAATCTGTCCCGGGGGCTTTTCTTGCTTTCGTTGGGTCTTTTTAAAAAGGTGATCATCGCCGATGTTTTCGCAGTGTGGGCTAATTACGGGTTTGATACGGCAGTGAGCCTTACCCTGCTGGAGGCCTGGATCACCTCATTGTCTTACACCCTGCAGCTGTATTTTGATTTCAGTGCCTATACCGATATGGCGATCGGGTCAGCCTTGATGTTTAATATCCGTCTTCCCATCAACTTCAATTCTCCCTACAAATCGCTGTCTATCCAGGAATTCTGGCGGCGCTGGCATATAACGCTCAGCCGATTTCTGCGCGATTATATCTACATCCCGCTGGGCGGCAATCAGCGGGGACAGGCGGGCATCTACCGCAATATCATGATTACCTTTCTATTGGGTGGTTTATGGCACGGAGCGGCCTGGACCTTTGTCTTTTGGGGATTTCTCCATGGCCTGGCTCTGGTAATCAACCGGGCCTGGCAGCGCCTGGGGTGCAAAATGAACAAGGTGCTGGCCTGGTTCATCACCTTTAACTTCGTCAATATGGCCTTTGTGTTCTTCCGTGCCAAGAGCTGGGAGGACGCGGGCAAGGTTCTGTCGGGGATGCTGGGCTTGCAGGGGGTGAGTCTGCCGGCATCCTTCAGCGGCAGCTTGGCTTTTCTTTCAGAATATGGGGTTAAATTCGGGGCGTTCAACATGGCGGTCGATCTCAAGCTGGCAGCCTTGGCACTGGTCGCTGCTATGGTACTGGTGCTGGGCTTTAAGAACTCCATAGAAATGGAGACCCGTTTCCGGCCCAACCCGTTTTACGCACTTTTAGCAACGGCGGCGGCGGTGGCGGCTATACTTAACCTGAGCAATATTACCCAGTTTATTTACTTTAACTTTTAGCTCTGTCATTGCGAACCCAGTTGGATTGTCATTGGTGTGAAAACGGGGGAAGATTGCCGCGCTGCGCTCGCAATTCTCACGCGCTGCGCGCACCACAATAAATGAATACTTCTTGCGGTTCTAATGCATAATTTTACCATGGCACGAGTTC
>JAAYCK010000173.1 GCA_012729835.1 Syntrophomonadaceae bacterium
CGTTGGTAGCGATACCGTGTCGGTTCAAGTCCGACCACCGGCACCAGCATAAATGCCCTGATGGGATTTTAGCATCCTGAAAAGGCATTAAAGCGCCGCCTCCGGGCGGCTTTTCCTGTTCATGGGCTTATTCATAGGTGCATGTATTTGTTTGTTTGGTATCGGAAGATATTACACGAATACGCAGAATCAATGGCAGCATGTTTGCGGTGTGCAAAGCCTTGGGCTGTATTCTCCGGTGCGCGGCAGTTCTTCAGGGCGCTTGCGCATCAGGTTTTTCGATACTGGCCGGAATTGTATTTGATTCGCAGCCGCCTTCGCACCCCATTGTATGAAGATACAGACATGGTTTTGCGCCAAAGAATGATGGGGGCTCGTTCGTCTTGTTGTTGCCTGTCTGCGAAGGTTGCCGCGCACCTGTTTATGTCAGCAGCCTGTTTCCTCGGTCTGCTTCTTGTATTCTTCCATCAGCGTGTTCATTTCGCGGATCCCTTTCTTCCAGATGGTATACATGACCAACCAGATCATGAAATAGACAAGGATGATGATGCCGGACACGATCAAGATGGTGATGAGGTTGAAAGAGAACCAATACAGGATCAGCCCGACGATCAGATAGGTGATCAGGATCAGCGCACAATGCATCACGGAAGCATGCAGCAGGCTCCACTGCTCGATGTCGTATACGCACATCCCGCCCAGAGCCACCATGCCGAACAACCCGGAAAGCACCGTTTGCAGAATAACGGCCCGTGCTGTGCCGAAATCCTCGGTCAATTCAGGCATGCAGATCAGCCACTCTCCCATTGTAAAGTAATTGATCAGCAGCGTGAGGATATGTGCTGCCGCCGCGCCCGCTGCCAGACCGATGAGAGATTTAATAATCAGGCGTTTTCTCATTACATTGCCCTCCCTTTGCGAAGCGTATCGCGGATATGCGAGGCGTATCGTCTGGATGCATGGCAGATGATTTCGTTTTCCATGTTGATCTGGATGATACCGCCACCCACGAAATCCCATTTCTTGACATACTTTAAGTTGATGATCTCCGACTGCGAGATCCGAACGAACCATACAGGGTCGAGCTTCTCTTCGATGCGCACCAGCGCGTCTTTGATGATGCGTTCGCCGGTAATGGTTTTTGCCGTTACATAGCGCCCGCCGCGCACCACCAGTATGATGTCGTTGATGCTGATGTCATACGTTTCGGCAAAGGCATTCCCATAGGCCGAGCGCACCGATACAGCCGACAGTTTTGACAGCAGCTCTCGCACCGTTTCGTTTTTTTCTCTGGCGCGCACGATCACATCGATACCGCTCACTGTATCATCCTGCACAAAGCTGAATCGCACGTCCATCACCTGCTTCCCCCTTTCCATAAGTATGTGCGTGTTGTTATTATACGTGGACGCTGTTATTCATACAAGGCGCTTGTCGCATTCGGTTCGTTTTCGTTGCATTTGGCCAGGAGTGCAGCCGTATGGGCGGCGTTCTCCGCTTCTTTCTGGAAAGAGGCTGTCTTTGCGCCGTAACAAGGTATGGTAATGGTTCTTATCATCCGCCGCTGCACGCCGAAACGAGGCAAAAACAAACCACGGTATGTTATCTTGCGCCCGGAACCCGCTGTCAAGGCGTTCTGCTACCGAATGCGACGAAAAATGACCGAAGACGACGACAGCATTGTATCAAAAATGACATAACCATATAATAAAACCAACAACCGCTGCGGCTTCAGACCAAGACGATTGGACACGCGATTGGGCACGAGGTATTGGCTGATTCATTCACCAGGCAATCAGGCGGCATGACATGACAAGTGAAGTTGGAAGTTGCGAACTTGAACAGAGTGTGGTATTGACATCAGAATGTTCCGAGCCTATAATAATTTCGGCAAACGCCTAATATGAATATGACACTCTCATTTTTTGTTGAGTGAGGAGAACTGGTGAAAATCGAAAGAGAATCATGCAATTAAAGGGCAGTCGCTAGCAACAAACTGTTTTTGACGACTTGATTTTAACCAACTGGAAGGGAGAAAAACCATGAACAAAGCCAGCATCCGCAAACTGTTAGCGTTTCTGACAGCGCTCTGCTTGTTGTCCGGAATGCTCATTTCGGGGACAGTCACTGCCATGGAGGAGAAAGAGGAGCCGCCCGAATACACGGTGCTGCTGTGTGGCAGGGATGGAGACCTGCTCGCCAGCTTGCAGGTGCCCGGCGGCATGACGCTCCGGGAAGCAGGTGAATTATATCCCGGCGCCCTGACAGCTCCGAAGATTAAGGGAGCTGTTTTTAAGTGTTGGCGTCTTGGCGCGCGGGAGTTTGATCTGGATACGCCTGTGACCAGCTCCATCCGCTTAACGGCTTTCTATAAAGAAGCAGCAAAGGCGGAAAAGCCTGTCAAGGCAGAAGTGCCTGC